>NZ_LR738849.1:3385000-3464070 GCF_902702915.1 Desulfovibrio sp. 86 | reverse complement strand
CTGTGGTCGGCAAAACCCGCGCGCGGAGCGGAGCGGGGCATGCGTGTAAAAACGCCGCTCCACAACATGGCCGAGGCGGAGTCTTTGCTTATGTTGCGCAAGTCCTCAACGTTGGCGGCCCGCACCTGATTATTGATATACAAGTAGCATTCAAGAGGGTTGGCTGCATTGGGAGCCAGATGGCGCAACTTGCCCTCCACGCTCAGCAAAAAGTTGTCGGTCAGTTCAAGACTGTCGCTTTTGAAAACCCGTTCAAAGGCCATGACAGTCAAACGGCTCTTGGTCACATTGCCCGCAAGGTCGGTGGCGGTGATTTCCACGCTGTTTTTGTAATCCTTGGCCGTCATGGTGTACGGATAGGGGAAAAAGCAGACGTAGCTGCCGTCTTTTTGCAGGTAGCCGGGAACAAGATAGCCGGCCACAAGGACGCCGCTGCTGGTCACCTCTTTATCAATGGTGTAGCGGACAACGGCAGCGCCGCCACGGCGCACATTGGGGGGCAGCGTTTTGACCGAGATGCGCGGGGGCTGGGTATCAAGGCGCATGGGAAGCTGCAACGTACGGGTATTGCCCTGGCCAAAACCGGCAAGCGAGCCGTCAGTGGCGCGTATCTCAAGGTCAAAGGCGCCTTCGCGAAGGTTGGCGTCCTTGAAGGACACTTCAACAGTACGTTCTGGCAGATATTGATCAAAGTGTTTGTTAAAAATAACATTAAGGACATTATTTTTTTTCACGCCGACAGTAACAGATCTGATTCCTGAAACATCCTGCATGTTGATCTTAAGCACACTGACGGGGGACACTCTGCCTGTGTTGGGAGTAACTTCAATAATGGGACCTTCAAGGTCCTTGAAAAAAGTATAGCCGCCCACTCCTAGAACGACCAACACAAGAACTCCAAGCACAGTTGAAAACATACTTTTCTTTCGCATTGCAGGCTCCTCATTAAGCTCAGGGAAAAGCCTTGCATAAAGGCCGCCAATTTTCAAGGAAAAGTCTGGAACATTTATAAAGTCGCGCGGGGCCATAGCGTGCATTGACTTGAGGGTAAAAATCTGTTTTCACTTCCGCAGTATGCAAAACAGCAGACATCCAGGCATAAGAGCGCCAGAGCGCGCGGCAGCCTCCCCGGTGGACCCCAAACGTCTGCGGAGGCGCATGGTGCGCGAGCAACTTGAAGCCAGAGGCATCACCAACGCGGAGGTCTTGGCCGCCATGGGCGCCGTCCCGCGACATCTTTTTGTGCAGGAGGCCCTGCGGGCCCAGGCTTACGAAGATACGCCCCTTCCCATAGGCTATGGACAAACCATCTCCCAGCCTTATGTTGTGGCTCTGATGAGCGAGCTTCTGGAACTACGCAGAGGCATGCGGGTGCTGGAGATAGGCACGGGTTCCGGCTATCAGGCTGCCATACTGGCGACCATGGGCTGCACGGTTTTTACGGTGGAACGGCTGCGCGAACTGTATCAAAGCACCGCAAGCCTCTTGCGGCAGCTGGGGCTGCGCGGTATTCACATGCAGCGGCGTGACGGCACGCTCGGTATGCCTGAAGCTGCCCCGTTTGACCGGATTATTGTTACGGCAGGCGGACCGGAAGTGCCGCGTCCCCTGACGGATCAGCTTGATGAAGGCGGCATTTTACTTATTCCTGTGGGGCCGCGTCCTCGCGCGCAAAGGCTTATGCGCCTGCGTAAAGAGCAAGGGCGCATGGTAAGTGAAGATATGGGCCCCGCCATTTTTGTGGACCTGGTGGGCGACCACGGCTGGTAGCCATACAGGTGCCCATCAAAAATAAGGAGATATCATGGCTTCCTGTTCCTCCTGTTCCTCGTCATCTTCCTGTCCAAGTTCAACGGGCAAGGGTGGCGATGGAAAGTGCAATGACCCTGCGGCCATGCAGGACAAGATTATAGCCGACAGGCTAGGGCACATCCGACACAAGATTTTTGTCATGAGCGGCAAGGGCGGGGTGGGCAAGAGCTCGGTCACCGTCAATACGGCCGCCGCTTTGGCCCGACGTGGCTTCAAGGTCGGCATCCTTGATGTGGACATGCACGGCCCGAGCGTGCCCAATCTCCTTGGCCTTACCAGCACGGTTGAAATGGATCCGGCTGGCGAACTCATGCTGCCTGCGGCCTATAATGAAAATCTCGCCGTCATCTCGATGGACTCCCTGCTGCAGGACAAGGATCAGGCAATCCTGTGGCGCGGCCCTAAAAAGACGGCCGCCATACGCCAGTTCATTTCGGACGTTAAGTGGGGGGACCTCGACTTTCTGCTCATTGACTCACCTCCAGGAACAGGCGACGAGCACATGACCGTCATGCAGTCCATCCCTGACGCCCTGTGCGTGGTGGTGACGACGCCCCAGGAAATTTCACTGGCCGACGTGCGCAAGGCCATCAATTTTCTACAGTACACCAATTCAAACATACTTGGCGTCGTGGAAAATATGAGCGGCCTGATTTGCCCGCATTGCCATCAGGAAATAGACATTTTCAAAAAGGGCGGCGGTGAAGAACTTGCCAAACGGTATGCGCTGAAGTTTCTGGGCGCCGTGCCCCTGGATCCCACTACCGTGGTGGCGGCCGATCGCGGCGTGCCTGTTGTGTATCTTGAAGCGGAAAGCCCGGCCAAGACAGCGTTTTTGCAGTTGGCCGACGCCATTGCCTCTGCCTGTGACACCAGCCTGGAAGCCTTGGCCTCCACGCATGCCTAGCCATAGACCCGCTGTCTGAAACACGCAGCGGCTGTCAGATACTATGCAGGCCATGTTTCTGCGTTCTTTGGAGATTGTTTCATACTGCTGATGCGTGCGAAACTCCATTGAGCCTGTAGCGCAAAAAGTTAAACTCCCCTGCCGGGCTTCAAGCGCCCCGGTAGGGGAGTTTTTTCTTCTTTTCTCCTGTTTGCTTTTATGTTATTTGGACAAAAAATCTCCGGGAGCGTCAAAAAGAACTACATGCTTAATCTTGCTAATAAAATTACGCTATTACGTATTCTTATGACCCCTCTGGTAGTTTTACTGCTGTATTTTGAGGGACCGGTTACCTGTAAACTCGCTGCCCTGGCCTTTATTTTCGCTTCACTGACCGACTGGGCCGATGGCTACGTTGCCCGCCGTTCCAACATGGTCACAAGCATGGGCAAGTTTCTTGATCCCTTGGCAGATAAGGTACTAATCTGTTCCGTTCTCATCATGTTTGTTAGGCTTGGCTGGGCTCCGGCCTGGGTTGTCATCATTATGGTCTGCCGTGAACTGGTGGTCACCGGCCTGCGCACCATAGCCATTGATGAAGGCATAGTGCTTGCCGCTGACAAGTTCGGCAAAGCCAAAACCATTCTGCAAATTTTTGCCATCGTGCCGCTCATACTGCATTATCCACTATGGGGGATGGATCTCAGCCCCATTGGCGAGTGGCTTTTGTATGCAGCGTTGGCTCTGGCCCTCATCTCTGGCTCCAATTACTGCTATGATTTTTACCGCCGTACGCAGGCGCGTAAGGATTCCGACAAAGTATGAGTACGTTGCAGATACGCCTCAAAAACTGCATCCAGACCATTCTGGAATTGGAGCCCGACATGCGCGCCGGGGTCTGGGGGCGCTACTTTGATATGGAACTCAATTCACTAAAGGATTACCTTGCTCAAGTGGATCAGATGAAACTTGCCGAAGAGGACGTGCGGCGGCTTGAAAACGCCACAGCTACCTTTTTGGCCGAACTCAAGCTTTCCCGGAAAGGAAAGCCCCAAAACAAGCGGCTGTTGCAGTAATGTTCTGGCGATCCTTTATTCTTGTGGTGCTTGGTCTCATAAGCATCGTGCTTTTCAGCCGTACGGTATGGGGGCCCACGGGTCTGCTTGAATATCGTGAACTCAAAAAACAATATGCCGACCTGGAAAAACAGATAGCTGACCTGGATAAGGAAAACATGGCTCTCAGCCGTGAAATCCGCCTCCTGCAGTCTGACAACCAATATGTGGAAAAAGTGATCCGGCAGCGCCTGCACTATGTGCGAGACAATGAGGTGCTCTACCTCTTCGACGCATCGGCCAAACCCCATCGGGAGCCGTAATATATGACGGAAAAAATTGAATGGTATAAAGAAGTTCTGGCGCTTGAGCCCAACTCCAAGGTTTTTTTTCCTCTGGCGCGACTGTTGGTGGAAGAAGGGCACTCCGATGAGGCTGTGGCTGTTTTGGAGCAGGGTCTGGCGCGCCATGACGAGTTTCTTGAGGCGAGACTCTTTCTGATCGAACTGCTTTATAAAACGGGGCAGCAAAACTCTTGCGAAGCCCAGGTTGAGAAACTCAGCCGTATGTTCACAGCCTATTCAGGGTTCTGGCAGGCGTGGGCCGCCTCCACCCTGACCTCAGGTCAATCCCCGGACACAGCTGCCGTTATGCGGTTTCTGGCCCTCAATTTTGCCAAAGGGCCAGTATCCTTGCGAGAAGTGCTAGATCAGGGCGTCACCAGTCTGCTCGGGCACAACGCTCCTGCAGCAGGGCCTGACACGCAGCACCCTGCTATGGGGGAAACGGAAGACCTTCAAGCTTCACTTGAAGGTCTTGCCCGCACTCATACCTCCGAGCATGAAGCAGCGCCAGTATCCGAATCAGACGCGCTGCCGTCCTCTTCCGGACAACAAGATATTCTCGCCCGGCAGGGGGACCACAAGGCCGCTCAGTCAGAGGACGATGCCGATACCGACGCAAGCTCTGCCGCACGGCAGGCGCACGAGCATCTGGCGCATGAAGACACCGGTACTGACCCTGTGGCAGCCGACCATCTGGTTCATGAAAAGCTGGATGCCTTTGATCCAGATGAAGACGAGGACGGCGCATCACTGGAAGCGCCCCTGCATTCCATAACGGCACGCTCGCACAGCGATGACGCTGAGGGGGCGACCTCGCAGAGCCCCCTTGCCCATGATGCGGATCCCATGATGGAAAACGCGACTGGCGGCGTCGCGCAGCCTGGTGAAGAGGCTGACGACAGTGAGGAGCGTTTTTCGCTGCGGACGCGTTCAATGGCCGAAGTGCTGGCAGAACAGGGCGACATCAAAGGAGCGCTGGATATTTATCATGAGTTGGCCGCTGCGGCCACCGCGCCGGAAGAAAGTGCTGATCTGCGGCAGCGTATAGCCACGCTGAACGCGCGCCTGGGCAGCGCGCCGCCTGTGGAGCAGACGCAGGAGCCCGCCGAAGCAGGGGGATCCACCGGCAAGGATAAGCTTATAAGCATGCTTGAAGCCTTGGCCGAACGGGTCGAGGCCAGAGCGCACAGCTAAACCATTATCAAGGTCGATTTCGCATTATATGCAGCCAGAGGCAAAGCGGCTGATCTTTGCCTGGTGGTTTTTACCATTCGCGCAGAACAGATGACGATTGCGTGCGGACTGTTCTAAAGCTGAGGGAGAATACGGTGTTCAAATCATATCTGCGGACCATACTCATGCTGGCTACCGCTGCATTTCTGGTTACAGGATGCAGTTCGTACCAGCCAACCAAAAATGTTTGGAAGTCCACCAAGGGCTTCTGGAACACCTATGTCAGCCCGCCAGCATCGGTGGACTATGACGAAAAAGGCGAACTTTCACCGCAAGCTCTGGCTCTGACCCACAGCATGATGGGGATTGACGTGGAGTTGAGCCGCCTTGAACGCGTCATGCTCAATGCCGACAAACCCCCGACTCGTGACTGGATCACTGCATTTTTCAGCAATTTCCCCTGGGTCAGCGGTTTTGCCGGTGTGAAGTACGACGGCACCATCCTTGGTCAGGAACCCGCCAATCCCATGAAGCAGCTGGATTTTATTCCTTTGCTTTACGAAGACAAGAAACAGAGCAGCCGAGCTCTTCGCGCCGACGTTCAGCCCTCGCCGCTGGGGCCGGAGATTTTGCTTGCCGCTCCCCTGTATGACGGCGTCGATTTTCTTGGCGTGGTCGCTACCTACTTTGATATGCGCGCCCTTATGCAGTATTCCAGCAGTTCGCAAAATGTGGTCATCCTTTCTCCCAACGCGCTGTTGTGGCCAGGAAAGTATGACTTTGCGGCCACGCCCCTGGCTGGCGTGAACTGGGACGAGGTTGTCACAAAAAGCTCTTCCGGCACGTGCACCAACGTAAACGGCACGTTCTATTACATGGTGCGTTATCTCGGCAATTTGCCTCTGATTTTCGCTGTGGCTGAAAAGGGAAGCTTCCCTGAAGGCAGCGGCAGTGTGGAGCAGGGCCTGGCCTTCTTCCCCAAGGAGCGCCCCAAGCTTCCTCCGCCGCCGCAGCCTGAGCGCAAAAGCAAAAAACTGGGCCCCGACGCCGTCGCCATGCCCACCCCCGCTGATGCCGTCAACGCCTCTGCGCAGCCGTCTGCACAGACTGCGGGCGGACCTTCCCACGACATCCAGCCTGGCAGCGGCGACAGTGTTTTGCTCAAAAACAAAAGAGCTGAAAAAGCCAAAGTTCAGGAACGCCAGCTTGAAGGCGAGAACGTCCCTGTGGAAAGGGCCCAAAGGCCTAAGGCCATGCCGCAAGCCAGACCTGGCGGACTTGGGGCTCCGGATGCGGACATGCCCAGAGTCGTCGCGCCAAGCCCCTTCGGCCCGCATGAAGAACAGCCTCGCGTTGTTGCGCCAAGCCCCTTTGGTCCGCGTAATAATGACGAATCCAAGGATAAGGCCGCTGACGTGAAGCCAGAAGCTTCACCCTCCGGTTCCACTGATGGCCAGCCTGCCGAGGCTACTGCCAAGCCGGAAGCGCCAGCTGAAAAAGCCGCGCCTCAAAAGCAGGAATCGACGGCACCCGCTGAAAACACGGCCCCGGCCGACACCGCCAAAAGTTCGGCCAAACCTGAAGAGTCACCGGGCGGCGCAGCCGCGCCGGATGTTTTGCCGGGCGGACGTCCAAGTCCCTTTGGGCCACGGAACTGACGCATATCAAATACAAACTTGCGCCGCCCCGGGGCGGCGCAAGTTTTATGTCCACAGAACTATTCTCTGTTGCAGGAGGCCATATGGCTGACATCACGGTCACGGAACATCTGCTGCTGCACCAAAAGCGCACTCCACAGGCCACCGGACAATTTACCGGCTTGCTGTACGATCTCATCCTTTCGGGAAAAAGCATCTCCCGCCGCATCAACAAAGCAGGACTCCTGGATATTCTTGGCGGCACGGGAGAAGTTAACGTGCAGGGCGAGAACGTGCAAAAGTTGGACACCATCGCCAACCGCATCTTGCTGTACCGCATGGAACGCTGCGGCGCTTTGTGCGCCATGAGTTCAGAGGAAGAGGCTGAACTTATCCGCGTCAGCCCGGAATTCCCAAGGGGTGATTATATTCTCATCTTTGACCCCCTTGATGGTTCCTCCAATATCGACGTTAATATCAATGTGGGCACCATCTTTTCCATTTTGCGGCGTCCAGAGGGACATTCGGGCGAAGTGACTCTGGATGAGGTGCTGCAGCCGGGCCTCAAGCAGGTGGCTGCGGGGTATATCCTCTATGGCCCCTCAACCATGCTGGTCCTCAGCACAGGGCAGGGCGTACACGGGTTCACGCTTGACCCGGGCGTAGGGGAATTTCTGCTTTCGCACCCCAATATGTGCATCCCCAAACAGGGCTCCATCTATTCCGTCAACGAGGGTAACTGGAAGAACTGGGACGCGCCCGCGCGTGAAGCCGTCAACTGGTTCCACGGGTGTGAAACCTCGGACGGCACGCCGTATTCATCCCGTTATGTGGGCGCGCTTGTCGCAGATTTTCATCGAACCCTCATCAATGGCGGCATTTACATGTATCCGCCAAACATCCATAAGCCCAACGGCAAGTTGCGCCTTATGTGCGAAGCCGCCCCTCTGGCTTTTCTTGCGGAACAGGCCGGGGGCAAGGCCAGTGACGGCAGGGGACGCATCCTTGAAAGGGTGCCGGATCGTCTGCACGCGCGCACGCCTTTGTTCATAGGATCCACCAAGGACGTAGAGGCTGTAGAAAATATTTATGCCCGGCATGCCAGCCAGGCTGCTTTCTAGCAAGTGGTTGTGACGCCGGAGCCGCACCTGACGCGGCTCCGGTTTTTATTTGTAAAAGCGAGAACATATAATGCTTTGCCTTGGAGTTGAAAGCTCCTGTGATGAAACCGCATTGGCCCTGGTAGAAGACGGGCGGCTGCTGCATTCCGTTTTAGCCACCCAGGCTGACATGCATGCCCTGTTTGGCGGCGTGGTGCCCGAACTGGCCTCGCGTGAACACTATCGCTACATTGGTTCCCTGTTTGATGCCCTGATGCGCCGGAGTGGAAAAAGGCCTTCAGATATTGATCTGGTGGCCGTGGCGCGGGGGCCTGGACTGCTTGGCAGCCTGCTGGTGGGCGTGGCCTTTGCCAAAGGTCTTGCCCTTGGTCTGGGGGTACGTCTGCTTGGCGTCAATCACCTTCATGCCCACCTGCTTGCGGTGGGGCTGGAGCACCCGCTGGATTTTCCTGCCCTGGGGCTGCTTGTTTCTGGCGGTCATACCCATCTTTACCGCATGGAAGCGCCCTGGAAGTGCGTCACTCTTGGGCGCACGCTGGATGACGCTGCCGGCGAGGCTTTTGACAAGGTGGGCAAAGTGCTTGGCCTGGCATATCCTGGCGGGCGGCTCATGGACGCGCTGGCGCGTGAAGGCAAGGCTGACGGCATAGCCTTTCCGCGTCCCTACCTTGATAACGACAATCTGGACTTCAGTTTCAGCGGCCTGAAAACGGCAGCCAGCAGCTACATACAGCAGGCTCTTCAACCTGCCACCTGGCCGCGTCCCCTCTGCTCGGTAGACGACGCCCCCCAGGCGCTGAAAGACTGTTGCGCCGCCTTTAACGCGGCAGTTGTTGATACGCTCTGCGTAAAAACACAAAGAGCTCTGGACAGAAACCCGCAACTGAGCACTGTGGTTCTGGCAGGCGGGGTGGCTTGTAACTCGTTGTTACGCCAACGCATTGCAGATATGATGGAAAGCAGGGGGGGCAGGGCGCTTTTTCCCAGTCCACACCTTTGCACCGATAATGCGGCCATGATCGCCTACGCTGGATGGTTGATTGGAAAAGAAGGATATTTTCATACCTTACAAATGGAAACCATCCCGCGCGGGCGCACCGTCCCGGATGATATGCTGTGCGGCTAAAGGTCCGCCAACGACCCGCCAGAAACATGAGATTGTCTTGACAGTCAGGTCGTTGGAAACTACTCTTGATCAATACAAAGGTCTCAGGATTTTCACCCCGGACCCTAGTTTTCCGCTTCCGCACGCTGCCACGCAGCATGCGGGGCGACACATAGCAACTTAAGGAGTATAGTAATGGCTGAACAGGTCACTGATGCCACCTTTGAAAGTGTTGTCCTCAAGTCCGATCTGCCGGTTCTGCTTGACTTCTGGGCACCCTGGTGCGGCCCCTGCCGCGCGGTTGGCCCCATTATTGATGAGCTTTCCACAGAATACGCGGGCAAGGTGCGCATCGTTAAGATGAACGTGGACGAAAATCCCGCTACCCCCACAAAGTTCGGCATCCGGGCTATCCCCACGCTGGTGCTTTTTAAGAATGGCGAAACCATCGAACAGATCACTGGCGCTGTAACCAAGGCCGCCATGAAAGACCTGCTCGACAATAAGGCCCTGGCATGAAATCGTATGATGCCGTTGTGATCGGCGGCGGTCCTGCCGGCGTTACCGCAGCCATGTATCTGGCGCGGTCCGGCTGCAGCGTTCTTTTGCCTGAGCGGCTGACCTCCGGTGGTCAATTGCTGCAGACGGAGGCGCTGGAGAACTATCCGGGCTTTCCCAAAGGCATCAAAGGCTACGAGCTTGCCGATCTTTTTACGGAGCATCTTGAAGGTTTGACGGTAGACCGACCCGCCATAGTGGTTGAGTCCATTTCCGGTTCGGCGGGTCAGTTTACCGTGCATACTGCTGAAGAAGACTATTTGTGCAAAGTGGTGCTCGTATGCTCTGGCGCCAGACACCGCCACCTTGGCCTGGAAGGCGAAGACAGGCTGCGTGGGCGCGGTGTTTCGTACTGCGCCCTTTGTGACGGCAACTTCTTTCGCAACCAGACTGTAGCCGTGGTTGGCGGCGGTAATGCGGCAATGGAAGAAAGCCTGTATCTTACCAAGATAGTAAGCAAACTCCACCTCATTCACAGGCGTGACAGTTTCCGCGGACTCAAGGTTTATCAGGACAGGCTTGAGAGCATGCCCGACAAGGTAGACCTTTTGCGCAGCTCCGTCATTACCCAGTTGCACGGCGAAGATCACCTGACTGGCCTGACCGTTAAAAATCTCCAGACTGGTCAGGAAAAATTGTTGGCAGTTGACGGACTTTTTATTTATGTAGGCTTTGCGCCTGTGACAAACTTTTTGCCGCAAGGCATTGAACTTGATGCACAGGGCTTTATTGTGACTGATACGGAAATGCGCTCCAATATCCCCGGCATTTTTGCCGCTGGCGACATTCGCTCCAAGCTTTGCCGCCAGGTCATCACTGCCGCCGGCGATGGCGCAACCGCCGCACAAGCGGCATTTGTCTTCCTGGAACAGCTCCATGCATAAAAAACTGCTACGCTCCATTTTGCTTGCCATGAGCATGCTCATGGTTTCCGGTTGCGGCATCATTGATATGATCTATCTTCCGCCAGCCGAAGACACCGCGCAAGAAATCTTTGAAGCCGCCAACGACGCCATGAGTGAGAAAAACTATGTGCGTGCCGTGGAGCTGTACAACAAACTGCGCGATACGTATCCATTCAGTCCTTATACCATTGATGCAGAGCTGTCATTGGGCGACGCCTATTTCCTCGATGAGGAATACGAACTGGCCACTGAAAGCTACAAGGATTTTGAATCCCTGCACCCAAGGCATGAGGCCATACCCTACGTGCTGTATCAGACGGGCATGTCTCTGATGAAGCAGTTCCGCTCCGTTGACAGAGCGACCACTGAACTTCAGGAAGCCTACGATTACTTCAACAGACTGCACCAGATGTATCCTGATTCTCCGTACGCCAAGGGTGCAGAAGAACACATGGTTACCTGCCGCAAGCTTATGGCGGAGCATGAACTCTACATCGCCGATGTCTTCTGGCACATGAAAAAATATGGCCCTGCCTGGCACCGGTACGAATTCATTATAAAGGATTTCCCGGACGTGCCCGAAGTGGCTGAACACGCCAAAGAAAAAAGCCTGGCAGCCTACCACAACTATAAAGAAGAACAGGCTGTAGAAATACGGCAAAAGCGTCAAGGCTCTTGGCGAGAATGGTTTAAGTGGTTGTAACCAAATAAAATAAAGCCCCTTCGGGGGCTTTTTTTTACCAGTGGAGTCATCATGGCCGTGCCCATGGAAGCCAGTACTGAAAAAAATCGCGCAGCGCTTGTGTCTTTGTGGGCCGCCTTTGCCCTTACTTCCGTCAAGCTTATCGTTGGCTTGCACACCAACAGCCTCGGCATTTTGTCCGAAGCATTGCACAGCGGGCTGGATCTTCTGGCAGCGGCCATGACTCTGGCGGCGGTACGCATAGCCTCCAAACCGGCCGACGCGCGTCATCCCTACGGGCATGGCAAAATAGAAAATCTTTCTGCCCTTGCCGAAACACTGCTTTTATTCCTGACCTGCTTCTGGGTCGTGTACGAGGGCGTGCAACGTCTGATGGCTGGTGAAAGCCCTGTGACGCCATCGTTATGGGGCGTTGGCGTTATGGCGCTTTCCATCATCATTGATGTGAACAGGGTGCGCATACTGCGCCGGGTGGCCCAAAAATATAAAAGTCAGGCCCTTGAAGCGGACGCCCTGCATTTTTCTACTGATATATTGTCTTCGGCAGTGGTGCTGGTGGGGGTTCTCGCCGTATGGGTGGCTTCTGCGCTCAGCCTGCCTGCCCCGCTGCACGAAATCTTGGTACAGGCCGACACGGTAGCCGCGTTGCTGGTGGCGGTAATAATTTTTCGCGCCAGTGTTCGCATGGCCATGCAGGCTGTAGACACGCTGATGGACTCCGGCTCCACACGCGAGCAGCAGGCTGTCATCGCGGCTGTAAACAGGGTAAAGGGCATCACCGATGTCCGTGATGTGCGCCTGCGCTCCAGTGGTCCCACCAGCTTTGTGGACCTCACAGTCGGCGTGGAGCCGGGCATAAAGGTGAGTGAAGGGCACCGCCTGGCCCACGAAGCTGAGCAGGCCGTGGCACTCGTGCTGGAAGGGGCGGACGTGACCGTCCATGTGGAGCCGCACAGCGCCGATGCAGACAAACACTGCGATCCTTTTGCGCAGGTGCAGTTTACAGCCTGGAATCACGGCCTTTCCGTGCATAACGTGCATATTCTCCGCTTGTCTGAGATATGCCATATTGACCTGCACGTGGAGCTTCCCGGCGACATGCCTTTTGTTCAGGCGTACGAAAGGGTCAAGGATTTTGAAAAAGCTCTGCATGCCGCCATGCCGCGCATGGAAGTGGTGAGCCACCTGGAGCCGGAAGGGGCCGCCTGCGCCCTGGCGTACGGAGCCTCTGTGTCTTTGTCATATGCGGAAATGGCCTGGCGTGAGATTGAAATCGCCATTGCCAAGGAACCGCTGGTCACAACTCCGCACAAGTTTTCTGTCTACGAAGTGCCGGAACAGGGGGTCTGCATCTCCTTCCACTGCGATATAGCCCCGGCATTAAATGTAGAAGAGGCGCATACAGTGTGTATGCGCCTGGAAAAACAATTACGGCTGAGCATTCCGCAACTGGGACGTATCATCATCCATATGGAACCGGGCGAAAAAGCGGCAGAGTAGAGCACCCATGCTTTTCCCGCCAGGGGAAGCTCTATGGAGCCTTGATGATCGGCGCTTCAACCCCGGCCGCCTGCGCCAGTGCGCGCCATAGGGCATCAATGCCCAAACGGCTGCTGGATGAGGTCAGCACGGGACAGATGCCCAGTATATCCTGCCATTCCTTTTGCCGTGCCGAACGTTCACGCTGATTGCATTTGTCGGCTTTCGTCAGTACGGGCACCAGGAGCAAGCGGTTTCTTTGAGCAAACGAGGCAAGATTCAGGTCAAGCTGCTGGGGCGTCAGGCGGCAGTCAAGCAGCAAGGCAAGCGCTTTGAGACTGGCGCACTCAACGAGGTACCGCTCCAGCAGTTTTGCCCACTTTTCGCGTTCACCATGGCTGGCTCGGGCATAGCCATAGCCGGGCAGGTCCACAAGATAAAAATTCAAGGGTTCCACAAGGTAAAAATTGACAGAACGGGTTTTACCGGGAGTGGAGCTTACCTTGGCCAGCTTTTTTCTGCCAGCCAACGCATTGATAAGAGAAGATTTGCCGACATTGGAACGGCCAGCGAGGGCTATCTGCGCTTCAGGACGGGTAGTGAGCTGATCCAGTGTATAAGCCGTGCTTTCCAGCGTAAGGCTGACAGCCATAAAAACCTCATGTGATACTTGAGAGTTGAGTATTGACAAGTGCTCAATTTTCAGCAAAAATTTACAGTTCGGAATCGTGGTTTCCTGCAAAGCACTTCCGTACAAGGTAGCCGCTCTTGCCCCAGTTGGCAAATGACCGGCCTTAATGCCAGTTTATGCCGATATGCGGCGACAAGTAGGAGGTAACTATGTATTCAACCACGGATTTTCGCAAGGGACTTAAAATTGAAGTTGAAGGCACCCCTTACGAAATTGTGGACTTTCAGCACTTCAAGCCCGGCAAGGGCGGCGCCATGGTACGCACCAAGCTGCGTAACATTCTCACTGGCCGCATGCAGGACATCACCTTCCGTTCCGGTGAAAAGGTCGGCAAGCCCGATCTTGAAACCCGTGACATGCAGTTCCTGTACCGCCAGGACGACGAACTCATTTTTATGGATATGACCACATACGAGCAGCTGCAAATGTCCCTCGCGACCACTGACGGCAAAGAGGGCTTTTTGAAGGACGGTCAGGAATGCCGCGTGCTGCTTTACAAGGGCAGCCCGCTGGACATTGACATTCCAGTAAGCATGGTGCTGACTGTTGTGGAAACCGAGCCTGGCGCCAAGGGCGACACTGTCAGCAATGTCACCAAGCCCGCCAAGCTCGAAACTGGCCTTGTTGTTCAGGTTCCCATTTTTGTTAACGAAGGTGACCGCGTAAAAGTGGACACCCGCTCCAAGGAATACCTGGGCCGGGAATAATGACCGGTTCGGGAGGGTAGCCCCACGGACGCCCATAAATTCAGCCGCGAACTTTTTGGCCTTTT
The DNA here is from genome assembly GCF_902702915.1 of Desulfovibrio sp. 86. Lineage (NCBI taxonomy): Bacteria > Pseudomonadati > Thermodesulfobacteriota > Desulfovibrionia > Desulfovibrionales > Desulfovibrionaceae > Desulfovibrio > Desulfovibrio sp. 86. The sequence continues at coordinate 3,449,829 of NZ_LR738849.1, read as the reverse complement.
TTTGCTCTTCTGGGCATTGCTGCTTTTGCTCAGCCTGCTCAGCTTTGACGCCAATGATCCCAGCCTTAACCATGTGGTCAGTGGAACAGTTGAAGTGCACAACAAGGCTGGCCTTTTTGGCGCGTACACTGCGGGCTTTCTCAACGATGTGTTTGGCGTGGCCGCCTTCCTTTGCCCATTGGTTTTTGGCGCACTGGGAGCGGCCTACGTTTCTCCTGCCTATGGCTTGCACTGGTGGCGCTGGTGCGGCTTCTTTCTGCTGACCATCTGCCTGCTCGTCACTGGCGCCGCCTGGGATTTTTCCTTTGGTGACGTCTGGGGCGGCGGCATGGTCGGCAGCGCTCTGCACCGCAATGCCAGTCTCTACCTCAGTCCTGGCGGTTCTGCCATTGTCTGGATTTTTATTTTTCTTGCCGGACTGCAACTGGCGTGGAACATCTCCTGGTTCAGTTTGGCCGGACGGCTGTTTCACGCATTGCGCCAACGGCTTGAAGCCAGGTTGGCCGCCGCTGACGAGGCCTCCCAGGCAGAAGCCGCCGGCAAGAACGGAAACAAGACCGGCAAGTCGGGCTCAGGGCCGTCCGTCCGCCAACAGGTGCAGCCTGAAATAGTGCAGCATACCCTGACTCCTGTGCAGGAGGAAAAAGCGGTTGCCGCATCAAAGTTCAAATTTTCCTGGCCCGACTGGTCGTTTTTGGCCCGTTGGCGCGATAAATTGGGTGATATCCATCCCACTGCGGACTCGTTGCCGGATGTTTATGACGCCGATGGCGAAAAAACTTCCGTTTCAGCCAGGGCAGCGGAGAGCAGTCCCGAACCGGCGGCTTCGCTTGTGTCCGCAAGTGAAGATCATGAAGACGATCCATTCGCAGTCGCGCAGGACCTGAATGGTCAGCCGCTGGTAAAGGGAGCAAGCCGCTCCGGCAAGGCTCCTTCAGCGGCCCAGTCGTCTCACGACGAACCCACTGCTGATGATTACGTCAACACCACAGACGACATGCACAGCGAGGCTGCATCCGCGCCGTCTACGGCCAAGGACGGACATGCCGCGTCTCGCGTCCAGGAACCGTCCTCAAAGACCGGACTTGTGGGCAAAATTACCGCGCCATTTCGCAAAAAGGCGGCCATCCCGCTTCCCGGCCTTGACCTGCTGGCTCCGCCATCGCCTCAGGCGGGCGGGCTCAGCCGTGAAGATCTTCAGGCCAGAGGGCAGACTCTCATGGCCTGCCTCAATGATTTTGACATTCAAAGCGAACTTGTGCGCATAACCCCCGGGCCGGTGGTTACCATGTTCGAAGTTCGCCCGGCACCTGGCATCCGCGTGAGCCGCATAGCCAACCTTACCGACGACCTTGCGCTGGCGCTCAAGGCGGTGGCCATTCGCATTCAGGCGCCCATTCCCGGCTCTGATACCGTTGGCATTGAAATCCCCAATGAGCAGCGCGAGACCGTAAACTTTCGCGAACTTGCCGCCTGCGAGGATTTTCGCACCGGTTGCGGCCCCCTGACCATGATTCTTGGCAAAGATATTGCCGGAAAGCCGTTTATGGCCGACCTGACCCGCATGCCCCACCTGCTTGTGGCTGGAGCCACAGGCGCGGGAAAAAGCGTATGCCTTAATGGCATCCTCGTCAGTTTGCTCTACCGTACCCAGCCGCAGGACATGCAACTCTTGCTTATCGATCCCAAGCGCATTGAGATGGCTGTTTATGCGGACGAACCCCATTTGGTGCATCCTGTTGTCACGGAAATGAGCGAGGCCAAGAACGCTCTGGACTGGGCCGTTCATGAAATGGATCGCCGCTATGCGGCCATGGCGCGTCTTGGCGTACGCAACGTCGCGGGCTTTAATCAAAAACTTGCCGCCTACAAGAACGATTTGCCTCCGGATTTTTTAGACCTTGAGCCTTTGCCCTATCTGGTCATTGTCATTGACGAGCTCGCTGACCTCATGATGACGGCCGCCCGCGAGGTGGAAACCAGCATCGTACGTCTGGCGCAGCTGGCTCGCGCCGCAGGCATCCACCTGATTCTGGCGACGCAAAGGCCAAGCGTGGACGTCGTCACTGGCCTGATCAAGGCAAACTTTCCCTGCCGCATATCCTTCCAGGTGACCTCCAAGCATGACTCGCGCACCATCCTTGATCAGGTGGGGGCCGAACATCTTCTTGGCCGGGGGGACATGCTGTTCAAGCCCAGCGGTGGACGGCTGCAACGCCTGCACGGCCCCTTCCTGAGTGACGAGGAAGTGCAGGACGTCGTAAATCACTGGAAACGCCACGTAAGCCCATCCTACAAAGTGGATTTTGCCCAATGGGGGCTGGATGCCGCCATGGGGGGCGCAAGTGGGGGGGCTGGCGATGCGGCTCAGGATCCGCTGTACGGCGAGGTACAGGTTTTCGTAAGCGAGCAGGGCCGAGCCTCCATATCCCTGGTACAGCGCCGCTTTAAAATCGGCTTCAACCGGGCAGCGCGCCTGGTGGAGCAGTTGGAACACGACGGCATCATCGGCCCGGCGGACGGCAGCAAGCCCCGCGCGGTAGTAAAATGACAGTAAAAATTCTTACTACAGTTTCTTGCCATGTGGTCAAAGCCCTGGTGGGCTGTGGAGGTTGTATGCGTAAGATATGCGCACTGGTGGTCGCCCTGACCCTGAGTTTTTCCCTAGTTCCGGCCGCGCCGGTATTCGCTGCTGATATGGCTGCGGCCATTCAGGCCCGATACGAAAAAACCGGCTCATTTTCAGCCGACTTTGAACAGACCCTCACACACAAGGAAAGCGGTTCTGTAGAAAAACGACAAGGTAAACTCCTGTTCAAAAAACCTCTGCTTATCAATTGGCAGACGGCCAAGCCCCATGAGGAAACCCTCGTGGTCACTGGTAAGGAAATCTGGAACTACCTGCCGGATGAAGGGATAGCGTACCGCTATCCCCTAACCCTGGTGCAGGATTCACGGAGCATTATTCAGGTGATCACGGGGCAGGCCGCCCTGACAAAGGATTTTGACGTGAAATCCGAGGGCAAAGAAGACGGCCTGGCCAAATTGCGCCTTTTTCCCAAGGAGCCAGCCCCGCAAATGGTTGAGGCCATTATATGGGTTGAACCCGACACAGGATACATCAAAAGAGCCAATATACTGGATTTTTATGGAAACAGTAATGAAATCCGCTTCACCAGTTTCGCGCCTGATGTGAATGTGAAGGCTTCGGATTTTACCTTTACGCCACCCAAAGGCATAGAAGTTGAAGATCGCATTGAGCACGCCGTGCCAGAAAAAGAACTGTTCCAGTAGCACGCTCCTCGTAAAAATTATGGCCAGCTACAGCTGACAAGGCAAAAGGCCGTGTCGCATGACTGCGATGCGGCCTTTAACATATAGGGGAAACATCGGGCAATTGCAGTGTTGAAACCTGCTCCGACTCTGGCCAGCAGCCCCTAACCGACCGACGCGGATCACGACCAACCCACCCTTAACCTCAAAAAAAATTTATCAACTTAATATAATTGAGTAATTTTGTGCCGGAGCAAGCAAAACATCGTTGTTTTCTGCAACCGTATGAAGTATAATTTTCAACTTGAGCAAATAAGCCCAGCTTTAAGGAGCAGGAAAATATGACCGAGGAAAAGTTCGCGGCCTCCATGCAGGAGGAAGGCGTTGAGGATTTTGCCGCCATGCTGGCAGCCCATGAAACTTCTGGACACCGTCTTCAGACTGGCCAGAAAGTGACAGGCACCGTTATCGCCATTACAGGCGACAGCGTGTTTGTTGACGTGGGCATTAAGGTTGACGGCATTATGGAACGAAAAGAGATCCTTGACGCTGAAGGCAAGGAAACCGCGGGCCCTGGAGACACCGTGGAAGCGTGGGTGATCGGTGTTTCATCACAAGAAATCCGCCTTTCCCGCTCCATGAGCGGCAGCGGGGTGGCTGCGCTGGAAGAAGCGCGCGACGCGGGCTTGCCCGTTGAAGGCCGCATCGCTGGCACTTGCAAGGGCGGCTATTCTGTTGAAGTTATGGGTAAAACCGCATTCTGTCCCGGCAGCCAGATTGGCCTTGCCGCCACCGAAGAAGCGGACTCTCTTGTGGGACGCACCTTGCAGTTCCTCGTCATCAGGGTTGAGAACCGGGGGCGCAATATTGTCGTTTCCCACAGGGCCCTTCTTGACCGTGAACGGCAGGCGCAACTTGAAGTATTGCTTGAAAAAATCAACGTTGGCGACACCGTTGAAGGCAAGATAACACGCTTCGCGCCTTTTGGCGCTTTTATGGAGCTGGATTCGGCCGTTGAAGGCATGATCCATCTTTCAGAGCTTTCCTGGTCGCGCGTTGGCGCTCCTGACGAAGCTGTTTCTCTGGGAGACATTGTGCGCGCCAAAGTGCTCTCCATCAGTAAAAATGATAAAGGGCAGGTGCGCATCTCCCTTTCGCGCAAACAGGCCCTGGGCGATCCCTGGCAGGATGTGGACCAGAAGCTTGAGGCCGGGACTATTGTGCAGGGGCGGGTAGTGCGCTTGGCCCCCTTTGGCGTTTTTGTTGAAATCCTGCCTGGGATTGAAGGTTTGGCGCACATTTCTGAACTGTCGTGGACCAAACGTGTCACAAAACCTGAAGAGATAGTTCAAGTTGGCGACTCGGTCGCCGTGAAAATCAAAGACATCAACAGCGAATCCCGCCGTATTTCACTGAGTTTGCGCGAAGCCGAGGGCGACCCCTGGCAGGACGCCGCTCAGCGCTTTGCAGCTGGATCACTTGTGCAAGGAACGGTTGACGGGCGTAGCCCGCATGGACTTTTCATCGCGCTCGCACCCGGCATTACTGGTCTTTTGCCAGCAGGCGTCATCAAAAACGCCAAAAATTCCGGTCAGTACAGCAAATTGGACAAGGGCGACAGCGTCACCCTAATGGTACAAAATATCGATACCGCTGCGCGCCGCATCAGCCTCGCCCCTGAAGGCGCCGATGCCTCGTCAACAGTGGACGACAAGGCTTGGAAACAGCACGCCAATCTTGGCAGAGCTACTGAAAACACCGGGATAAACACACTGGCACAAGCTTTGCATAAGGCTATGCAAAACAAGTAACTAGGAGTTTTTCCATGTTTATAAAAAGATGTTTAACTGGGCTTCTGGCCGTTACCTTTGTGGTGACGGCCCAGTTTGCCCAGGCAATAAACCTGCCGGACTTCAGCGAACTGGCCGCCAAAAGCGGCCCTGCGGTCGTCAATATCAATACTGAAAAAACGACCACCAGTGGTGGTGGCGGTTCTGAGGAACTTTTCGGCGAGATGTTCCGCAATATGCCTCCAGGATTTGATAAATTTTTTGATCAGTTTGGCGGCAGGCGCGATGGCAAAAGGCCCCAATCCAAGCAAAAATCGCTGGGCTCGGGTTTTTTGGTGTCCTCTGACGGCTATATAGTCACCAACAACCATGTGGTGGCCGATGCCGATGTCATCCGGGTTACGCTGGACCAAAAGAACGGTAAAAGTGAATCTTTTACGGCCAGCCTTATTGGGGCGGATGAAGAAACAGATCTGGCCCTGCTGAAGATGGATGGCAAAAAAGATTTGCCGTTTCTGGTGTTCGGCAATTCCGACGAGCTGAATGTCGGCGAATGGCTGCTGGCCATTGGCAACCCCTTTGGTCTGGATCACACGGTGACTGCTGGCATTCTGTCTGCCAAAAACCGTAACATTCACGCTGGTCCTTTTGACAATTTCCTTCAGACTGACGCCTCCATCAATCCCGGCAACAGTGGCGGCCCGCTGCTGAACATGCAGGGACAGGTTGTAGGCATCAATACGGCCATTATTGCCAGCGGGCAGGGCATTGGCTTTGCCATCCCCAGCAACATGGCCGCCAAAATTATCGACCAGATCAAGAGCGGCAAAAAAGTCAGCCGCGGCTGGATCGGCGTGACCATTCAGGACGTTGAAGAGAATGCGGCCAAGGCTTTGGGCATGAAGGACGCCAAGGGCGCCCTTATCGGCAGCGTTATGGAAAATGAGCCTGCGGCCAAGGGCGGTATGAAGGACGGCGACGTAATTGTGGCCGTGGACGGCAAGGATATCGACGACGCCTCAGCCCTGCTGCGCGCCATTGCCGAAAAAGCTCCCGGCAGTCAGGCCGTCATCAAGGTCTGGCGTGACGGCAAGACCTTGGATCTTACGGTGACCCTGGGCGAACGCCAGTCCACTTCCCAGGCTGCGGCCGGAAGCAAGGGTGAAGCCAAACAAAGCGAAGGGTTGCTCGGCATTTCGGTTCGCCCCTTGAATGACGCCGAACGCCGCGATATGAAGATCGACAAGAACGAAGGCCTGCTCATCGTGGATGTGGCTGCCAACAAGCCCGCCGCTGAGGCTGATCTGCGCCCCGGAGACGTGATTCTCAAGGCGAACCTGAAGCCTGTGAACACGTCTGCAGCGCTGTCAAAAATTGTGAACGAGGAGGGAGTCAAGCGCGGAGCCATCATGCTGCAAATTTCGCGGCGTGGTGATGTTGCCTTCCGCACTGTGCCTCTCAGTAAATAGGGACGGTCATTCCGCCAACCCTTGATTTCGGGGTCGCCCTCAACGGGGCGGCCCCTTTTTTGCGCCCAGTTTCCGCCTGCCCCGCGCGTGACAAGCCCTAATCCCCTATGCTAATTTGCAATTACAGCGGAGGTACGTCATGCCTGTAGTCCATGCCAGGGCCGGAGAATTCCCTACACCGGAAGACCTTGAAAATATTCCTGTTCTTGTCAGCGCCTATTTTACTGAATATCCCAATCCCACCATTCCGTCCCAGCGGGTGTCGTTTGGCACATCCGGGCATCGCGGCTCTTCGCTGCTGCAAACCTTTAATGAAGAACATATCTATGCCATCACTCAAGCCGTATGCGACTACCGCAAGGCCAATGGCATAGACGGGCCGCTCTTTTTGGGAGGCGATACCCATGCCCTGTCAGAAGCGGCCTTTCGCTCGGCCCTTGAGGTGCTGGTGGCCAATAATGTGCAGGTGCGCATTGCTCACGCGGGAATGTACACAGCGACCCCGGCAATCTCGCACGCCATCCTGAGATGGAATGCCGGGCGGGCCACGGCCCTGGCCGACGGCATCGTCATCACTCCTTCACATAATCCCCCTCGTGACGGCGGCTTCAAATATAATCCGCCTCACGGCGGCCCGGCAGAAACGCACGTCACCGACCTGATCGAAAAAAACGCCAATGCGTACCTTGAAAAAGGCAATCGTGGCGTACAGTTGACCCATTTGCGCGCGGCGCTCAGCTCTCCGCTGGTAGAAGAATACGACTTTATAGGCGCGTATGTTGCCGACCTGCCCAAAGCTCTGGACATGAAGGCCATTGCGGCTTCCGGGCTGCGCCTTGGCGTGGACCCTCTGGGCGGGGCGAGCCTGCAAATGTGGGAACCCATAGCTGAAACCTATGGAATTGATATTACTGTAGTCAACAAAGCGGTGGACCCTACATTCCGCTTTGTGCCTTTTGACAAAGACGGTAAAATCCGCATGGACTGTTCTTCGCCCTATGCCATGAGCGGCCTTTTGCACATGCGCGATCGTTTTGACCTGGCCGTGGCCTGCGATCCCGATTCAGATCGCCATGGCATTGTCACCCGTCAGGAACTTATGAACCCCAACCATTTTTTGTCAGTAGCCGCCTGGTATCTCTTCCGTACGCGCAAAGCCTGGCCCTCCGATGCCGGCATTGGCAAAACGCTTGTCACCAGCGCCCTGCTGGACAGGGTGGGGCAGGACGTAAAACGTCCTGTGGTGGAAGTGCCCGTGGGCTTCAAGTGGTTTGTGCCGTATCTTCTGAGCGGCCGCTGCGGCCTTGGATGCGAAGAAAGCGCCGGGGCATCATTCCTGTGCTTTGACGGCAGCCCCTGGAGCACCGACAAGGATGGCCCCCTCATGTGTCTGCTGGCTGCCGAGATGATGGCAGTTGAGCAGGCATCACCCAGCGAGCTGTATGAAAAGCTCACCGCACGGCTGGGCAGCCCCGTGTACCAGCGGCTGGATGCTCCGGCCGACGATCAGGTGCGTGCCAAGCTCAAGGCACTGACGCCAGAAAGTGTGGACATGAAAGAACTTGGTGGTTCGCCGGTTACGGAGGTCATTACCAGGGCGCCTGGCAACGACGCCCCCATAGGCGGCGTAAAGGTTTCCAGCGCTGACGGCTGGTTTGCGGTGCGCCCCTCTGGAACCGAACCCATTTGCAAGGTGTACACTGAAAGCTTTAAGGGTGAAGAGCATTTGACCCACATGCAAAAGGACGCCATCGATTTTCTGGATCGACTGCTCAAATCATGAACTAGAGAAGCGGCAGTTTTTGTGGGAATATTTCCAGCCCGGCTCCGTAAGGAGCCGGATTTTTTTTAAGAGAGCTACTTGATAAAGTAGCCTATGGTGCGCCAGACGCCATCGTTTTCCTTTTGCATCAGCAAGGCCTCCACTGCCTCTTTTTTCTGCGAAAAGCCTGTTTGAAAACGAAAAATCGCATACTCGCCATCAGGAACGCCAGGCAGCGTCGCAGTTGTTTCTGAAGACGATATTGTTCTGTGTATGACAGCGCCGAGAGGCTGCCGGGCTTTGGGCAGGGTCTTTTCCCATTCCTTCAACTCGATGCCAGCTTTGAATGCTGCGGCAGCCTGATTCCACGTCGCCTGGGCATCGCCCTTGTCGGCCAGGGCAAGCCAGGTGTTTGCCGCTTCCATTGCCTTGTCTGGTGCGCTTGCGCCGAACGCGGCCGAAGTGTTGATGCACAGGGCAAAAGCAATCAAAGAGCACAGAATAAGCTTCCGCATTTCAGCCTCTTTATAGTACAACACTTTTTTTCAAAGCTGCGACCTCCGCTGCGGTCAGGTGCCGTGCCGCCCCCAGAGCAAGCCGCCCCAGTTCCAGTGGCCCCTGTGCAACGCGTTTCAGACGCAGAATGGTCAGTCCAAAATCGCGGCACATGCGGCGAATCTGGCGGTTGATCCCTTGATGCAGAACCATGCGCATCAGAGTTCCATTTGCAGCAGGTCGGGCGTCCACTTCCACAGGCATGAGCTTTTCACCTTCAGCCAGCACCATGCCGCGGCGCATGGCAGTCAAGGCCGCGCCGGGCACAGCCCCGCGCACAAGAACTTCATAAACTTTTGGCTGATGATGCCGGGGATGCGTAAGACGCTGGGCAAGCTGGCCATCATTGGTCAGCAACAGTAATCCTTCCGAAAAGTAATCAAGACGTCCGACAGGGTAGAGGCGAAGCTTACGCACGTCTTCCGGCAGATAGTCCATAACAGTAGGGCGCCCCTCAGGGTCACTGACGGTACAAACCACCTGTACTGGCTTGTAAAGCATAAGGTAGCAAAAATGTTGCGCGTCATTAAGCAACCGGCCATCAACGGCAACAGCATCGTTCGGCTGTACCTGACGACCGGGGTTGACCTCGGGCACGCCGTTAACAACAACACGACCAGCAAGGATAAATTCATCAGCTTTACGGCGTGAGCACAGCCCGGAAGCAGCAATGGCTTTATTTAAACGCATAGAGCTTTCTGTACCGGAATCAGATTTGTACGCAGGCGATGGTTTACCAGAGGCTTTTCCGCCAACCGCAGCCTCACGGTCATGGGCAACAGGCTTGGACAGCGAAGAGGCTTTGACGTTTGTTGGTGATGATGGCTCAGGCGCGATCCCTTTGTTTATGTCAGCACGCGAAGTCCGCGAAAAATCTTTATGGGCCCCGGATGCTGGACGTGATTCTGAGCGTGATGCTGGGCGTTTTGTATCTGGCCGTTGCGAACGATTGTGAGATGCCACCGTCTTCTCCTTGCAGTAAATGCTGTAACGCATGGTGCAAGGAGAGGGGTGAGAGGTCAAGGGCAGATCCGCATTCGATAGAGTATTTTTATACAAAAGTTTACATAATTATCATTATGGGACATTGATAAACCCAGGCGCGAGGGTGATTTCTCCCCCGGATCGCCGCCGTTTCCGGCCTCAGACCGCACTGCCAAAGCCGCCACCTAGCCACGCCGCTGCTGAAGGCGGCGCTTTTGACCCGCATATGGCAGGCTTGCTCACAAGGCGGCTCTGACGTACAACACAAACCAGCGCCAACCAATATTCGGCGATGTTTCCAATCAAGGAGTTTTCATGGGCTTTGCCAACAGTGCGTGCAGCTTTACCCGCTTTCGCATACTTGATCCGATCCCCAACGAACTATGGGCACAGATTCCCGACAAGCTGAAGCAATTCGCCTTTCGGGATATTGACGATATTCCTGAAATGCAGGCCCAGGGATGGGTCTGCTATGAAGACATGCTGGATACCGAATGGGCTACGGCACCGCCGCAAAAAGGCGCATATATCGTTTTTTCCTTGCGCCTTGATATGCGGCGCATCCCTGCGGGCGTTGTCAAAAAGCATCTGGCTGTGGCCCTGCGCGACGAAAAAAACCGCATGCACGAACAGGGAAAGACCTTCGTTTCGCGTGAACGTAAAAAAGAGCTCAAGGAACAGGTTATGCTCCGGCTGCGGATGCGCTTTTTGCCCATCCCCAGTGAGTTCAACGTGCTTTGGTCCATCGACAGAAATGAAGTCTGGTTTGCTTCAACTCAAAGCAAGATGATTGATCTTTTTATTGAGGAATTTCTTAAAACCTTTGATCTGAAGCTTGAACAGTTGACGCCCTACAATCTGGCGGATTCCATGCTTGATGAGGACGGCCTTGCGCGTCTCGATCAGCTTGAAGCCACACAATTTGCCCCCCTGTCTTAGCGGAGCCAGTACATGAGTATGCCCTATCTTGGAGAATCCACCGACATTGTTCTTGGTCAAGAATTTCTGACATGGCTCTGGTATCAGAGCGATACGGCTCCCGGCGCGTTTACTGACAAGGAAGGAGCCCCCTTTTCCGTCTCGATGGAACAGAGAATTGTGGTCCAGGGTGGAGAAGGCGATGCCCGCGAGACCGCCTCGGTTTCCGGTTCGCTCTCTCCCCTGCGCGAGGCGCGCTTTGGCCTTGGCACCGGCAAAAAAGTCAGTCGTGCGCTGATTCGCCTTGAAAAAGAAGAGCTGGCATTTCAGGTATCACTTAAAGCAGAAGACTTTTGCCTTAACAGCCTGAAAACCCCCAAGCTCGACAAGGGCGACAGTGATGACGATCCTGATGCCCTGCTGCTTGAAAAGTTTTACCTTATGGAAGTATGCACCAACCTTCTCGACGCCCTGTACGCCCGCTTTCTTGGGCTGCGGCTTTCCTCTCAATGGCAGAAAGAAGTGGAAGACATGCGCCAGTGGATGACCCGTACCGAATAGTGAGCCGCCCATGCCTCCCCTGCCCTCACATAACCGCCGCGCCAGACTGGCCGACATAGCAGCTGGCATCCTGCGTAAAACGTTCTGGATGCTTCTGGTGCTCTGGGGCATTACGCTCATCAGCTTCTGGGTCATACACCTGGCTCCGGGTTCGCCCACGGATATGGAAACCACCCTGAACCCCTTGGCTGGTGAAGCCGCCCGGCAAAGGCTTGAAGTTCTGTACGGCCTTGACCGCCCCATCTATGTGCAATACTGGGACTGGCTGTTGCGCCTGCTGCATTTTGATTTCGGCAACTCCATGTCGGCGGATTCCCGCCCGGTGCTGACAAAGATTATGGAACGCCTGCCCCTTACCGTGGGCATGAACGTTACGGCAATGCTTCTTACCCTGCTTATTGCCATTCCCGTCGGCATAGCCTCGGCGTGCCGCCAGAACTCGCTCTTTGACCGCTCTGTCACTGTTCTGGTCTTTTTAGGTTTTGCCATGCCGTCTTTTTGGCTGGCCCTGCTGCTCATGATGTTTTTCGGCATCGAGTTGCAGTGGCTGCCCATATCCGGCCTGACATCCATGAACTATGAGCAGCTGACGCTATGGGGGAAATTTTGCGATCTGGCCAAACACCTGGCCTTGCCCATCCTCGTGTATACTGTTGGCGGCCTTGCCAGCATGTCGCGCTACATGCGCGCCTGCATGCTTGAAGTGCTGCGTCAGGATTATATTCTCACGGCCAGAGCAAAAGGGTTGAGCGAAACAACCATTATCAGGCGTCACGCATTGCGCAACGCCCTGCTGCCCGTCATCACGCTCCTTGGGCTTTCCGTTCCCGGCCTCATTGGCGGCAGCGTCATCATTGAATCGATTTTTGCCCTGCCAGGCCTTGGCCAGCTTTTTTACGCCGCCGTCATGGCCCGCGACTATACAATGATAATGGGCAACCTTGTTCTGGGCGCGGTACTTACCCTGTTTGGCAACCTGCTTGCCGATGTGTGCTACGGCCTGGCTGACCCGCGCATCAGAGACGCAAAGGACGATGCCTGATGTTGCCCAAAGCTCTCAAAAAACTGCTTGGCCGCCATATTATGCTGCTGCTCGGCCTTTTTATCGTTTTGGGCATGTCTCTGGCGGCCCTGCTTGCCCCGGTCATTGCCCCCTACCATCCGGACACGCTGCACCTCGACCATATCCTGGAGCCGCCCTCCTCGCTTTTCTGGCTTGGAACCGACAGATTGGGGCGCGACGTCTTTTCCCGCCTGCTGTATGGCGGACGCATATCGCTTTGGGTCGGCTTTGTGGCTGTGGGCATATCCATCAGCATTGGCACCACGTTGGGGCTCATCAGCGGCTATTTCAGGCGATGGGTGGATGAAGTCATCATGCGCGCTGTCGACGTGATGCTATGTTTTCCTTCATTTTTTCTTATCCTGGCGGTCATTGCTTTTCTGGAGCCGGACCTTACCAATATAATGATTGTCATCGGGCTCACCTCGTGGATGGGCGTGACGCGCCTTGTGCGTGCTGAGACCCTCAGCTTGCGCGAGCGCGAATTTGTTGACGCTGCACGCCTTGCAGGCACGCCAACGGGCAAGATTCTTATCCGCCACATTTTGCCCAACGCCTTGGCTCCTGTGCTTATTACGGCCACGTTGGGCGTTGCCGGGGCCATTCTGGTGGAATCGAGCCTGAGTTTTCTCGGGCTTGGCGTCCAGCCTCCCACCGCAAGCTGGGGGAATATGCTCATGGAAGGAAAAGCCGTGATCGAAAATGCCTCATGGCTGTCGGTCTATCCCGGTCTGGCCATCCTCATAACCGTGCTTGGCTACAACCTGCTTGGTGAAAGCCTGAGAGATATTTTTGACCCCCGGCTACGGCGCTGATACACTGCGCAAGACCAGAAACTTCAAGTTAAAGATTAACTTTAAATAATTGATGGCGTAAATAATATGCTGGAATACCTGCGCATCCGCAATCTCGCCCTCATCGAAGATATGCAGCTGGAGTTCGAACCGGGCATGAACGTGCTTACCGGTGAAACCGGAGCCGGCAAGAGCTTTATTCTTAAAGCCCTTGGTTTTTTGCTTGGAGACAGACTTTCTGCGGATATGGTGCGCGCAGGAACAGAACGCGCCCAGGTTGAGGCCCTTTTTACTCTTGATGGCGAAGACATGGTCCTGCGGCGCGAGATTCTGGCGGAAAGCGGCCGCAGCCGCCTGTACATCAATGACGAACTGCGTTCGCAGGACAGCCTGCGTGATTTACGCCCCCGTCTTGTGGCGCATACAAGTCAGCACGCGCAGCAAAAACTTTTACAACCTGCGTTTCAGGCGCGCCTTCTTGAAAGTGGCCTTGCCAAACCGGAGCTCTTGCGTGAACGGGACGCTCTGCTCGCCCGCCTGAATGAAACATCGGCCCAACGCAAGGCGCTGCTGGAGCGTCAGGCCGGGCTGGCTGAAAAGCGCGAACTGCTTGAAATGCAACAGCAGGAAATAGACAAGGTAGCTCCAGAGGAAAATGAAGAGGAACGGCTGGAAGAAACCCGGGCCAAGGCCCGCTCTCTTGAGCATGTGCGCGAAAATTATGAGCAGGCTCTGGCTCTTTTGCACGGAGAAGACGCTGAGGGCCTGTTGGACATGCTCAGCCATTTTGAAAAAGTGCTCACACGCATGGCCAGGGATGACGACAGCCTGCAAAGCGATGCGGACGCCGTTACCGCGCTCCGTCAGCAGTTGTTTCACCTGGGCGGCCGCCTGCGCCGTCCCTCTCCCATGGAAGACCTGCCTGATATGGATCAGCTTGAAGAGCGCCTTTTTGCTCTGGCTCAACTCAAGCGCAAGCTGCACCGCACTTTGCCGCAGATACTGTCCCTGCGTGAAGAAATCGTTGAAAACCTGTCGTTTCTCGATATATGCGCTCTTGATCTTGCCCGTCTTGGCAGGGAAGAAGAAGCGCTGGCAGAGCAGCTTTCCGGCATAATTGCGCAAATCCTTCCCCTGCGCCGCAGCGCGGCAACCCACATGGCAAGCGCGCTTGAAGAGGAACTGCGGCAACTGGGCTTTTCAGAACAGGTGCGCGTCATTCCCCATTTCGAACAGCATGAAATCTGGCCAGGCATCAGGGATGAGCGCGGGCGCATCCTGTGGGCCCCCAACCCTGGCCAACCCCCGCAACCTCTGGATAAAATAGCTTCGGGCGGCGAACTTTCGCGTTTTTTACTGGCCCTGGCCAGCGTACGGCAAGATGAAGAAAGCGCCATTTTTATTTTTGACGAAGTTGACGCCGGAGTCGGCGGGCTCACTCTCAACAAGCTGGCTGAAAAACTGTACGCGCTGGCAAGCAGTCGCCAGATGCTTCTTATAACGCATTGGCCGCAGCTTGCGGCCAGGGCACGCAAGCATTTTCAGATCAGCAAAACCATACGGGACAACGCCACCTTCACGCTCTGCCTGCCACTGGACAAGGCGGCTCGCCATGAGGAACTGGCCCGCATGGCCGGTGGAGGCGCACAGGGCGAGGCAATGGCCCGCAGCCTTGAGGCGCAATAACCGGCATCAATATCCCCTATTCGCCCGGATTCCGCAAAGGCTGAACGCTGTCGGAAGATTTTGCCGTTGTTCTTTGCAACCCCAAAGCGCTCATTTTTTGGCGCTCTGCTCTGCCCCCTCCTCTCTTTTTCATTAATGATACCTTCAACGACAGTTCGTACTTTCAACATATTCTTAATATTTTCTAGAATATTTTCTGACGCTGCGTATTTCTGACCGGTATGGCACCCATCTTGCTTTATATCTGGCACTGTGACTTTACACGGAAAAAATGACCATAAGCATATGCGGGGTAGCCTGTGACACCTGAAAGCCAAAACCAGATAAACAGCATGCTCCACGTGCAGTCCGGCAACGTTTCATCCAATCAGCACCGTTGGATGTATGAAGGCTCCCCCCTGACGGCCCTGGATGAAGCAACCCTGCAAATCCTGCGTGAGCTTGAGCGCTCTGGAGACAGCCTTGTCGAGGCCCTGGAAGCCCGGCTTGAAATCATGCAAGAAGCGTTTATGGCGCAGATCCGCAATCAGGTCGAACAAGTTGGCCTGAAGCTTGAAAGCCGGCTGCTGCTGTACCTGTCTCCTGCGGGAAAACTTGTCGTGGAAGGCAGTGATGCCGACGCGGAAGGCTTGTGTCGCATTATCGCGCAACAACCCAGTCTGCAGCGGCTCTTTCAGCAAATGGCTCAAGCGGCCCTGCTTTCCCACGGTCTCACCGTGGCTTCACAGGCTCAGCAAGCGCTTGCAGCTCAGGGCGAAACGCTGGAAGACCCCCTGTTCAGCCGATACCATATGTGCCTCAAAGGGCCGCTCTCACATTTCTATATCCGTTGAGCTTGCCAATTGGGCATAACAGTCTTATATTTCTCTTCCACCATATTTGGGGGCGCACTGGTTTCGACGGGGACGTAGAAGCCTTAGCGGCAGGTCGAGGCGCCGCTGGCCTCGTAAAAAGCGGCACAAAAGTAATTGCCAACAACGATTACGACTACGCTTACGCTGCCTAATAACAGCGAGGCAAAGACCGTTTAACGGTCACGTCGTCCAGGGCTATGCCTGATAACCCTGGATGGCGACACTTATCAGGCTGGCGGAGACCGGAGCTCACCGGGGTTTTCCGCGAGGAGGTTACCGGCGAGATTGCTGTGTTGCGCCTGTTCAGGGGCCAACAACGTGGTGAAATCTATTCCTGAACTAAACCTGTAGATGCTTCGAGTGGAATGTTCTCGGACGGGGGTTCGATTCCCCCCGCCTCCACCATCAAACAATTTCAGCAAGGCTCACGATGTCTCACAAAGGCTCGTGAGCCTTTTGTTTTAGTTAGTTTAAAGGCTTTTTCTGTTTCTCTTTGTGTCACTCTGTATCTTGACAGCTCATATCTGCACTGCCTCCCATAAATCAGGCGGCTTTAGAGCAATTTCACTTTGAAATTGCTCTGCTGACGCGAGCGCGGCAACCGCCACGAAGTGGCGTGGATTCTGGCGAAAACCACGTTTTTCGACAGAATGATGCGTTGAAACAGGAAGTATTTCAAAAGCAAAATGCTCTGATGGGAGAATCCTTATCTTCCAGCTTATTGCCGTGGTGTTGCATGCCGCCGCGATCAGGATCGGACGCCCCAATCCTTCAGACATGCCATTGCGGGCAACAACCTCGGCATGATCCATTGCCGAATCGGGGCATCGGGGTTATGGCATTTTTTTATGTGTGAAAACAGCATGTTTTCTTTAATTAGCTATAACTATTAAATATATTTTACTTGCATTTTATGGGGATTTTCTGCATGAATTAATCAAGCTCTAGAGCATCCTCATACATCACAAGGAGGATTCAGCTATGTGCAAGAACATCTCCCAAGATGAGGAAAGTCCACCCTGCTAGTTTGGCTTATAGCGCATGAAGCTTGGCGAACAATGCCGATGAGAAGCTCTTTACGCCTAGGCTATTTTTAGCTATGGTCATACACCACAGTAGTGGGAACATTAACGTACAGGGCCGGGAAAACCCGGCCCTTTTTATTTATGGCTTTAGCCAGTTGAGCGCGCCAGCGCGCGAAACAGAAAACCACCCGCTATGCGGGTGGGGACAAAGTGTTATACACACAAAAACACCCTTCCTGTACGATGAAGTTGTTCAAGCCCATCGTAACTTTTAAAGAAGGGTGTTTTTGTTATGGGAATCAAGGCCCAAAGCTTAGCTCACACAAAATGGCTGTGCAAGTATCATATCGTGTTTACACCTAAGTATCGAAGAAAATAATATCCGCACAACTGCGCGATAGTATAAAAGAAATCATGCAGAGTCTTTGTAAGTACAAAGGGGTAGAGATTTTAGAAGGGCATTTGATGCCAGACCATATACACATGCTGGTGAGTATCCCGCCAAAGATCAGCGTATCGAGTTTTATGGGGTATTTGAAAGGCAAAAGCTCACTGATGATCTTTGATAAATACGCAAACCTTAAGTACAAGTTCGGCAACAGAAAATTTTGGGCCGAAGGATACTATGTCAGCACAGTCGGACTCAATGAGGCAACGATCAGAAAATATATCCAGCAGCTGGAGAAGCATGACATTTTGCAAGATAAGTTGAGTACGCGCGAGTATCAAGACCCCTTCAAGGGGTAGCCAAAGCGACAATGGCACTGGGCTTGAACGCAGTGAAAGCCAGCGTCTTTAGGCGCAGCCGGCAACAGGCCCTTACAGGGCCAGAGCAAACCACCCGCTATGCGGGTGGTGCTGATTTATGGCTTTAGCCAGTTGAGCGCGCCAGCGCGCGAAACGAAGAACAAGTGCAGGGGATGCTCTGGTTTGCGATGCTGTATATGTTCCTGACGCATAAGAGGGGACGGCGTCTCATCCAACAGCGCCCCATTTCACTACACGCCACACCGTAAATATGCGTAACGCCCGACCAGGATTTTCACTGGCCGGGCGTTACGCTCAATCTCAATGGACACGCTACAAATCTCAATGCTGTCAAGACGCCCGCTTCGGCACGTAACCGCGCAAATAAATAGCGGTGCTGTCTTCGCATCAGCCGTTGCCCGAAGGGCTTGCCTGAACCGTTGGCGGGAACCGCCTTACGGGGCAGGACAGCATCGCTACGGATGGCGACAGCGATTGTATGGAACAAGCAGTGCCGTTACGCATACTGTCTTTGGGGCAGTCGTTGGCGCGTCTGCGAGCCTGACGAATGGCGACAGCGATTACACAGAACAAGACGTATGGTAACTCATGCTGTCTTCAAGCGTAGTTTCCTGCGTCACAACGCTTTAAGCATCCGTAGCTTCCTGCGTCGCAACGGCTGACGCTGCGCTTGCGCCTCTACAGCGGACGCCGGCTCCCGCATCCGCCAGAGCAATTTCAAAATAAAATTGCTCTAAGCCAGCTGAATATCACCAAGATCCAGTTTTACCCTTCTCTTTTGCGCATCGCAGGAACGCGAAACGGATACAATATCGCAGACAACGCAGTCAGTAGTAACGCCTCTGGGGATGATTCCGATATTTCCGCGTTCTTTTTCAGTGACAAAAACGCACTCGCCAAATTCAATAGCAGCAGACAAAGTATTCTTTAAGCTTTCCATAACAGAACCTCCCACAAGGCTGGCTTTCAAGTGTGAGGGATGGGTCCGTCTGGAGCATAAAGCCGCATTCCGCTACTCTGCCGATTGCCCCATCACCACGTCACGACCCGATCCACGCCTTTTTTGCAATTTCTTGACACTTTTTCATGAAATTGATCATAAGTGCATTTACGTGTTCTCATCAATATACCTAGTATTTTAGTCACTTTTATACCTACAAATTGTGAATAGTATAACATACACAACTCATAGGAAAATACAGAAAGAATGTGGGATGTTATTGAACAGAAACAACGAAAGCCGCACTCAGGCCAACAATACAGCGGCAACAACCTATCCAGAAAATGAAACTCAGACTTTTGCTAACATAACTATTTTTCACACAAAAATAACAAATCACCGAACAAGGAAGCGTTGCCGCCAAAGGGTAATTATTTATGAAACAGGCACCAATGCTGGTGAACGACCATCAAGGAAAACCTGCCCAGAACAAAAACGGCATATCTGTGAACCAGCGTGTTGCTATTAATGGCTGCCTTGTCACAATGGGCAGTTTTTTGCTTTCACTGCCACCCCACTGGTTACTCGATACTGCACCAACAAAAATAATTTTAATTTGTAATTATTACAGATGATTATCATATATTTTCATTCATTCTGCCCGAGAAAAAAAGTACCGCACCAGTATTTTTTACAGTTCGCGATCTCGATGTAAGTTGATATTTTTTCTCAGGAACATTTTTTTTCGGCCTGTCATGACATCCGTATGATATATCTGTATGCATTATTATGATAAACTGTATTCTAGAACTCTAAAAAAATTCAGTTTTCTAATTTGGCAATTTACAAAAAACAGCACTACATTAACACAAAATCGTTCTTTAAATTTATCGGAAGTCTTTTTTTAACACATTAAATATAATAATTAAAAATTGGTTCTTCACACAGTTTTTTCTATTGGCTATTGGCAAAACAATGAAGTCTATGCCTTGACTAGCTCTATAAACTGCGTATATTTGAGCCAGCTTTTAATAATAACTTCTATTTACTGCCCACGTTTTTTCACTGCGTTCGTCAAATCTGCCAATGCACACACGACGAACACGAGGCGATGCCACCCTTTAATTGGCATCCAGCCTTGAGCAGGTTCCGCCTGCTCCCTATTTATCCCCTACTTTGGCCCGATTCGGGCAACCAACTTTCGCACTATTTCTGTGCGAACAGCTAGCCTTTTCGCTTGAGCTGTTTTTCAGTTCGCGAAAAAGTTTATTGGAGGCATCCATGCGTACTGTTACTATTACCCGTCCGGCGGCTTCGCAGCAGGCCCTTGTGCCAGCTGAACCCGATGCGCGGATTGCTTTGAGTTTTCCTGCTGACGAAGCAACCCTTGAGCGCTCTGGCAATGACCTTTTGTTCCGCTTTGACGACGGCTCCAGCGTCCGTGTCGAAAATTTCTACACAGAATATACCAAGGAAACTGCCCCCAGCTTCGAAGTTGACGGTCAGCTCGTCAGCAGCGCCGACTTTTTTGCCGCAATGGGCCCGGACCTCATGCCTGCGGCTGGCCCTGCCACCGCTGGGCGCGACAGCCACTACAGCGAATATGTTGACAGCAGCCTGCAAAGCGGCCTGGACCATCTTGACGGGCTTGACTATGGTTTTACCCTTGACACTGTCGCCTCTGAAAACCTCTTGAGTGCGCCGCTGGCCAACCAAGCCCCGACTCTGAACACCGAGGGCGAATTGATCACCCTTTCGCTCAAGGAATCCGGCTGGGTTAAAAACCCTTCCGGCAATTTCGTTCCCGAAGCTGGCGTGGCCACCATGAGCGGCAGCTTTACGGCCAATGATCCTGATGGCGACACTCTCAGCGCCTCTGTCATTATCAACGGAACGAGCTATGCCGTTAATGCCGTAGGCACCACCACCATCACCACAGATTACGGCACATTTACCATCACGCCTTCCAACGCTGGCTCAAATGTGACCTACGATTATACCTACACCCTGAACAACGAGGACTACGGCAACGCGGACTCGCTGAAACAGGGCGAAATCCACACTGACAGCATTGTTGTTTCCATTACTGACGGCATCAATACCGGCATAACGCAGCCCATCAATGTGGTCATTGAAGGCACCAATGACGCGCCCGACATTATCAGGGTTGATGACGTTATATTGAAAGAAGACGGTGTGTTTGCCGGCAGCTATGGTCAAAAAGACACCACCAACGCGCTTGACCCCAATGAAAACGCCTCCACCCAGGCTGGCGGCATCGGGCCGGATCAGCACAGAACCACCATTGAAGGCCAGATCATCGCGCGCGATCCTGACCACGACAGCGTGCTGACCTACGGTATTGCCGACAATTCTGGCAATGCCATGGCTGTTGGCAGTGTTGTGGGCCTTGTTGATGGGACACGGCCTGTAACAGTCACAGGCATTGAGACTGACTCCAGCAACCCCAATATCACCATCTACCATACTGAATATGGCGACCTCAGCCTCGATACCTCATCAGGCAGCTATACGTTTACCCTTACCGGCACTGAAGCCGGAGGCAGAACCAACGCTCTTGCTGAAGGCCAGGAAGTGCACTTGCAGTTCAGGCCTTCCGTGCAGGACGAATATGGCCTGAAGGACTATGACGTCGACCACCTGCGTGACGGCAGCACCCCCGTGGGCGGAGACAACACCATTGACGTGAATATCATTGGCACCAATGACCGCCCGATTTTCACCGACAATGCCGCTCACTGGAACAACGCCCAGATGCTGCCCGACGAAAATGGCGTGAACCAGGAAAGCATCAAGGAATCCGGCAAGGACAATGATGCCAGCGGCGCCAACGACAACGTCAAGGTCACAGGCTCCATAACCGCCACAGACTACGACAACGACGCGCAATTGCGCTATGGCTTCAAGGTGACGGACTCTTCTGGCCAGGAGGAGATGGTCAGCAAGCTTTATGTCGTGCCCAATGGTGCTGATGGGTATGTTCTGCTCACCGAAGCGGATTTTCACGCGCTGAACACCACAGACTATTACGGCACGCTGAATATCACTACCAACAGCGCTTCCTACTCCTTTACCCTTAAGAACAGCTCCACCTGCGTCCAGGGCATGAACGAGGGCGACACAATGCTCGTGGAGGTTGAAGTCGTTGTTAAGGACGAATTCGGCGCATGGAGCGACATTCCACTGAAGCTTCAGATCGTCGGCGCCAATGACGCGCCCTTCTTTACCGAAGGCAGCAAGGGCACTGTTAAGGAAAGCGGCGTGTTCGCGCCCAATGACAATGATCTCTTCCCCAACATCGCGGAAAAAACTCCCACCAAGGATGTCGGCGACGCCAATCTGGCTGACGACGCCACGCGCAATGAGCAGCACAAACTGACCTTTGACGGTCATGTCAAGGCTGATGACGTGGACTTCGGCGATGACGCCAAACTGACGTATGGCATGGCCAATTCAAGCGGCACGCCTATTGCCGCCGCTGCGGACGGTTCAACCACTGTTTACTATCTTGCCAACGGCACCGTTACCGACCAGGCGCCCGGCAATGACAATTACTATGGCACTCTGCGCATGAATGCCGATGGAACTTTTAAATTCACGCTCAACAATGCCACCGGCGGCCCCGCTGACATACTGAGCGAGGGCGAGCAAAAGATCATAACTCTTTCGCCCACGGTAAGCGACGGACAAGCCACCACAGTGGGCAATGGCAAGATTGTCATAACTATTGTTGGCACCAACGACGTCCCCGAACTCACCATCACGCACGACAATGCCGCCATGACCGGCAACATTGGCGGAATTTTCCAGGATGACAAGACTGTCCAGACGGCCACGGGCAAGCTTACCATCCACGATGTTGATGCGCTGGACATGAAAAATGGCCTCGACATCAAGGCAGAAAACGCTGCAACTGGCGGGCAGGGCATTGATCTGGCCAGCAGCACGTCCGACAACACCATCAAGGTCAGTGGATTGTACGGCGACCTGTATGTTGTGCGCACCTCCTCAGGTAGTGACCATACCAACGACACCTACACGTACCGCTATGTGATAGACCCCATACGCGCCGCCGCTGTGGGCAAAAATGAAACCAGCCAGGACGACTTTACCCTTACCATCCGTGACCAGTTTGGCGCGTATGATGAAAAACAGCTGATTTTTGAAGTGGTCGGCAGTGATGATCCCACCAGCACCGGGCTTACCGGCGGCCGTGGCATCGTTGTGGAACAAGGTGTCATGCCTGCCGGATTTGTGCGGGTTACCGACAGTCAGGACACTGTGTACAAGGCGCAGTACCAGAACGAAGAAAAGGGACAGCCCGAATCCACCGGAAAAATCTACGCCCACGATGTTGACAAGAGCGATCAGGAAGCCCTGAACAATCCCGGCGCTGATGCCAAGATGCACTACGTTATCGCAGACGGCGACGGCGGCCTTTATGATGTCAACACGCTCATGAGCGGGAAGGACTCCATCGAAATCGAGCTCAAATACGGAAAGCTCATTATCGAGCGCACCAAGGCGGACGGAGACCACGACGACACTCCCCCTTTCAAGTATACGTACGAGCTCAACAACGATAACCCCGATGTGCAGAAGCTGAACTTCAACGAAAAGCTCACTGACGACTTTGAAGTGCGGGTGTATGAAACCGACAGCAATCATGTCATCACAGGCCCGCCTGTGAACACAACACCTGCCGACGTCACAGTGCAAGGCACCAATGACAGACCCATCATTGACATTGGCACTCTTGATATGTCCATGGAAGAACACTACGACAAGAACATCGGCGGCAAGGTTCTCACGGGGCAAATTGCCATTACAGACTATGAGGATGCCGGCACGTATGTCGATACAGACCAGACATGGCATTCTGAAGTGTAGTAGTTCAGACTTGATCTGACAGTCGGTTCCGTTTTGATGGTTCCGATTGTCAGGTTAGTTGAGTTGTCCGACCTTTTCCTTCCAGATCTGTTTTCCGTCAAGGAGTGTTTGCAATGGCGTTCTGCCGCAACACTTTTTCCCTTGATGTGTCCTTTCGATGTTGTAATGTTCCATCCAGACATCCAGATCGGCCTGCAGTTCCTCCAGAGAGTTATACAGTTTCCGCCGGAAGGCAACCTGGTAAAACTCGTGCAGGATGGTCTTGTGGAAACGTTCGCAGATGCCGTTTGTCTGCGGATGCCGCGCCTTGGCCTTGGTGTGTTCTATGTTGTTTATGCCCAGATAAAGCTGGTAGTCATGCGTTTCCAGTCTGCCGCAGTACTCTGTGCCCCTGTCCGTCAGCATGCGGATAATGCCCATTTCCATTGAAGTGAAGAATGGCAAAACCCGGTCATTGAGCAGGTCGGCTCCGGTGATGGGTGTTTTGGTAGTGTAGAGCTTGGCAGCCGCCCACTTAGAGTAGGTATCCACAAAGGTTTGCTGATAAATACGGCCGACGCCCTTGATGGTGCCGACGTAAAATGTGTCCTGACTGCCGAGATATCCGGGATGATGGCTTTCTATTTCGCCGCAAGCCTCATCGTCGTGTTTTTTACGCTCCAGAGCTTGTACCTGGGCTTCGGTGAGCACAATGCCCTCTTCAGCGGACTTCTTCTCCAGGGCGTTCAGGCGCTGCTTCATTGAGGCCAGGTCATGGCGCAACCAGATGGAACGCACCCCTGACGGCGACACAAATACGCCGGTTTTGCGCAGTTCGTTGCTGGCCCGCACTTGCCCATGAGCAGGGAAGGCTATCGCAAAATCCAACACCGCCAGTTCCGTGGCCTCTTCCACGCGATTTTTCAGGTTGGGCTTTTTGCGGCTGACCTCAAACAGCGCTTCAACGCCTCCGGCGTCTCGTGCTGTTTGATACCGGTAGAAGGTATCTCTGGAAAAGCCCATGATGCGGCAGGCTCTGGAGACATTGCCGAGTTCGGCAGCAAGGTTGAGAAGTCCGGTCTTGTGTTTGATGACGTTTTGATTGAAACTTTCCATGGGGAAACTCCGTGGGCGCTGTGCCCGGTTGATGGTACGTTTACACTTCCATCAAAACGGAGTTCCCCTCGCTTTTCAAGGGACAACTGTCAGATCAAATCGCGACTACTTCATCTGAAGTTGTATCTGCGGGGGACGGCTTTACTTTCTCGCTGGTCAACCTGCTGCCCGGAAAATCCGTTTCCAACGCGGCTCTGCGCGGTAATGATCTGAACGATGAAGCCAATTTTGACCTCAAAAGCGACACTTTTATTGTCCAGGGCAAGTTCGGCATTCTTGAAATCAATCAGCAGACGGGCGCGTTTACCTATACCCGTACCGATGATCTCACCTGGCTCAACAACAACGAATCCGCAGAAGACACCTTTTACGTACGCGTAAAAGACCCCAACGGCGCGTACTCCGAAGTAAAACCCATCGTCATCACCATCAACGGCAATGACGATCCTGGCACCCTTGAGGGCAATAAGGGCAGTATCAAGGAAGACGGCGTGGACGGCTCGGACCTGCCCGGCGAGACCTACTACTATCTGCATTATGACGGCACGAGCAGCCACGGACATGTGCACCACCTTGGCGCGAACCACCCCAACAACGGAAGGCCAGTTGATACAGATTTTGTGATCAATGGGCAACTCCACGTGGACGATCCGGACTTGTCAGACAGGCCGACGCCTGGTTCAGACGTTTCTGATAAGTATACGTATGAAAAACCCACTGTGAGTTTTCCCGCAGCGGCTGAAAACGACGGTGCGAACATCGGCGACATCAGTGGCCCTGCTCTTGGCAGCGACGGTTCCTCCGTATACACCATCAACGGCTACGGCACTCTCACGCTCTGGCCCGATGGAAAGTACACGTTTGAACCCCTCAAGGACGGTGATGCCCTTGGTGCGCCCATAAACAACCTTGCCATTGGAGAATCCGTGGTCATAACCGTGCCTGTCACCGTAATCGGTTCGGGTACAAATCACGATGGCGAAACGACCAAAGACAATCTGGTGATCACCATCAATGGCACCAATGACGCTCCGGTGGTGACGTCAGAAACATCCGGCAGCGTTTCTGTGACCTACACCAACAGTCTCACCGGAAATACCGTCACCTCCAAGTTCACGTTTGACCAGAGGGATGGCCATGCCGTTGTTGTGGACAGCGACGAAATGGCCCATTGGGATAGGACAAATGGTGGGAATCTTACGGTAAACGGTTCGCTCCAATCGCAAAGTATCGTCAAGGACGTCGACCACGGCGATCAGAGCAGACTCGTCTTTTTTGCCGTTGATGGCGAAACTGGCGCTGGAGAGGCCCAGGGCAACCTGGTGCAGGAGATTGTCGGCAAATACGGCACGCTTATTATCCAGCGCGATGGTTCGTACCAGTATACTCTGGACAAGTACGGCGCTAACTACAAAGACCTTGTCGCCGGAGACTCTAAAGCCATTACGGAAGAAATCTTTGATGTCTATGTGCGCGACCCCCACCATGCCACGTCTGAAGAACCCATCAAGCTTGTCATCAAGGTTGCCGGTCCTGATGCGGACCACGGTGGCGGTGGCGGTTCGGGAACCCCTGTTCCCAACCCCGACCCGGGCGAAGGCGGCGGTACGCACCCGGGTACGGGTCTGGATAATCAGCACAACTCCGTCAAGGAAGATGCTAAATATGCTGCTACTGGCAAGGTGGGCGGCGACGACTACTATGATGCCGGCCTCAAGCTGACGGGCTTTACGTCCTCTGATAGCGGAGACACAAGCACCAGGGCCACTGACAATATGATTGTCACCAAGTACGGCACCATCACTCTCAAGCCGGATGGCAGTTATACCTACACCCTAAATAACGACCATCCTGACGTGCAGAAGCTTCGCGAAGAAGACCATATCGTGCAGAAATTCACGGTTACCGACAAAGACGGCACTTCAAAGGTCATTGAGATCACCGTAAATGGCACCAATGATCTGCCCTTTGTGGTGAGTTCGTCCGACGGCAGCCTGACCCAGCAACCTGGCGGCACGTGGACCAATACTACCACGACCGGCAACTTTGAGGCCAAAGACCTCGACATGGTGGAAGGCCAGAACCTTATCCTCAAGGGCGACAGCGTTACGTCCACCGGCACGGATACCTACACGGTTCAGGGCCAGTATGGCGTATACACCATTACAAAGACGGTCGTTAACGGAAACTCGCATTTCGAGTATACGTACACGCTTGATCCCGCCTATCAAAATGTCAACTTGGGGGGGAAGGTAGAGGATTCCGTGACCATCCAGATCAGCGACGGCAAGGCAAGCACGAACCACACGCTTAATGTCGGCCTGGATGCCAAAAACGATGCCCCGATAATCACCACGGCTGACGATCTTGTCGTCACCGAGGATAGTAAGGTCATCAGCGACACAAACACGGTTTCGGCAACCGACCCTGATACGCCTTTCCCCGGAAGCGATGCAGATAAGCTTTTATACAGTGTGGCCAATGCTGACGGCAGCGGCGAAGGGTCCATGGTAGTTGGCAAGTACGGTGTTCTGGTCATGGGCGCTGACGGCAGCTATTACTTCAAGCTGAACAATGCCAACCCGGAAGTTCAGGCGCTGAACGGGGCGGATCCCAACGACCCGTCTTCGAAGCCTGAATCCATTAGTGAAAAATTCAGGGTCATCGTCAGAGATGACAAAGGTGGCGTCACCTACAAGGAAATCACTGTAGACATTCAGGGCACCGACGATGTGCCCACGCTCTACCTCTATGGCGTGGACGGCTCGCTTGCGGCAACCGGCCCTGCCGGGTCTGGCGCATTGCTTGTCGTCAAGGAAAAGCAGGGCGGCACTGACGCTGACTATACCGTGCATGGCAAGGCCCAGGGTTATGATACGGACGCGGCCGACTACGATCACTTGAAGTACAGCATCAAGGATGGCGGCACTAACGCTACTGACGTCAAAATATTCGCCATCAAAACCGCCTCGGGCTGGGAGGTCACCTCAAACTCCACCCCCGGCGCGGTAGAAATGGGGTCCCTGAGTATTGACGACAAGACAGGCCTCTATACCTTCAAGGGCAAGCCTGACGGCATCGCCAAACTTGGCGTCGGAGAAGAGCTTCACATCCCCGGCACCGTTGTGGTTCAGGATACGCACGGCAATGAATCCACGGCCGACCTGAACATCAATATCATGGGCACCAATACCACGCCCATCATTGTTGATTTCACTGGTGATAAACATCCTGACTACACCGCCGATCCTCTGAACAAGAACGATTTTGACTTTGCGCAAAGCAGTGACGACAAATATACGGCACTTACCGGTGAAGTTGTTACGCTTGACGCTGACGGCGATGCCACGCAGGTCTTCATCAGGACGAATGACCCCTTACTTGGCGATCTGAACGTCACCGAGCTGCACGGCAAATATGGCAAGCTGACGCTTACCACGGGTGCCGGCGGCAAAACGTACTATGAATACACGGTAACCAACCCCAACGCCATCAAGGCCCTGGGCGAAGGGAAGACAGACCAGGACACCTTTAACCTTGTTGTGCGCGACCCGTATGGAGCTGAAGGGACAGGAAGCCTCGTCATTGACATTATAGGCGCTAATGACGCGCCTGTAATTACCGTGAATGGCGCGGACAGTACCATCACGGTTACAGATCCGGACAAGGGTGATACGCATACCCTCACCATCAGTGTTGGTGGAACGGAGCATGCTCTTGTGGTGGATCCCAGCGACTCCACGCGCTTTACATGCGACCTTCCTGAAGGAACGCTCACGCTGCTCTATGAACAGGCGAGCAACGGCGAAAAACAGTGGAAGTACACCTTTGAGCCCGATCCTTCCAAGGCAGGCAGCATTCCCTCCAATAAATACAAAGAATTTGATTTCTCGGTGAAGGTGACAGACCAGCATGGGGCCAGTGATACGTCGGGCGATGTGACCATCCGCTACGCGGGTACAAACCATGCGCCTGAGGGTCACGATGTGACGCTGCCCGTGATTCTTAGCGGCGTTATCCCAGCTGGAAATGAGATCCAGTTTGACACAAATCCCTTGTCCTTCAAGGACCAGGACGGCGACCACCTCAGCTATGTATTCACCGACAGCCACGGCGCCGAGGTCGCGGTTTCCGGTTCATCAACTATAATAGCTGGTGAATTTGGCACACTTGAACTTATTACCAACAGCGCCGGCGACGGGTATGAGTACAAGTACACGATGTCCGACGATACGGCCGTGCTGAAAAAGCTGGCCGCAATGTACGCTAATGGCGAGGACGTGAAGGACGAGTTCCAGTACAAGGTCAATGACGGCGTCTGGACGAATAGCGATTCCGGCAAGGTTGAAGTGCATTTGAATGGCGGCCATGCAAGCGGGCCTTTTGGTGATGAAAGCGCAACCAGCCCGCAGGTGATCTTTGGCGGCGGCGGTGATGACGTCCTTCATGGCGGTTCCGGCAATGACATCCTTTCAGGTGGCGACGGCAACGACATGCTTTATGGCGGTCTTGGCGACGACACCCTCTTTGGCGGCGCCGGGAATGACTACCTTGATGGCGGCCCCGGAAGCAACGAACTCTACGGCGGGGCCGGCAACGATGTGCTTGTGTTCAATGCCAGCAATACCGTTATGGACGGCGGCACCGGCATTGATATGATGATAGGCGCGGACAAAGATACGCTCGACAGCCTGTTTGCCAACCCTGCTGCCAATCCCGTTAAGAATGTTGAAATATTTGTGACGGATGGCGGAAATGGCCTGACCAGCGTGTCCGGCCTTGAGAGCCACGGCGTGGTTTTGAACGGTGAAAAAATTGAGCTGTCGTCAGACTGGAGCCAAAACGCCAGCCAGACCCCTGGCAGCATGTCCGGCGACTATATTGCCTTTACCAGCGACAATATGACCATACTCGTTGCCAAATCCGCTCTGGCTGACGGCAACGTGTAAGCAGACTAACCTACTCCAAACATGCTAGCGCGGGCCGTCACCTTTATGTGATGGCCCGCGCTTGTTTCTGCCAGTTTTTGCCGCATATCCCCGCCCCCCTCCATGGGGCAGACACCTTGACCTTCCCCCCCGTGCGGCTTATATTCCTAAGAATAGATACGGCTTTTCAGCCCAACCCCGTAACGGAGGCTTGCCGCATGGCCGGCATTGGCGTGCAAGAATTGTTGCTCATACTGGTAGTTGTTTTTCTGCTTTTTGGCGCAAAGAAACTGCCCGAAATTGGCGGCGGCCTTGGCAGGGCCATTCGCAACTTCCGCCGGGCCTCTTCCGAGCCTGATGAAATTGACATCACGCCCAAAAATAAAAAGCCTTCTTCCACTGATGACGACCCCAGCCATAAAGCCTGAGTCCAGCCGGACATAAAGGATTTTGTCATGAAAGCAGAACAATTATCCGTTTTTTTGGAAAACAGGGCCGGACGCCTGGCAGAAGTGACCCGCACTCTGGCTGAAGCAGGCATTAATATTCGTGCGTTGTCACTTGCGGACACTTCTGACTTTGGCATCCTGCGCATGATCGTTTGTGACCACGAAAAAGCCAAAACCGTTCTTAAAGAAAAAGGCTTTACTCTCGGCCGCACCAGCGTTGTGGCTGTGGAAGTCTCCGACAGGCCCGGCGGCCTTGATGACGTGCTGCAACTGGTTTCGCGCAACGGCATAAATGTGGAATATATGTATGCCTTTGTCCAACGCGAAAACGAAAGCGCTGTCATGATTTTTCGCTTCGACAAAGTGGATCAGGCGGTTGAGGTGCTTCAGGCAAACAATTTCACCATTATTCCCGCCGCACGCCTCTGCGCCTAACAAGTCTTTAGCCTGGCCGAGCGCCCAGGCTGCACTCTGCTCCAATGTTATGGCAAATACCCCTTGGCCCTGCGCCGAGGGGTATTTGCGTCTCAGGCTCAGGACACATCCACATGTGCGCCAAACTCCCCGCAGCCGCACTCCCGGCATGACACGTCAGTAATGCACCTTATCCGCCAGCGGCAACATGGGGGCACTCTTTTGCCACATGCATTCTTCACAGGCAAAGCTTGGGATACAGGCCAGAGGCATCCCCTGTTCAACGAAGCCCTGCCCGTGTACCATGCAAAGACCGCTGGCTTTTGAATCAGGTGGAGGACATATGGCTGCACAATACATATTGGCTCTTGATCAGGGCACTACCAGTTCACGGGCAATCCTCTTTGACCACAACGCCAACATCGTTCAGATCGCGCAAAAAGAATTCACGCAACTCTACCCTCAGGCGGGATGGGTAGAACACAGCCCCAATGAAATTTTCGACTCGCAAAGTCACGTCGTTCGCGAATGCCTGCGCAATGCACAGGTAAGCGGCAACGCCCTGGCAGCCATCGGGATCACCAACCAACGCGAAACCACCATTGTTTGGGAAAAATCCACCGGAGCGCCCATCTATAACGCCATAGTCTGGCAAGACCGTCGCACCGCAGCCTTTTGCGACCAGCTGCGCGCCGAAGGAAAAGCCAAGGTTATTCAGGATAAAACCGGTCTTGTCCTTGACGCGTATTTTTCCGGCAGCAAGATACGCTGGATTCTTGATACCATTCCCGGCGCCCGCGCGCGGGCTGAAGCAGGCGAACTTCTGTTCGGCACGGTGGATACATGGCTTGTCTGGAACCTCAGCAAGCGTGGGGCCCATGTCACGGATCCCTCCAACGCCAGCCGCACACTGCTTTTTAACATACATACGCGGCAATGGGATGATGAACTGCTGGCAATTATGGGCGTACCGCGTGCCATGCTGCCCGAAATTGCCCCCTCTTCCAGCATCATGGCACGGACGCATCCTGAATTTTTTGGGCACGCCGTCCCCATTGCCGGCATTGCGGGAGACCAGCAGGCGGCGGCATACGGCAACGGCTGCATGCAAGAAGGCATGGCCAAAAACACCTACGGAACAGGCTGTTTTTTATTGCTGAATACCGGCGAAAAACCATGCACAAGCCAGAACAACCTGCTTGCCACAGTGGCATGGCAAACAGACCGGGGCTATTCATACGCCCTTGAAGGCAGTGTTTTTGTGGCTGGTGCGGCTGTGCAATGGCTCCGGGACGGACTTGGGCTCATCAAAGACGCATCCGAACTGGAAGGATTGGCGTCCACTGTCCCTGATAATGGCGGCGTGTATATGGTTCCGGCATTTGTGGGCATGGGCGCACCCTATTGGGATCAATATGCCAGAGGCACGATTGTCGGCCTGACAAGAGGCACCACAAGAGGCCATATCGCCCGAGCCGTCATTGAGGCCATTGCATTACAGACGCTTGACATTATTGACGCCATGAAAAAAGACACTGGCATCAGCCTTACTACCTTGCGGGTGGACGGCGGCGCCAGCAGAAACAACATGCTCATGCAATTTCAGGCCGACCTCACGGGAGTAGTGGTGGAACGCCCCACCATTACAGAAACAACGGCTCTTGGGGCTGCATATCTGGCGGGGCTTGCTGTGGGCTTTTGGGAAAGTGAAGAGGTCCTTGCCCAAAAATGGAAGCTCGATCGCCGCTTCACGCCCGCAATGACGGAAGATAAAAAAGAAAAAATGCTGCACCAATGGCACCGCGCCGTTGCAAGGGCCTCCCATTGGATAGAGGAACAGACGCCTGACCAAGCGCCATAGCAATGCATTGCGGGGCCAGCCCAAGCGCCAACACCACGCTTTTTTGATGCGCATACTTCTGCGACATCGCAGGGTTTCTGACCTCAGGGGCAATCAGCTTCACTCTGGTTCTTGACTTACCCCCGCCCATTGCGCTAGTAATGCTTTTCGCACGTACGGGCAGGGATAAAACCAGCCCCACGTCTTGCCGGGATGGTGGAATTGGTAGACGCAGCGGACTCAAAATCCGCCGAGGGCAACCTCTTGCGAGTTCAAGTCTCGCTCCCGGTACCAAAGAAAAGCAGGCGGTTACAGAAATGTAGCCGCCTTATTTTTATATCACTGCCGTATCACCACTATTAAATCCAGGCATCAATTGGGCTGCTGCCCTGCCCCTTCGACGTAACGTGAGCATAGGTTGCCGCCGTGGTCTGAATGCTCGAATGGCCCATCCGCGCCACGGCAGCGGCACGGTTTCGGGCAATTTCGCCCGCGCAACCGGGCCACGATCCTGTGGCAACTGCCCCATAAGAAAGGACCGTTGGCCTCATCAGAGGCGTTCAGTGCGGTTGCTCAGTGCGGAATCTGGCCCAGCAGCTTGAACCAGACATAGTCGAGCGGCACCAGCATCAGGAAGGTGGTCGCTGCCAGCGCCAGGCAAAGTCGAATGCCATCCCTGGCGGGCACCTGCCCCATGCCCATTGCAACGACAATGGGGGATGCCTGGTAAGGAAGCAACGGCGTGGCATAGCCGATGACCTGCACCATGAGCACGGTCAGCAAAGGCAGACCGGAGGCATCTGACAGGGACTGCGCAAGGGGAGTGAACAAGGCTGGTACGCCATTGGCAGTAACGGTGAAGTTTAATGCGCTGGTCAGCGCGACCAAGGCTCCGAAGTTGCTGGCCGGGCTGGACGGATCGAGCGGAAGCCTGTGCAGCAACCACGTGCCCATGATGGCTCCCAGCCCGGAATAGTTCACGAACGCGGCCAGCCCCAGGATACCGGCAATATAGAGACAGGTGCGGATGTTGACTCCAGCGGCAAACTCGTCGCCAGTCAGAAAGCCAATGCGGGGCAACACGCAAACGCAGGCGGCCGCCAAGCCTATCCAGGCTGGCGAGATGCCATGCACGGCATCGGTTATCCACAGCGCCAACGTCGCAAGCAGCAGGACACTCAGGCGTTTTTCGGCAGGACTCAGCGGTTGGGAGGGCCCAGATGCCGCAATTTTTCGCGGCTTTGCGGGAAACAGCAGACACAGCCAGCCCACAAGCGCGAGCCCTTTGAGCAGGCCGAGTACAGGCGCATGCAGCAGCAGGTAGGGCAGGTAGGAAAGGTGGATGCCATACGCGCTTTCGGCTGCACCAGCCATGATGAGGTTGGGCACATTGGCGGGCAGGATGCTGGCAGACAGTTGGAAGGTGCCGAAGCCGACCGCCAATGCCAGTGCCGTGCGTCCGCGACTGCCCTCTACCAGTCCAGAGCGGTCGGCCAGAGCAAGGACAATGGGCATCAGCAAGGCGATGCGCCCCATGTTGGAAGGCATGATGAAGGCCAGAGCATAGGTGAGCAGCACCACGCCCCCGACCATATGGAGCCATGAGCCTGTCAACCGGCTCGCCAGACTGCGGGCGATGCGGTCCGCCAAACCGACCTTGCGGATAGTAACGCCAAGGACAAAGCCACTGAGCACCAGCCAGAACGCGCCCGAAGAAAATCCCGAGAACAACACGTCGGGCGGGGCCAGATGCAAGATGGCGGCGGTTGCAAAAAACAGTAAAGCGACGAGGTATTCCGGCAGCCTCGCCGTGGCCCAAAGCCCGATCGTGGCGGTGACGATGCCCGCACCTATCCATGCTTCTGCCGCCATTGCGTCTCCTGCTTGTTATATTTTTACGAAGGATGACTGACGAATGTATTCTGATGGCGCCTTATATTTTCATGGGCTCCTTGTTGGAAACGAAAGATTGTCATGGTCAGACGGGATATTGCCGCCCTCGGCCTGTTTCCCCACATCGCCAATGCCGACAGCAGCACGGGCGGAACGGTTCGCGCGCAACGGCATTGGCTACGGCTCGCACAGCTGCGCTGCATGATGCCTGTGCCTACACCCGTGTTGCCGGGCTGACGCCTGTCAGGCATGTCTTCCTCCCCACGCCCGCAAGCCGCTGGCGCTTGCACACGCTCACACGACACACTGACGGTTGTCCCAATGCTTGCCGTGTGGATGCGGAACAGCACCATGCCCACGCGATCGTCCCGCAGAGTCATATGGGGCAAGTGTGTCTTGAACGGCTGCTGCTTAGGGCATGGAAAAACATATCAGCAAAGACATGCTGTGGGAATAGATACAGCAGACAAAGAACGGATCAATGTCGATGTGTTTCTTGCACCACTCCTCCGCCCAGACAGAGGATAACAACTTATTCACTCCACCATGCTGCACAAAATTCCTTGGCATGAATGGAATACAGATCATCCGTTCAGATTCTGGTCAGATTCTGGAGTGTGTTCCCGGAAAATATGGGCCATAGTGTCAAGCTGATTGGGTACTGGCAAAAATGCAAACGGAACAACGACCTCCTGATCATCCAGGATTGCAGACCAGATGGCGAAAGGCTATGTTCTAAATATCAATGCCACCTGATAAGGGAGACACAAGACGGAATCATGAGTACACACACACAAAACAAAGCCGTTTCCAGCGCGGAAACCCGGCGGGGCCCGGAGTACACCGCCACTCCTCATTCACGCTCGCATAATATAGAAACGACTCAGGATCGGGTGACGTGGTCACTATTTATGAAAGCGGCCCTGCTTGTAGTAGGTATCTGGTCCGCTTCTGCCCTGGGTTTATATTTGTTCGCCTCAGATTTCAGTAAATCCGGCACATTCGGCGACTCTTTCGGAGTGCTGAACACGCTGTTTTCCGGCCTGGCTTTCGCTGGGATTATCGTTTCAATAAAAATGCAGAATGATGAAATGCGCGAACAACGCAAGGAGCTGCAAAAACAGAAGAAAAATGCCTTGTTATACCACAGGGAAAGAATGTTTCTTCTGCTGATGGATGAATTCAAAAAATCAAGGGAACATCGCTACACTGTTGCCGACGTACGCCGCATTATCTATGACTGCCTTGGTTACGATGTGGGCAGTCCGGATCAAGATTCACCCGTGCCAGCGCTTATTGATGAGGTGGAAGGCGTGCTTGCGGGCAACCGATCCGAAACGCCCCTGCTGCAAACCCTGTCACGCCGTGTGTTTCGGCACGAGATGTGTGAAGTGTTCCTTAAAACTTTTCACCAGGCTGCGGAAAGCGTAAAAAAATTCGATTCTGCCAACAGGGGAGAATATTACGATATTGTTTGCAACAGCATGTCAGATCCGGAAGAAGCCTTGCTGTTCCTCTGCTTTGTGGCACGTTATGGTGCGCAAACCCAGCAAAACCCTCAGGCAATGAAATTGTTCGACAGCTTTGACGAAATCAAGGGCAAACTGCTCTAGTCAGCCGCCGGAGCTCTTTTAAGCCATAAGCGGCACATAACCGCTACCTTGTCCACACGCCCACGCGAAACAAAAAATAATTATTTCTGCTTTTACAAAATAAAAAAATGAACCGCAGCGGCCGCAGGTGATTTTTTGCGGCACAAAGAAGTTCATTTTATAATTTTGCGCAATAAAGCAGCGTGTTGCTAGTAGCTCTGAAATGGAAAGCCCCGGGGATACCGGGGCAATCAGGGAATGTAGAAGCAGTTGTTGAGGCACTATGCAGGATGACGGCATCGTTGTCAACATAGTACACCAGTTGTAAGCAACAACCATATTGAGGGCAGGCCTTGTCTGTGAAAGCAAAGAACCACCCAGTACCCCGATAAAAAAAGGGGCCACAGATGTTATCTGTAACCCCTTGATTTTACTGGTCGGGATGGCGCGATTTGAACGCGCGGCCTCAGCGTCCCGAACGCTGCGCTCTAGCCAAGCTGAGCCACATCCCGTTGAGAAAGGGAACATATGCGAGACGTTGAATTTTGGCAAGCCATTTTTTATTTGTAAAAAAATTAGGGCTGACGTAATATAACATCCGTCCTTAGAAGGACAAATTCTTTGCGGAGCGAACGACCTGTATGACCCGTGTTCTCGTGGTGGACGATTCAACCTTCATGCGCAACGCTATTGTCTCTCTTTTGGAGCAGGACCCGGAAATCAAGGTTGTCGGTACTGCCAGAGATGGGCTGGAAGCTCTGCAAAAAGCCGAAGAGCTTGATGCGGACGTCATGACGCTTGATGTGGAAATGCCTCGCCTTGACGGCCTTGGAACGCTGCAGCGCCTTATGAAGACTACGCCCATGCCCGTGCTCATGATCAGTTCGCTGACAGAAAGCGGTGCTGAAAGCACTCTCAAGGCTCTGGAATACGGGGCGCTGGACTTCATACCCAAGAACATGAGCAATGACCGTGATTCTTTCGGGTCGGAACTGCGCCGCAAAGTAACGGCGCTGGCCCGGCGTAAGGCCATCATCCGTCTCAAATACCGCCGCATCAACAATATTGCCATGCCGGCTTCCCCCCTGCCGCGAATGCAGCATTCACAACCGGCGGACTATGTTCAGACGCCCTGCCATGGACCACGCGACCTCGTTGTCGTGGGCGTTTCCACGGGGGGGCCGCCAGTGGTTCAAAAGATCCTGTCAGCCCTGCCTGCAGATATGCCAGCCTGCATCCTTGTGGCGCAACACATGCCTGCCGCCTTTACAGGCCCTTTTGCCAAAAGGCTCGACAGTGTTTGCAACATACGCGTCACCGAGGCAGTGGATGGAGACCGCATAAAAAACGGGCATGCCTACGTCTGCCCTGGCGGCAAGCATATAAGCGTGCGCATGCGCGGCCCCCTGCCTGAAGTCGCCATCACCGAAGAACCCCGTGACGCGCTGTACAAGCCCACCGTCAACCTGCTTATGGAAAGCGCCGGAAAAAACATGGGCCGCCGCACCTTGGGCGTCATGCTCACCGGCATGGGTTCGGACGGATGTGAAGGCGCAAAAATTTTGAGAGAAAAAGGCGGCTGCCTCATTGCCCAAAATGAGGCTTCATGCGTGGTATATGGCATGCCCAAGGCTGTCATTGATGCCAAATTGGCCAATCAGATTCTTGATGCAGATGATATCGCCCAAGCCATCATGACAATTGTCAAGGGCTGACCAGTAGCGCAGCAGGAAGCACTATTATGGAAAATTCGCTCGACACGGCTCCGCAAGTACTTGAAGCACTGCAGTCAGACGACAGCGCCACTATTCGCGGTGCCGCTTTCAATGCTGGCGACATGGCCCTGCTTGAAGCTATCCCTTTGCTCTGCTCGCTTGTCAAAAGCAGCAATATCGGCATACAGGAAGCGGCAGAATACGCCTTGCGCAAAATTCGAGGCCCCCAGGTAGTGGCTGCCCTGCTGCCCTTGCTGCGTAGCGATGAAGCCCCTGTGCGCAATGTGGCCATGGATATTTTGCGTGAAATCGGCAGTGACAGCATTGAAAGCATGCAGCCGTATCTTCAGGATGAAGACCCGGATCTGCGCATATTTATAGCCGACATTCTCGGATACAGCCCGACGCACCAGGCTGTTCTGCTTCTTTCAAAAGCTCTGCTTAAAGATCCGGAAGTAAACGTACGCTATCAGGCGGCCGTGAGTTTGGGCAACCTTGCTTTTCCCGAGGCAGTTCCCTCTCTGTGCCAGGCCATGCACGATGAAGAATGGGTGCAGTTCGCGGTGGTGGAAGCCCTGGCGAAAATCAAGGATCCTTCCGCTGCCAATGGGCTTGTAAAGCTGCTGCCGCAGGCGTCGCCACTGGTATGCTCCGCCATCATTGACGCTCTGGGCGATATGGGGGATGTAAAAGCCATACCGCTTCTTTTCAGCTCACTTGAAAATGTCGGCGTGCCTCTTCGGCATAAAATCGTCAAAGCCATCGTACAGATTCTGAGCGTGCGCTCCCTGTCGTTGCTGGCCGCCAAGTCACAAGAACGCTTGCGCGCCTATCTGCTTGAGGCGCTCGCCGATAATGATGAGGACATTCTGTTGGCCGCGCTGCAAGGCTTGAGCGCCATTGGCAACGAAGACTCCACCAAGGCTATCATCAATCTGGCCGTAGGCCTTGATGCGGAGCGGCAGCCCGAACTTTATGAGGCTGCCATACATGCCATTGCTTCCCTTGGGTACAACAACATGCTCCGTGACGCCCTGCGTAGCGAAGATGAAAAGCGTATTGCCGTGGCAATGGAAGCCTGTCGGCTTCTAAAGGATCAAAGTCCGGTTGAGGAGCTTAAAAACATCTTCTGGCGGGTAAGTCCAGAACTGCGACGGGAAGCTGTGGCCGAGCTCGCGCAGATGGGCACATGCACGGATACTCCGTTCTTTCTCTCCATTATCGAACACTCTGACGACCCGGAAGTTTTAAAGAGCGCGCTGGTGTTTTTCGGTAATCAGCATGGTTGCCCTGAAGTGGAAGACATCGTTTTTGCCCAGCTTGACCATCGATATGTTGATGTGCAGGAAATGGCTCTTGAAGCATGCATCAATCTTCACAGCCCCAAACTCAACAGCCAGTTTAAAATCAGGGCGCGCAGCGAAGACCCCATGCAGCGCATGATGGCCATCTACGCTCTTGGCCGCTATAGCGTCACTGAAAATCTTGATGAAATACTGCAGGCTCTTGAAGACCCCTCGCCCCGTGTGCGACAGGTTGCCATCGAGGCCTTTCAAAATCTGGGGGCACAGGCTGAAGACTTTTTGCCCCACTTTTTGCCCCGCCTGATTGATGAAGACAAGGACGTGCGGATCGCCCTGGTGGACCTGCTTGGTCAGATAGGGACGCCAGCAGTCATGCCGCACCTTGTCTCTGCCCTTGCCGACGAGAATGACTGGGTCAAAATCAGAGCGATTGAAGCCCTGGGCGTACACAAACTTGCCGATGCTGTTCCCTACCTGACTCAACTGTTTGAAACAGCCAGTCCCATGGTTTCTTACAAGATTATTGAAGCCTTGGGAATGATCGGCGGCAATGTGGCCTTCAGTGTGCTTCTTGGCTTGATGAACAGTGAAGACCAGGAATTACAGCACGCTGCGGCTGAAGCGGTGGCAGCCATCCAGGCCGAACAGGAGTAGCCATGTCACAGCCTCCGACCTTTTTTCCCCACGGCGCGCAAAATAAAAACGCCAACGATACAGAAAATCGCGGAACGTCCACTTCCACGGCTCCATCCGCGACGGGCAAGCCCCCTAGCCAGCCTGGGGCTTTTTCGCGTCCGGCTGACGAACAAACGTCACGCCCTGGCGCAGGTCTGACACCGCCGCAACCGACATCAGCTTTCAAACCCTCAGGATATGCCCCGCGCCCCACAGACCCCGCCGCGTCCCCGGCGCGGCCCGCTTTTGGCAACAACACGGGAAGCAGCCCCTTCAGTTCCGGGGGCACTACGCCTAACCAGCCTTCTGCATTTGGCGGCGCAACCTCTCCCTATGTTGGCCAGTCTGGCCTGGGACAACCCAATCTGGGGCAGTCCAACTGGACGTCTCCCTTGCGCCAGACAGCCCAGACGCCGCCCGGAACCTCGGTTTCCAGCCCCTTTGCCGCAAAAGACGCCGCTGCGCAAAAACCTCCCTTCGGGGCGCAGCAGGCACCCTCTTTCGGCGCGACCGGCTCAAGCCTTTTTCCGTCAGCAGGCGCGGCGGCCAACAAAACCAGCGCTTTCCAGCCCGGGGCCAATACGACGCCGCAGGCGGCAGTGCCGCCAAAGCCCTCTCTTTTCCGCACACAGCCAGGCACGCCTTTGCGTCAACCCCTCACCCCAAGTTCGGCCTTTCGCACGCCTACTCCTGCTGTTGTGAACACAAAGGCTGCTTCGCCCTTTCGCAAGGACTTGCAGATTTCAGATGAGGAATTTTTGCAGCTTCGCGATTTTATTTACCAGCAATGCGGCATTTTTATCGCCGAAAACCGCAAATATCTGGTTGAAAACCGTCTTTCCAACCGCATTAAAGATCTGAATCTCAAAAGTTACAACGAATACTACAATTTCCTTCGGTTTGATGCCAGTAGGAAGACTGAATTAAATAAGCTCTTTGAGGTTGTTACCACCAACGAAACCAGTTTTTACCGCAATCCGCCGCAACTGGAAGTTTTTCAAAAAAACGTGCTGCCCGAGATACTGGATCAATGCCGCCAAAAAGGCCAAAAAAAATTGCGTATTTGGTCGGCAGGTTGTTCCACAGGTGAAGAGCCCTATACCCTCGCTATCATTCTTCATGAAGTTCTCAGAAGTGAAATCCATAGCTGGGACATCAAAATAACGGCCAACGACCTTTCTGAAGCCGTACTTGCTGCCGCAAGGCGTGGCATCTACAGCGAGTACGCATTGCGCACCACGCCAAAATCCATTGTCGACACCTACTTTGTTAAAGAGGACAACGTCTACAAGATCAAGCCCGAACTGAAAAACCTCGTTTCTTTTGGGCAGATAAATCTTAGCGACAAAGAACAGTTGAAGCGTGTTGATAAATCGCAGATCGTTTTTTGCCGTAATGTCATTATTTACTTTGACGATGAAATGAAGCGCAAAGTCATCAATGCCTTCTATGACAATCTGGAGGTCAATGGCGCATTGCTCATCGGCCATTCAGAGTCGCTGCACAATATCAGCCGTGCGTTCCAGCTGGAGCATTTCAAAGGCACCATCGTCTACCGCAAGCTGGCTTAGGCGCGACATGTGCGCCAAAATCCTGGCTGTTGCCAATCAGAAAGGAGGCGTGGGAAAAACCACAACCGCTGTAACTCTGGGTTGTGCGCTGGTGCGGGCGGGGAAAAAAGTCCTGTTGCTGGATCTCGATCCGCACGCCTGTGCAACCCTGCATGCCAGAATATATCCAGAGGACGTGCGTTACAGCCTGCATGACCTTTTTATGGCCTCCGAAGAAAGCTGGCCCGCACTGTGGCCGCTTTTGCTGCGCTCCCAGGCATTGCACGGTATGGATATGGCCCCTGGCAGCATTCGCCTGTCGGAGCTTGAAGTTGATTTTAAAGACAGAAGCGCCAAAGGCAGCATACTGGGCAGAAGCCTGGAGGCCGTGCGCAGAAATTATGATTTTATTATTCTGGATTGCCCGCCCCATGTAGGTATACTTCTTGTGAACGCACTGGTGGCGGCTGACTTGCTGATAATTCCGATACAGACAGATTTTTTGGCGCTGCACGGTTTGAAACTGCTGTTTGACACGCTGCATACACTGAACAAGGCACTGGGCAGACCCATTCTCTACCGGGCCCTGCCCACCATGTATGACAAGCGCGCCAAAGCATGCACCAGGGTACTGGAGCTTTTGCAGCAAAAAATGGAGCACGCCATGTTCAACTCCATTATTGGCATTGACACACGTTTTCGTGAGGCCAGCGCACAGGGATGCAGCATCTATGACATTGATCAGCATTCGCGAGGGGCGCGCTGCTATGAAGCTCTTGCGCAGGAAGTGTTGCAGCTATGGTAAAAACGCCTGAAGAATATTTCTCTGGTCAGAGCTTTACCCCGCCGGGCATGGCAGGGGCATCGTCTGCGCTCAGCGCCGCTGAGCAGGCTTTTGTTCAAAAGTATCTTGGCGTTGATGCGCTGGCGGATATGTCCATATACTCCCCCGATGCCGCAGGGTCAGCGCCGGACGCCGCTCTGGGCAGTATATCCGCCCCCGGCTTAGAGGGACGTGAGGATCATGCAGTACGTCCCACGCAGGCCGCAGTCAGTTTAAAAACGCAATTGACCACACTGCCCACAGTGCAGATGGTATCGTTCTATGTGCGTGAACAGATTTTTCTTCTGCCGGTTTGCGTGATTATTGAAGTGTTGCGTCATATGCCGCTCACACGACTGCCCATGGCTCCGTCCTTTGTGGCTGGCGTCGTCAACCTGCGGGGGCGCGTCACCCCTCTGCTGCACCTTGATGCCCTGCTGACCCTTGATCAGCAGCATCGTTACACACCCGGAAGTTTCATTGTGGTGTGCGGCAGTGATGAAATGCAGCTTGGCCTTATCGTTGATAAGATTCATACTATGT
The DNA here is from genome assembly GCF_902702915.1 of Desulfovibrio sp. 86. NCBI lineage: Bacteria > Pseudomonadati > Thermodesulfobacteriota > Desulfovibrionia > Desulfovibrionales > Desulfovibrionaceae > Desulfovibrio > Desulfovibrio sp. 86. Next base: position 3,407,655 of record NZ_LR738849.1, on the reverse strand, counting down.
ATATGCTGGATCAGGCCAAGATAAACTGGAATGCCGAGGCCCAACTGGGGGCCAGCGCAGACCTGCTTTGCGGACTTGCCGAAGTGAATGACCACCTGCACGGCATTGTTGACCCACAAATGATCGTGGAAAAGCTGCTTGAAGCTTAATCCACAGAATTTGTAATAAAATTGTACCGTTGCAAAAAGTATGAATAACCTCTAAACAGTTCGCATCAATATGATGTGTGGCAAGCTTTTGAGTGCTCTTTCAGGGCTCAGCCCTTTATAATGGCGCGCATTCTTTGTGTGCGCGGCTGCTTTCAGCATAATCGGACAATCGAACGCCCAGGTTTTCCCGATAAGGCGGCAGTCAACATCTGACGGACAGGAACGGATATTATGAAAAAACATATCATGGTCGTCGATGACTCAAAGACCATCCGTAATCTGGTGGCCTTTGTGCTAAAAGGAGAAGGCTTTAAGGTCAGTACCGCTGAAGACGGCCTTGATGCCATTGAAAAGCTGTACAGCCTGGACCCCGTTGATTTGATCGTCTCCGATGTCAATATGCCTCGCATGGATGGATTCACCTTCATTAAAACCATCCGCGCTCAGGACGCTTACAAGGACATCCCCATTATTGTTCTTTCAACGGAAGGACAGGAAAAGGATATACAGACCGGCATGAGCCTTGGGGCAAATCTTTATATGGTCAAGCCCGCCCAGCCCGAAAAAATGGTCCGTAATATAAAGATGCTCTTGGGTTAGCCGATAAGAAAGACAATATTGCCCGTCTGGGTACAGCGCTTTCAGTCAAGCAGGTATGGGGTATGAGCCAAGATTTTTTTGACCCAGAATTATTCGCCGATTTTATTGCAGAAGCCAAAGAGCATCTTGAGACCATTGAGCCCAATCTTTTGGAGCTTGAGAAGGCCCCAGGAAACTTGGCCCTGCTCAATGATATTTTTCGGCCCATGCATTCCCTCAAGGGTGCTTCAGGCTTTCTTGGGCTAAACCGCATCAATCAGCTTGCCCACAAGGCTGAAAATATTCTTGACGAACTGCGCAAAGGCAGCATGGTGGTTACATCGGAAATTATGGATGTCATTTTGGCTTCCACCGATGCCCTGCGCCAGATGATCGACAACCTTGAAGCCAACAACTCTGAAGGAGAGGTTGAAACCGGACATATTATGGCGCAGATCGACGCCATTATGGCTGGCGACAGCCCCGCTCTGAACCCGCCCGTTGCCGCCGCCCCTGTCGAAACAGTTGCCGAAACCGTTGCCGCCCCTGTGGTCGCGGATGTTCAGGCACAAGGTGCCCTGCCGGCTGAAACCGGTGTTGAGGGGGCTTCCGCATCGGAATTGCCTCAGGACGTCCAGGCTGATTCCGCTTCCGCGCCCGACAATGCCAGCGGCATGTCCGGCAAAGAATGGGTGGGCACATTGCCTGAGCACGAGCCCTATGCCCTCACTGCCTTCGGCGAAGGGCATCTTAAAGATTTCATTGATGAATCCATCGAGATCATAGAAAATCTCACCAATGGGCTTCTGGAGCTTGAAGAAAATCCCACGGGTCAGAATGATCTGGTCAATGACCTTTTCCGCTTTTTCCACAATATGAAGGGCAACAGCGGCATTATTGGCTATAATGAGCTCAATGCGCTGACCCATGAAGCGGAAACCCTGCTTAACAACGTGCGGCAGGGCAAGATAACGCCGACCCACGATCTTATCGACCTGCTCCTGCTGGTTGTGGATGTAATGGAAGCCCTGGTTCGCAATATCGATATTCCTTCCGGACAGGCCACCCCCTTTGAAACCGATGCCGTGGTACGTCAGCTACAGGCTGCCCTGGCAGGCGGCCCCATTGCCTTGCCGGAAGAATTGCTGGCGGCGCAAGGGCGCGCCCATATGCCTGCTGAAGAACCCAGGGATTCCGGAACAGAGGCGGCTGATCAGGCATCTTCTGTTGAGGTGGTCACCCCCACAATCATTCCGGTCGGTTCCGAAAGCGACGACACGGAAGCTTTCCGCGTTACCGTGCAACAGCAGATTGAAATCATACACGCCGCGCTGGAAACACTCAAAAAAAACGGCAGTCACAAAGACTCCATCGACGCCCTGTTCCGTTGCCTTGTGGCCATAAAGAACGCCTGCGCCTTTGTGGGACTTGCCGACATTAAAACCTACGCGGAACGCACCGCTGGCATCGTTGACCAGGGGCGCATCAGTGACATCGATTTTGGCCTTATGATCGACCTGCTCAGCCAGGAAGTCAGTATCATTGAAGATATGATCCACCAGGCGCTGGCGGAGGGCAAAGTTGCGGCGGACGTCTGCTCCAGCGCTGAAAAAGCGGTGGATGAAAAAGACGAAACTGATAGCCCAGTTCAGGCTCCTGGCGCCGACCATGCCCAGCCCAAAACATTCGCAATGGTCGCCAGCGCCGCCCCGGCCCAGGCATCTCAGCCCGTCGCAAGTCGGGAAGGGCAAAACCTCGCCGTAAAACCTGCGGCTGCTGCACCCCCCGTGGCCCCTGCCTCCCCAGCCAGAACGGCCGCCCCGGCCGCGCAGCCTGCTCCTGCGGCCGCCATGGCGCGCCCGGCTGCGCCCCAGACCAAGGGTGCTGCGCCTGCTGCTGAAAATCACAAGAGTTCCTCGACCATACGAGTGGATCACGAGCGCCTCGACCACCTCATGAACCTTATTGGCGAACTGATTATCAATCGTAACCGCTACACCCTCATTGCCCGTTCTCTTGAAGACAGCAGCGAAAAGGTGGACATCTCGCACGTGGCGCAGAGCCTTTCTGAAACCACCTATGCCATGGCGCGCATTTCTGACGATCTGCAAGACACCATCATGAAAGTGCGCATGGTTCCGGTTTCTTCAGTGTTTTCACGCTTCCCCCGCCTCGTGCGCGACCTTTCGCGCAAAAGCGGAAAAGAAGTGGACCTGATCATGGAAGGCGAGGAAACAGAACTGGACAAAAGCGTGGTGGAAGTTATCGGGGACCCGCTGGTTCACCTTATCCGTAACTCTGTGGATCACGGCATTGAACCTGAGGATGTGCGCATTGCCGCAGGCAAGCCCCCCAAGGGCAAGGTCACGTTGCGTGCCTTCCATAAGGGCAATTCCGTTGCCATTGAAATTGAAGATGACGGCAAGGGCATAGATCCGGTCAAGATGCGCGAAATCGCCGTACGCAAGGGGCTGATTACCGCAGATGAAGCCGCCCAGCTTGACGACCGTGAGGCAATAGAACTCATTTTCGCGCCTGGCTTCTCCTCCGCCGACCAAATCACGGACATTTCCGGCCGAGGCGTCGGTATGGACGTTGTGCGTACCAATATCAAGAACCTCAAGGGCAGCGTCAGCACGCACTCCGAGGTCGGCAAGGGAACGCGCTTCACCCTCAGCCTGCCGCTGACCCTGGCCATTATCGATGCCCTTATGGTTAATGTTTCCGGTCAGATGTACGCCATCCCCCTGGACGCGGTATCTGAAACCACAAAGATTGAAGCCCATCGCCTTACCGACGTAAAGGGCCGCAAAGCCGTCACCTTGCGCGGTGAGGTACTAGGCATTGTTGAAATGGCGGAAATGCTTGGACTGCCCCGAGCCAGCGATCCCCTCCCCGAGGTGCTTTCCGTTGTGGTCATTCACGATAATGACCGCCGCCTTGGCCTGGTTGTGGACAGGTTGCTGGAACGGCAGGAAATAGTCATCAAGCCCCTTGGAGCCTATCTTGGGGACCTCAAGGGCATTTCCGGCGCGACCATTATGGGCGACGGGTCTGTTATCCTGATTCTGGATCCACATGAAATCTATCTGATGGCCACATCCAAGGCGGCGTCCATGGCTCCTCCGGCAGGAGATAACAAACAGTCCGCTTCATCAGCCAGAGTTTGACAGGTATATGGTGCAGAGAAATTCTCCTGATAACGGCACCACACCATTGTGCGCATCGGTTTCGAGAAAATTTCTTGCCTTTTAGTGCTGCATCAGCTATAGCACTTCTTCGCGCGGTTACGCCCACTCATACGCTGAACATCTTCCGGCGCAGGGCCTTGTTTTTGCCGCATGTGAAGTGAACAACTTTTTTGCATATACGGAGGATAGTATGAGCAAGGAATGCATTTTCTGCGGCAAAAAGCCCCAGGTTGGTAATCTCGTCAGCCATTCCAACATCAAGACCAAGCGTCGCTTCAACCCCAACCTCCAGCGCGTTCGGCACCAGTTCGCCGATGGCAGCGTGCGGACCCTTACCGTCTGCACCCGTTGCATCCGTTCTGGCGTGGTGTCCAAGCCCCTGGTTCGCAAGCAGGGTTAGCACCTTTTTTCGCATCTGAGGCCCCGTCAGTTTTCTGTCGGGGCCTTTTTTGCTATATGCCGCCGATTTTTTCGCGCGCTGCAAAGCCCACCAGCGGGCGCTGGCTCATTCGCAGAAGGCCCAACAGCTTGCCACGGTTCTGGCGGAATATCAGCCAGGCCAGTGGTGTGGACAATTACGTGCGCTTTCGCGACTGGCTGCTGGTGCTCAATGCCCGCGCCATTCCTCACAAAACAGTCTCATTGTCGGGCAGGGAACAAATTTATGTTCCTCCCCTGCTCGAAGGCATTGCCCTGGCGGAGCTTGGCGAGTTTTCTGCTGAAAGCAGCAGGCCTGCGCCAGTTTCAAAGCCTTTGCGCATGCACAGGCATTATGCCTTTGCCGCGCTTTTTCTTTTGCCCCTGCTTGTATGGCATGGCTGGCGCGTGGACTGGTGGCCAGCACCCCGGTTTTTGCCTCCGCCTGAAACATGGTCAGGGGCAGGCATGCTTGATAATGTTCTTGTACGCATCTACGGACAATGGTACCGACTGGCCACCGCACTGACCCTGCATGCAGGGCTGACGCATTTGTGCGGCAACATGGCCTTTGGCGCCATCTTCCTCCCCTTGCTTGCCCGGCTCACCGGGATAGGTCGCGCCCTGTGGCTTACTGTGGCCGGCGGCATCCTGGGCAACGGACTGACAGTGCTTTTTCGCCCACGCCTGGTCACAAGCATGGGTTTTTCCACCGCACTCTTTGCCGCAGTGGGGGCATTGGCCGGTTTTATGGCCCTGCAACACAGCCAACGCGGCAAGGCCATCCTGCCAATCGCGGCGGGAATCGCCATCTTGGCCATGCTCGGCACTGAAGGCGAACGCACTGACTACGCTGCGCATATCGCAGGCCTTTGCAGCGGCATGGCCTTGGGCGCATGGGAAGCCTGGCGCCTGGGCAAAAACTGGCCCGCCCTTCCTCAACTGCTGGCCGGAGCATTGGCCGTAGCGGTTCCCGTCCTGGCATGGTATTGGGCCTTTGCCGTACTTCGGGGCTGATCCCCTAGAGCATTTTCGCACTGAGAATATCCGTTCTCGCGGTAGCCGTTGCCCGCTCCTGCGGACTTGCCTGAACCGTTGGCGGGAACCGCCTTACGGGGCAGGACAGCATCGCTACGGATGGCGACAGCGATTGTATGGAACAAGCTGTGTCGTTACGCCTGCTGTCTTCGCGGCAGTCGTTGGCGAGTCTGCGAGCCTTACGAATGGCCACAGCGATTGGTTAATAGAACGAACAGCCTGCTGATGGCTGTCGCAAACCGCATTTTTCGGCTTAATGAAAACTTTGAAATGTGAAGCATTTCAAAGTTAATCTCTGCTCTAGGCGCTGCGCGCTCAATCGGCTACCGCCATAATAGTATGCGGCCAGCTCTCCCAATGGAAAAAGCTGGCCGCGAACGTGTGGCCTCAGGGTCGTTTTACCTGCCGGTTTGTGGGGGCAGCCTATCGGCCGGAGTTATTCTACAATTAATGGCTTGCACCGATCCGGCGACGATGCCTAGGCTTCGTCGCTCAACCTGCGAAAGCTTTTTTTACCCGCACCGCAAACCGGGCAATGCCAATCATCCGGCAAATCTTCAAACTTGGTTCCCGCCGGAATCTTGTGGCGCTTGTCACCGCGATCGGGGTCATATACGTAACCACAGTTCACCATCTGGCAACGCCACATGTCATGAGGATCAGCCATGGTGCCTCCATTGTAAGCAATTATTAGGCAGCCGGAGTCCCGGTAACAAATCCCTTGCTTGAGGTTCCGGTAGTCGAGGGCGTGCCGGCAATCTTGGCAAGATAGGTGTCGCCCAACTTGGCTATGTGGTTGCCAATATTTTCGTAATACGTCAGATGAGCCTGTTCTTCATCAATAATGCGCTCAAATAGACGCGCAGAGACGATGTCGCCCTGCTCCTTACAGACTGCAAGGAACTGGCTGTATGCCTCAATGGTTGCATCTTCCTGATTTACGTCACTTTCATAGATTGCGGGCACGTCCTGTCCGGTAACGACTTTGCCCTCTTTATTGGTTGTGGGCTCACCACCCAACTCTTTGATGCGTTCGGCAAAATTTTCAGCGTGGCGCATTTCATCAATGGCGATAAGTTTCATGTTCGCAGCCAGTTCCCCATAGTCCATGTCGTCCAGGCTATAATGCTGGTTCATGTATTGGTGAATGGCGTGCAGCTCCAGGGCGCGAGCTTTGTTAAGAACCTCAATCACCTTGGCCTTACGGTTTTCTTTATTTTCTGCCATTCGGATACTCCTTGATGTTAAGCAGGTATGGAATATTTATAAACCGACTTGAATAAACACACAAGCCGGACGGGCTAGGGAATGCGTAACAAGGCAAGGGTGTAAGAAGACAAGAATTGCCTGTTACGGTACGTTCTCTTATCCCGTACTATAGTATATAAAATTTGCCCGCCTTGAGGCAACTCCTCAAAGCGGGCAAATTTTATTCGCCTGAACGGCGAAAAAACAGCGAAGGTTTCCTAATGACTGGTACTGCGAATGCGGCCAGCGCATTCTTTGCAAATTCCGTCATATTCGATCCGCGAATTCAGAATGCTTGAAAAGCCTTCAACACTCAGGCCCGCCACTGAAGGCGCCTCTCGCGGTTCCATCACGTCGCCGATGCGGCCGCACTGGATGCAACGCACATGCTGGTGCCGAGAAATGTCGCCGTCAAAACGCTTTGTGGAACCAGCCGCTTCAAGACGACGGATCTCACCACTATCCGCCAAAAAGTCCAGATTGCGGTACACGGTTCCCAAGCTGATGCGGGGCAAGCGTTCACGCACGATGCTGTAAAGCTCATCCGCTGTTGGGTGCGTTTTTGTTTTACGCAGTTCTTCCAAAATCACCGCGCGCTGCCGGGTCATTCTTGTTTGAATTTGAGCCATATCAGTCTCCATTTGTTTGAGCCATATCAGTCTCCATTTGATAGTAAAAATTACTGTTACCGCAGGATGCTGTCAAGCCCATTTCACCCAGAAAGCGTTTTTTTTGCTGTCTGGGTCCAATAAGCAGAATGGCCGGATCTATGGCTTGAATTGAACCGAGATCAAGGAACGAGGTTCACGGTCACGCTGCTACGCGGTTGTCTTGAGCGAAAAAGCCTGAGCCCTACACATGCGACCGTATGTCTTCTGGAGCCGCGCCCTTGAGCAAAGCTCCCATCATGTGACTGCCATTATTAAAAAGGCCGCAAATACGAAGCCTTAATCAAATAGCGCAACACATACGCCGACATGACGGTATGATGTTTTTACCCTAGTGTAACCTGCAGTGATATTGTTTGAATTTGGACACAGAACCCTTAACAAAGCGCAATGTTGTCGCACAGCGCCCCGTTTCCCCCACCTTCATCCACAGCCTCAACCCGAAGCGTAACCAATGAACTGTAGCCACCCTGGCGTCTTGATACGCACCCGCAGGCAACCGTGCCCAAACCGTATCATAGCCAGGGTCAGCATTGCTTCGGCTGGAAGCCTTCACATTCTCCTTCATTCTCCGTTGAGACATGGAACCAAAGGCCCCAGTTCCAAAAGTCCGCAGATATCTTGCAAGCGGCATAGATCGGTACGGATCTACGCTTCTCCCGCCTGGTATTCTGGCAAAATACGCCCGGTTGCCCCCGGTCGTTTTCCAGCGACAAGACACCCAGTAGGCTCCGAAAAGAATACTGCCGGCCTGTCGTCTCACGCGCCATATCGATCGCCTGGCCATGGTTCATTTTGGGCATTCACCCAAAACTACTCCGGGCCAAGAGATAACCAACGCAACAATACTCAGTCCGGACGTAGCTTTACCGTGATGCGGCGTAGAATACGAGCCACAAAATTCGGCATTGCTGCTTCGTCCTGCACTTCCACTGCTGTTTGTGAATCAAAGGAGTATGGTAAGTTATAAAACTTCCATCATGAGGTCAAGCATGGAGGGCCAGACAAACTGCAGTATTCGCAATTTTCAAGGCAATAACGTGTATTATTTGAAATTTTATTTTTGTCCATATGCGCATAACTGTGCCATATGCTGTAAAACACATCCTGCTACAGCGGTACACTTGTATGTGTATGCCCATATTTCCGCAACAGGGTCTGTCCGGCAAAGGCCGCCCCCCAAAGCCCACTGTCTGTATCTGTGACAAGATACAGAGGAATGTGCTGTAAAAGAGACCGCGTAGCCTCAGAAGAAGCATACAGACTTTCAAGAAATGTTGGGCTGGTGACACAAAGCGGATTGGCGGCGGCTACTCCACCCGCTATCCACAAACCACCCCTGCAAAGAGTAGAGAGCATCCAGCCCCTGCAAAAACGGCCCAAAAAGCGGGCATACCACTGAAGGGTTGGCGTATCACACGAAAGTGCGCGCTCGCCGACTTGTCGTGGCTGAAAAAACTGTCCAGTAAGATAATAGTGCAGGATGGAGAGACCATCGCCACAAAGAACATTTTCGGCGCTGACAAAAGGCCGCCCCAGCTCTCTGCACAAAAAGCGCCTGAATTCCTGTTCTTCGTCCTCCAAAAAAGCAAAGGCGGCATGCCCGGCCTCGCTGGGCACAGGCAGCCACTCATCAGTTCCGACAGGCAGGAGGCTGGCAGCGCCAAGTCCTGTTCCCGCGCCGACAACCGAACGTGCCTCCCTGTGACTCTGTTCGTCTGCGCCACTGCCCCCAGTGGATTTCGACGAGGCTCCCACAGCGGCGCTCCGCCCTTTGGCAGGGCCCGCCACATGTAAGGCCGAAATTCCCGGTGGGGTCAGCGTGGCGTAAGCCTGGAGGGTAAAGTCATTGAGGAGCAGGCACCGAACGGCTTGGCACGCTGGCATGTCTTCAATATTTATGTACAGACTGCCATTGGTAAGGCGTCCCCGCAGCCGGTCCACAGGCCCGGCCAATCCCACCACAATGGCATCGGCGCTTTCAACAGGCTGAGACAGCGTGTCTGACAATGCGGCAAACAGCGACTCTCTACTGGTCAATATTTTGGAATCAATGCGTGTTGCCACTTCCAGGGACAGCCTGTCATTCTCAAGGCAGAAACTGGCGAACCGACAGTTTGTGCCACCAACATCAGCTACGAGTATCCTCTGCATGACTGATTTCTCTTACCGTGAAGGGGCGCTTGCGCCTGATGCGTCGATTTTGCGCACAATGCTGGTAGTGCTGCATCCCTGCACCAGATCAGCCAGGTATACCCGTCCACCGGAGGCGAGAACGACATCCGCCCCCACAACGGTATCCACAGTGTAATCGCTGCCTTTGACAAGCACGTCAGGGCGAAGCGCCGTAATGAGGTTCAGGGGAGTATCTTCATCAAAAAGCACCACAGCGTCTACGCCGCTTAAGGCAGCCAGCAGCATGGCCCGGCTTTGTTCGTTTTGTACCGGACGGCTGGGCCCTTTGAGGCGGCGCACAGAGGCGTCAGAATTCAGGCCCACCACAAGCCGTGTACCCTGAGAAGCGCTTTGGCGAAGAAGAGAAATATGACCAGGATGCAGTAAGTCAAAGCAGCCATTCGTGAAGACGATGCTTTGGTTCTTGCGACGCCAGTCTTCCGCTTTTTCAAGCAGATCCGGCAAGGCGTAAAGCTTGGGGTTGTCTGTCCCCTGTCGCAGAGCCTGGCGTAATTCGCTGAGGCTCACAGGGGCTGTGCCCATTTTGCCCACGGCCACGCCGGCAGCGGCATTGGCCACATCCATGCTTTCTTCCCAGGTCAGACCGCTGCCGATGCAGGCCGCCAGGGTAGCGATGACGGTGTCACCCGCTCCCGAAACATCCGCCACTTCCCGCACCACAGACGGAATGTAGCGCGGCGGCATATCGGGAGTGAACAAGGCCATTCCCTTGGGACCTCGGGTTATGATCAGCCTTTCAATGGCGTAGTCGTCGCGTACACGAGACGCAAGCTTTTCGCGCGTTTCACGGTCAAGGGGCATATTGGCGTCCCTGCCGCAAATGATATCAAACTCAGCCCTGTTCGGCGTGACGCAGTGCGCGCCCGCGTAGCGCTCCCACCTTACGCCCTTGGGGTCAACCAGCACCTTGATGCCAAGGCGGCGCGCCTCGTCTATGACAAGGCGGCATAAATTGCGACCCTGTTCGGTGTCCAGCAATACCCCCTTGCCATAGTCGGAAATAACGACAGCCTGGCATGCGGGCAGCAAATCCTGCACAGCCTGCCACAAGGCTTCAAGTTCTTGCGCCGAGGGGCAGCGGCATTGTTCTTCATCCAGACGCAGTAATTGCTGGCCCTGTGCGATCATCCTGGTTTTGCAGGTAGTGGCGCGTGTCAATGATGGCACAAGGCGGTGGGCAATGCCTGTCTGCTCAAGACATTGGCAAAGATCCGCAGCATTGGCATCGGCCCCGGTAAGCCCGACCAAGGCGGCCTGCGCGCCAAGATGGACCAGGTTTCGGGCAACGTTGGCCGCTCCGCCTGGCGCAAACCAGCGTTTGTTCACACCAAGCACCGGCACAGGGGCTTCGGGAGAAATGCGTCCCACCTTGCCGGTTATATAGCGGTCCAGCATGACATCGCCCACAACCAGTACACGTACCTTGTCAAAATTCATGGCAATTCCGTTTCAAGACGTGGACGCGTCAATGCAGCCTCACGGTTTATGACATGCTTCTTTGAAAAAAGCGCTCATTCGGGCTTCAACACCCTTTTCGTCAAGGAAATCGGGCAGAGCGCGTCGTGCGGCTTCGCCCAAACGATGACGTTCATGAGGGGCCCCAGCCAGTTCTTCAAGAACGGCGGCCAGACTGGCCACGTCATTTTGCGGCACCACACGTCCATTGCGCCCATCAGTCACGGCTTCGGTCTGACCAGGAAGGTCGCTCACAACAACGGCCACCCCGAAAGCCAGGGCCTCTACCAGCGCCGACGGCAGACCGTCCATATCGCCTTGCCGTGTCCGGCGTCCGGGGGCCACGAAAATATCCGCCTTATTGTAGAGTTCGGGCATATTTTCATGGGGCACCTGGCCCATAAACTGCACATGGCCGCGCAAGCCCAGACGTAGGGCCAACCAGCGCAAACGCAAGCGCGCAGGCCCGCGTCCGACTATTTTGAGGTTGAAATCTCTTCCTCTGTTTTTCAGGGCAGCACAGGCTTGCAGGAGAATATCATATCCTTTCCGGCGACAAATGGATCCCACAGCCAGAATATTCAGAGCGCTCTCTACCTTGCCGCCAGGAGCCCCCTGCCCCGCATCTTCTTCGGAAAGTGCGGGCGTCAGCGTCAGAGGATCACGCAAAACCACAAGCTTGTTCCCAGGCGTTTCTGGCAACAGTTCGCACATGGCCTTACGTGTTGCTTCGGTATCACAGCGCACAAAAACCGCATCCTTGACCTTGGCTGCCCAATTCTGGCCAGGGCTTGCCAGATCATGCGACGTTACGGCAAAGGCATAGGGCACGTCCAACAGACGTGAAGCAACCCAGGCCGCCGTGGCTGGTCCATGCGCGCCAGCGGCATAAAATATTTCAATATTTTCTTCCAGACCCCATCGGGCCAGCAATGCGCCGGAACCAAAAGAGCGCAGATGGTCCCACAGCCCATGCCCCCAGCGACCACGACCAGGCAAAGTGCGCCAAAGGCTCCACATGCTTGCTGAAGAGCCGCGCATATGGCGGAACATGGTCATGTATGCGCCGAGTATGCGCCATGCGCCGATGCGGCGTACAGCAAGGGGCAAAGCGTAACCTTCTGGGCTGCCCAACAGGCCGTTGTCATGAATGGCGTAAATGCGGCTAAGCAGGCCAGTGTCATACATGTGATGCGCTTCATACATGAGGCCCTGGCCGGACGCTTCAGGAAACCGCTCCGCAACAAGAGCGCCGCGCACAACGGGCTTGGGTCCGGCAAGAAGGTTATACGCTTGCTGAACGGCAATTTGTGGAATCTCACGCTTGCGGCAATGCAAAATACCGTCTTCAAGGGTATACACGCTGTCGCAAAACTCAGCCATCTTGGGATCATGCGTCACAACAACCATGGCCACGCCGCCCGTATGACAAAGCGTACGGAAGTTATCCATAATAAGGCGGCTGGTTTTGGCATCCAGGGCACCGGTGGGTTCGTCGGCAAGAAGAATACGGGGGTTGTTGACCATGGCGCGAGCGATGGCCACTCGCTGTTGCTCGCCGCCCGAAAGCCTGTTGCTGCGGTAGTGCACCCGGGTCGAGAGGCGCACCAGTTCCAGTGCCCGGATAACCCTTTCCCAACGTTCCTGAGGGGGCAGCTTTTCGTAGATGAGCGGAAATTCCACGTTTTCAAAAACAGTGGAATGGTCGAAAAGGTTGCTGGACTGCATGACAAAGCCCATGGTGCCGCGCCTGAAGGCTGCGGTCTGTTCTCTGTCGAGGTGCAGCACGTCCTTGCCGAGGATTTCCAGCGAGCCGGAATCCGGCGCGTGCAGCATGCCAAGCACGTGCAACATGGTGGACTTGCCGCAACCGGATGGTCCCATGATGGCGACCATTTCACCCGGCTCCACCTCAATATTCACGCCACGCAAAACTGGCGCAAAACCAGCGTAGCATTTGTACAGATCTTTGGCGACGATCACAGGAGCCATGAATCACCCTATCCATAAGCAGCCGGTTCCGCCATCTCGGTGAACAGGCCGCCAGAATTTTTTACTCAAAACGCAGAGCCGTAACAACATCCATCCGGCTTGCCTGAACAGCCGGGTATAGGCCGCCAGCCACACCGATAACGGCGGAAAAAACAATACTGCCCAAGCTGCTGGCCAGCAGCAGCGGGTAGGAAATGCCTGTTCCCAAGGACAAGGCCCCCACTTCAACCAGCGTGATGCCCACGGCAATGCCCAACACGCCGCCAGCCACGGATTTACACAGGGCTTCAGCCAAAAACTGGGCCAGAATATCGGTGTCCGATCCGCCCATGGCCTTCTTGAGGCCCACTTCACGAGTACGCGCACGCACGGCGGCAAAGGTGCCATACCAGATACCGAAGCCGCCGAGCATCAGAGACGCGGCGATACCAAGCCAGAGAAGCACCTCAACCCACAGGAATGTGTCCTGAATGCGGACCAGTTGATCTTCCTGGGTGTGCACGACAAGGTAGGGAGCAGCCTGATGATCCCTGACAACAGTGGGGATTTCTTTTACCAGGGGGGGGACATCCTGCCAGCCGATGGCGCGGACAAACAGTCGCGTCACCTTGTCGCCCCCCCAGTTTCGGTCAATCATGGTCGTATAGGGCAAAAAGCCCCCTTGCGACCAACTGCCAAGCATCACGCCACTGACCACTCCCACCACTTCAAAAACATCCTGTTGGAGAAACAGCAGTTTCCCCACAGCCTGCGCAGGATCGCCATAAAGGTCCTGGGCGGCTTCACGGCCAAGCATGCATACGCGTTTATGGGCAGTGACATCTTCAGTGTCCATAAAGCGCCCGGCAACCAGCGACACGGAAAAGACATCAGAAAAATACTGGTCAATGCCAATAAAGTACACATTGACCGTACGTTCACCCTCTCCGCGCAGGGCAAACCCTTTGCCCTCCCGGATGTTCTGGCTGACCATGCCCACACCGGGCAGACGGCGCAGGGCTTCAATGGAGTCGGGGTAAAAGCCCCGCATGGGCTGACCAGGGTACTGGGCGTCATCCATATATACGCGGACAACGTTTACCCCCCCCATCAAAACCATATCCTGGCCGACTTTGTAGCGAATTTCTCGCCCAAGCACTGATAGAACAATAAAGGCCGTGATGCCCAGGGCGATAGACAATATCACCCCGAAGCCGCGCTGGCGCACAACCTGACGCAGGCTGACGCGAAAAAGGTCGGACATGGCAATCATGACAAAACCACTGTAAAAATATCATTGAACAAACTGTAACGCGCGTGGTGTCAACAAAGCGTAATCAGTCGCCGCATACGTACCGTATCAATCTTTCCCCCCAACAGCAGGCCAGGAGAATTTTCACTTTTGCTCAAAATGAGCAAAGTATTATATATGCCAGAACAGCCATATGTCAAAGGCTATCCGCCCACCAAGGCTGCTGGCCCGACTGCCGACAAACACTCAGATCGTCTTGTCGAAAAAATTTTGCCACTTCATTCAAAACGCCGCTCTATCCGCAGTACCTTGCCGCACGGCCCAACCACATAACGCTGACCGTGCCAGACAATGCTTCTGGCGGGCAGACTGCGCACATAGACCAGTGCAAACATCGCCACGGCGTCCAAAAAGCTCAGACACCAACGCGCGAGTGAAATGGTTCGCTTCAAGAGGTTTCGCCACAAATGCAGAACCTTGGCCAGCAGCACCACCCACAACAGCACCAATACAATGGTCAGCCCGCTGACCTTGGCAAAAAGCCACCCCAACAGCATGAAGACTGCCAGCAAAGGGGGCAGAACCATTGCCGCGCACATGAAGCCCAGCAAGCCCCACTGCAACGGCATGCAAAATTTGAGAAAAAGAACCTGTCGTTCCAGCCAGGCACGCCAGACCTGACGTTCATGTTTCGCGGCCTCCGTATGCAGAAGCGCACCGGGGCATAAGCGCACCGGCACCCGCAAACTTTGCAGACGAGCGGAAAGCGAGCAGTCGTCAACAACGTTGCTTGCCCACAGTTCTTCAACAGCGAACCTGCTGAAGGCTTCGCGCGTCATTGCCATGGCCCCGCCCCAGAGCTGGGTTAAGGACGATACGGCCTGCAAAAGCCGCATAAGCAAAACGCACAAGGCGTAGGCAAGCGTTACCGGACGCTGATCTCTCGGGTCCACGACATGATAGCCAGTGGAAAACTCCGCTTCCCCTGTGGCAATGGGGCCCACAAGATGACGTAAAAAATTTGGCCTGGCCATGTGCGTGCTGTCGCAAAAGACAAAAACTTCCACATCGTCCTTTACAGCGGCCACACCGCGAAGGCTGTTATGATTTTTTTGCCCGCAATGTTGCGCTGCTCCAGCGACCACATGCCGTACATGGGGATAGTCATTCTGTATGCTGCGGACGAGATCCGCTGCGGGTTCTTCATTCTTCGCCGTAACGAGGACGGGAATATATTGGGGATAGTTCTGGATAAGCAAGCTTCGCACTGCCGCAGACATACGCCTGTCCGTTCCGGCCATAGGCACAATCATCCCCACTACAGGCCACCGGTCTTCCGGCAGGGCGCGGTTGGCCGCCTCGTCAAGGCGTACACGGCGCGGCAGGGATTCACCCGTCTTTGCCAGAATATAAAGCAACAAACATTTGAAGCTTGCCAGCGCTAACCAAAGCCAAAACATAGCTACTCCTTCACAATAACACAGAACCCGGAGCCTTACGGATCAAGATTTTTGTCTTCGCCACAGTATTCGCATTATTCCGGCAAGGGCGCACAATTTTCAGGTGCAAGGGGAACGTCAAGAGTGCGCTTGCCTTCAAGCTGCACCTTCATACCGTTTTTCAACGTAATCGTGCCCTCGACCTTATCATTGGAAACGAGACGCCCTTTAAAGGCATGACCTGAAGAATGCCGCGCCCGGACTTCATTATTCTTGACGCTGCCGACGATGTGGTACACGTCTACTTTGCCGTTGTACAGGCGTAAGTATACGACGCCACGCACATTTCCGTCGGCCGAAAAGCATAGGCCAACCCTGTAGGTTGAAGAATAGAGGGAGCCCGTCCAAAGCTCTCTCACCTCAACAGGCCCCCCCGAGGGCTCCGAAGCCACGGCCTCTTCCTTGGCCGCGTCAGTGTGAGGTTTGCTTTCACCGCCAACATCCGGCGCCACGTCTGTAGTTGTGGATGCGTTCTCCTGAGCCCGGGGCTCATAAAAGCCTCCCTGGCAAAGAACCATCAGGCCGGCCAACAGCAGGCAGCCAATCCGCAAACGCCCCCTGTGCCGTAAAAAGGTCTCGCCACAAGCATCAGACACGCAACGAGTTAAACTATGTTTTATTCTTTGGGCAAGACCTGCCATCTCGGAATCGGGGATGGGATCTGGCCCGATCAATGCTTCAAGTGTTACTTGAGCTTTGTTCATACATTTCATACATGACTCTCTTCTGCACAAAATCACATCAACATACCAATATGGCTGAATATTTTTTCATGTTCCGTTACCATTGACGCAAAGGAAAAAGCCCTCTCAACCCTGTGCCTGCCCACAGCCCCCATAGAATCACACAAGGCGCTGTCCTCAAGCAGGCGGCAGCAATGGCGCGCCAACGTGGCGGCATCTCCCGCTGGCGAAAGCAACCCGCTATTTTCATGCTCAACCAGACGCGGGATTCCCCCCACAGAAGTGGCGCATACAGGCAATCCACTGGACATGGCTTCAAGAATAACATTCGGCTGCCCTTCCCGCGCCGAAGACAAGGCAAAAATGCGGGCGGCAGCGTAATGGGGCCGCATGTCCAGCCCACCGGGAACAAAATCAACACTGCAGCCCGCAGGATTTTCTGCGGCCCAACGCTTGAGCACGGCTTCTTCCGGCCCATCGCCTACCAGGCGCAAACGGGCAGAAGGACAACGCTGCAACACAAGTTCAAAGGCGCGCAGCAGCGTCAGATGATCCTTGTCGCCTGCCAGGCGGGCGACGCAAAGTATGAGCGGCTCCCGTTGTGAAGGTGCAGGTTTTGCTGGAACAAAGAACTCCGTATCCACACCGTTCGGTATATAGCTGATCCGGCCAGAAGGAACGCCAAAGTCCTGTAATATTTTAAGCAGGGCCTCAGAATTGCATACCATATGGTCAGCCAAACGCCAAAAGTACTTTTCATGCTGGCGTGCCGGGGCGCCTCCGCCACGGCAGGTGCCAACTATCATTGGACGCCTGGTTCCGTCAAAAAGGCGCAGTGCGCGCCCCCATATACGGCCCCAAATATTGGGCAAGGCTGTGCAGGGCACAATGATATCCGGGGCCAGCCTCCTCAGGATGACGGCCAATTGCATAAAAAAGAACACAGGCACCCGCCGCCCCATGCCTATATGATGCAACTCAATTCCTGCTTCATGGGCGGAAGCGTCGAGATCAGTCGGCCCTGTAAGGGTAAGCATGACCGGAGTGAATCTTTTTCTATCGAGGCGGCGGGCCAATTCCAGCGTTTGACGCTGTGTTCCGCCGAAGCAAAGGTCTTCCATCAAAAAAAGAACGCGCAGAGGTGTGGGCATGATTCTCCTTATGGCGCGAAAAGCCTTGGCTGAACCTTTCGGCGCTAAGCATTCAACCCGAACAGGACAACCCGCCCCAGGTGAACGATTGCGCCCATTTTTATGTATTCCAGAGCTATTTGCAAGCGACGCCCTACCAGGCATGCGACAGTTTTCATCCTTTGTTGGGACTCTATTACATTGCCATACCAGGACGTTGAGTTTACAATGGCGCAATGACCAAGCCATCAGCCGCACAGCAGAGCACCAGCCAACCTCTTTACGTCATTGTCAGCCTTGATGTGGAAGAAGAAGGGCTTTTTTCAGGGCGGTATGCGTCTTCGGGATGCGGCGTACGCAATGTGGGCCTGCTCCCACGACTTGCCCCCCTTACCCGCGATCTGGACTTCCCTTTGACGCTTTTTTGCGCCCATACCGTTTTCAGCAGCAATGAAGCCCGCCCCCACCTGGCCTGGATGCGTGACAAATGTCAGGCTGAAATTGCCGCTCACCTCCATCATTGGAGTACGCCGCCGTTCCTCTCGTGCGAGGGTTCTCCCCATTGCGGGGAAGGCCCCCCCATCCGCACGGATGTCTTGCCGCGCGAACTGCTGCGGCAACGCCTGCGAACCCTGCTGGACGCCGGACTTGATTTTCAAGGCGCGCCCCTGACCAGCTTCCGCATGGGGCGCTGGGATCTGAAATCCAGTGTACGCCCCTTGCTGGTGGAGGAAGGCATTACCTTCGACAGTTCCGTCTGTCCGTTACGGGTTTTTCCTGGCGGGCCAGACCATTTTCTTGCGCCGACTGACCCGTATTGGGTCGATGACGCTCCCGGCCTTCTGGAGTCTCCGGTTACACAGTTGCCGCTGCATCCGTTTCTGGCCCGCCTCTGGTACAGTTTGACCCGCAGGTGGCCGATGGTGGATTCTTTTCATTTCTGGGGAGCGTTAAGCCCCAATCCTGTATGGCACAGCCAATCCATCATGCGTGCAGCGACCAAGATGTTGTTACGGCGCGGGGGACGGGTGCTCAGTCTTTTCTGGCACTCTTCCGAAATGCTGCCAGGTGGTTCTCCCAACATACCAGACAAAGCCGCAGCCGACGCCTTGTACCAAAAAATTTATGACTACCTGCGCTGGCTGCGTGAAAATCATGACGTCATTGGAGTTACTGCGGCGGAGTTTCGCGCTCTTGCGCCTTCTTTGCATTTTGGAACACGCCCCACGGGAGATGGTGACTGGTAATGCCCCGCGTAATCATGGTCCTGCTGGACGGACTCGCTGCTGCCACAGCCAGGCAATGCCTTTCCTATCCGCAAGCTCTTGAGGAGGTCGGCGAAGCTCAATACGCCGAACTCATGTGCTTTCTTCCCCCACTTTCCCGACCTGCCTACGCAACGCTGCTCTGCGGATTGCCACCTGCGCAAAGCGGTATTTTTCATAATGGCGACCTGCGGCCTTGCCCCGCACCTACCATCTTTTCCAGGGCGCAAAATGCGGGATTTGTAACCGCCGCTGCCGCCTACTACTGGATGAGCGAGTTGTGCAACACCTCCCCCTTTGAGCCAGCGCGACATCGTTTGACCAACGCCCCAGGCATGCCCATCGAACATGGCCTGTTTTACAGTAACGACGCCTACCCTGACGATGAACTTTTTCATGATGCTGCCGCACTTTGTCAATGTTTTGTTCCGAATCTCTTACTGGTGCATTCTATGGGCATTGACTATGCGGGGCACTGTTACGGTGCCCGCAGCCGTGAATATCGCGATGCCGCACGCCACGCTGACGGGCTGTTGGCCAAATGGCTCCCGCTGTGGCTAAGTCTCGGTTATTCTGTGCTGGTGACCAGTGACCATGGCATGGATGAAGACCACAAACACAATGACAATACAGAAGCGACCCGGCGTGTTCCGCTATGGCTGTTGGGCACAGCCTGGAAAAACCAGACCATGCCTTCTCAACAGACCGATATAGCCGATCTTATTCTGCGGGCGCTGGGGCTGGCAGTGGACAGACAGTCAACATAAGGAGCGGACAATGCAAAAAGACGGCACAGTCGGAGACCTCATGTTGCAGGTAAATCCACAAGACAGTGGCTATGTGTGGATTTTGTTTGCGGCATTTTTTTGGTCTTTGCTGGGCGTTGCCTCTAAATTTTGCATTGCGGGCGGTTTGTTGCCTCTTGAAACAGCATTCTGGCGGGCGGCTATCGGCTGCCTATGCTTCATAATCCACGCGGCAATAACAGGCTCATGGCGCGTCAATATTCGTGATGCGCTACTTTTTATGCTTTTTGGACTATGGGGCACGGCTGTCTTTTTCGCCGCCGTGCAGATCTCCATCAAATTCAGTGGCGGGGGCACTGCAGTAGTACTGTTATACACGGCCCCTGTATGGGTTGCCTTTTTTTCTCGGCTTCTTTTTAAAGAGCAGATCACAAAACGTAAAATTCTGGCCATTGGCATAGCTCTATGCGGCACGGCACTAGTTTGCTTCACTGGGGGCAGCATTCCCGGTGAGGCATCCATTATGGGGATACTTTTTGGGTTGCTAGCTGGCTTCTGCTACGCAACACACTACCCTTTTTATCGTTGGTGGCAGACGCGCTATTCAACTGCTGCTATCTACGCCTACATGCTTCTTGGTGGCTGTATTGCCCTGGGATTTTTTGAACCCATTCACATTACCCACAGTCTTGATATCTGGGCATGGCTCATAGTTCTCGGTTTTTTAACCTGCTATTTGGCATATTTTTGTTATGGCATGGGGCTAAAGCGCATCAGCCTCGTCCGCGCCGCTGTTACCTGCCATTTGGAACCAGTACTCGGTACTCTGTGGGTCTGGTTGTTTTGGGATGAGAATTTTACCCCCCTTGGCTGGTTAGGTTGCGCGCTAGTGCTTGGAGCCGTACTTTTATTGACCACTGACAAGAGTAAAGAATAGTGCAATCACGGGCGTACGCATAACTCTAATTTGACCCTTTCATAGTCTGCATTGCTGCACTCCTTCTCCGTTGCCATGAGAAAGGCGCTGTCAAGTATTCTTACGCAGCGCCTTTTGAACGACCAGGACCGCCTTCCCTCTCCAACAAGCTCTGAGTATGAGCGCCTTCAACATAATCACAAAGAAAACTGCAGCAGAGTATTGTCAAACAACAGACATACAAATGCTTACCAAGGCAAAATTATTTTGCAGCGACCCTTCACCACTTGGTCTTTGAGCGGCAGGCTACCCTGCAGGCACGGCAATTTTTCTTTAGTTTCCCACATGACGTTATGCAGTATCATCGACGATGGAGAGCTTAACTTCCAAGTTCGAAATGGGATTCAATGTACCCTACGTTCGCATTGATCTTTGATTAGCTGCAAATCGTACGCTGGCGTTGCGCGGTGCGGAGGGAGATCGCCGAGCGCAGCGAGGAAGCTCCCGCAGCAGAGGCCGCGCAGCCCTCGCGGGCGTAAAGCTTTGGAAAGCCTCAGGGGGTCGTCCGGGGGGAGTGCAGAGGGGGCCTCGGAGGGACACAGCCCCTAACAAGCCCCCTCTGCCGCCCGCCGCGCAGGCGGCCAAAAGGAAGGATATGGGAAACGGCAAGGAATCAGGCTGCGTTAAATGAAAGGAAGATCTAGCTACAGAACGGCAAAAAGCCCTTCGCGCTGTAGCAGCGAAGGGCTTTTTAAAAGATGTTGGCAGCGGCCTACTTTCCCACATGACGTTATGCAGTATCATCGGCGATGGAGAGCTTAACTTCCAAGTTCGGAATGGGATTGGGTGTACCCTCTCCTCCATGGCTACCAACAAAGTTGTCAAATATTTAATTGACAGGGAAGGAAGGAGTTTTTTTCATAAACAAGCCGCACGGGCTATTAGTACTGGTCAGCTCCGCATCTCGCGACGCTTCCACCTCCAGCCTATCAACGAGGTAGTCTACCTCGGCCCTTCAGGGATTGCTCCAGGGAGAACTTATCTTAAGGCAGGCTTCCCGCTTAGATGCTTTCAGCGGTTATCCCTTCCGCACATAGCTACCCTGCTGTGCCGTTGGCACGACAACAGGTCCACCAGGGGTGCGTCCATCCCGGTCCTCTCGTACTAGGGACAGGCCCTTTCAATTCTCCAGCGCCCACAGAAGATAGGGACCAAACTGTCTCACGACGTTTTAAACCCAGCTCGCGTACCACTTTAAACGGCGAACAGCCGTACCCTTGGGACCTGCTTCAGCCCCAGGATGTGATGAGCCGACATCGAGGTGCCAAACCGCATCGTCGATGTGAACTCTTGGATGCGATCAGCCTGTTATCCCCGGCGTACCTTTTATCCAATGAGCGATGGCCCTTCCATTCGGGACCACCGGATCACTAACACCTACTTTCGTACCTGCTCGAGATGTCTCTCTTGCAGTCAAGCTCCCTTATGCGTTTGCACTCGACGGCTGGTTTCCAATCAGCCTGAGGGAACCTTTGCATGCCTCCGTTACACTTTAGGAGGCGACCGCCCCAGTCAAACTACCCACCAGACACTGTTCCCTCACCGGATAACGGTAGAGGGTTAGGGACCTGAAAAAACAAGGGTGGTATTTCAACAATGACTCCCCCCATACTAGCGTACAGGGTTCACAGTCTCCCACCTATCCTACACATGCAGTTCCAAATCCCAATGTCAAGCTATAGTAAAGGTGCACAGGGTCTTTCCGTCTTTCTGCGGGTACACGGCATTTTCACCGCGACTTCAATTTCACCGAGTCTCTGGCCGAGACAGTGTGGAGATCGTTACGCCATTCGTGCAGGTCGGAACTTACCCGACAAGGAATTTCGCTACCTTAGGACCGTTATAGTTACGGCCGCCGTTTACCGGGGCTTCAATTCAAAGCTTCGCTTGCGCTGACCTCTCCTTTTAACCTTCCGGCACCGGGCAGGCGTCAGTCCGTATACGTCGTCTTTAGGACTTCGCACAGACCTATGTTTTTAGTAAACAGTCGCCACCACCATTTCACTGCGGCTCCCTCAGGCTCATTAAGTGAATCAATTTCACCCGAAGGAGCACCCCTTCTTCCGAAGGTACGGGGTTATTTTGCCGAGTTCCTTGGCCAGAGTTCTCTCGAGCGCCTTGGATTATTCATCCCACCCACCTGAGTTGGTTTTCGGTACGGTTTGCATGTTCTATACTTAGAAGCTTTTCTA
>NZ_LR738849.1:3220000-3380000 GCF_902702915.1 Desulfovibrio sp. 86 | reverse complement strand
TCCACGATTTTCTCAAGCGCAAGCACATCCGAATTCCCGATGACGAGGCTGACGACAGCGATGAAGCCGGTACCAGCACTGAAACCGCCGCCGCAGACAATACATCCAACTGATCCATACTGACATCCGCCAGGAGACCTGACCATGAGCAACTGCTCTACCGATAACAATAAACATGAACGCTGCGCCCAGGGTTGCGGTTGCGCCCCGGCCGGAGGCCTCACCCCGCTGCACGCACATAACCAGACGTGCGCCTGCTCCGAAAGCACTCCCGCTACTGAAGCCCCTGCTGACGGAGACGAATCTGGCTGCGGATGCAGCTCTTGCGGTTGCCACAGCCATGCCCCAGATCACGGATCGGGCGACGACAAACGCGAACTTTTGCTCATGGGCGTTTCTGCCGTGCTTTTCGCCATTGGCATGCTCGCTGATACCCGTATGGCCCAGCATGTCCCCAGTTGGCTGGTCATAGCCATATTTTATGCTCTGCCCTACATCCTTTGTGGCTATGATGTTCTCCGCCTGGGTTTGAAAAGCATCCTCAATAAGGACTTCTTTAATGAATTTACCTTAATGGGAGGTGCGACCATCGCAGCCATTGCTTTGGGCGAGTTGCCCGAGGCCGTGGGAGTCATGCTGTTTTACCGCATCGGAGAATTTGTTCAGGAACGGGCTGCCGGCCATTCCCGCCGCTCCGTCAAGGCGCTTCTGGCTGCGCGCCCGAGCATTGCACACCAAATTCTTGATGATGGCAGCACTCGTGACGTCAAGCCCGAAGACCTGGGCCCTGGCAGCCACATTCTTGTGCGGCCCGGTGAAAAAATTCCTCTGGACGGTACAGTGCTCGAAGGCGATTCACAGGTTGACACCTCCCCTCTCACGGGCGAGTCGGTTCCCTTGAGGCTTTTGCCTGGCGGCCGCGTGCATGCAGGAACCATCAATCTGAACGGTTCATTGCGGATAGAGGTCACAGCCGCCTTTGCCGAATCATCCATTGCGCGCATTCTGGAAATGGTGGAAAACGCCGTGGCCCGCAAAGCCCCCACAGAGCGCTTCATCACCCGTGTGGCACGCTGGTACACTCCTGCCGTCACGGGACTCGCCCTGCTGGTCGCCGTAGTTCCCCCAATTCTGGGCTTTGGCGCCTTTTCTGAATGGTTGTACCGGGCATTGGTTCTTCTGGTAATTTCCTGCCCATGCGCCCTGCTCATTTCCATCCCCCTCGGCTACTTTGGGGGCATAGGCGCGGCCTCGCGCAGGGGCATCCTTATCAAGGGCGGGGCAGTCCTGGACAGCCTGCGCGATATTCGCGTGGCCGCACTGGACAAAACAGGAACCCTTACCGAAGGCGTTTTTGAGGTCAATGCGGTATTGCCCGCTCCGGGTGTGGAGCCAGATGAACTGCTCACAATGGCCGCCTTGGCTGAAAGCCGCTCCAACCACCCTATAGCGCGCTCTGTGATGCGGGCCGCGCTTGAGGCCAAGATTATCACTGACGACGCGGCCATAAACGGCATGCAGGAAATTCCTGGCAAAGGCGTTGAAGTGCACACAGCCGATGCCACCCTGCTCGCGGGCAATGCTGCGCTTATGGAGACCTATGGCATAGTGCCGCAACCAGTAGCCATACCCGGCAGCGTTGTTCAGGTTGCCAGCAATGGCCGCCTGCTTGGAGCCCTTGTGGTTGCGGACCGGCTCAAGCCGCAATCGCCGGAAGCCATTGAAGGACTCCGCCGTATGGGCGTGGGCACCATAGCCATGCTGACAGGAGACCGCGCCGAACAGGCCCTCCCTGTGGCTGAACGCCTGAAGCTGGACATCCTCAAGGCCGATCTCCTGCCAGAAGACAAGGCAGGCGCGCTTGAGGCCATTGGGCCCGTCAAGAACACGCTCTTTGTGGGAGACGGCATCAACGATGCGCCGGTGCTGGCCACAGCTGGCGTAGGCGTGGCCATGGGCGGCCTGGGCGCTGAAGCCGCCATAGAAACCGCCGATGTTGTCATTTTGGACGACAATCCCGCCAGACTGCCGGAACTGCTCCGCATTGCCCGCCGCACCAGAACCATTGTGTGGCAAAATATAGCCATGGCTCTTGGCATCAAAAGCGTCTTCATGGGGCTTGGCATCCTTGGACTTTCGGGCCTGTGGGAGGCTGTATTCGCTGACGTGGGCGTGGCGCTCATGGCAGTGCTGAACGCCGCCCGCGCTGGAAAAATCGACGCCAAATAACGCTGCGCAAGAGTACGGCGAACCGCAACGTGGCGTGAAATCTGCTGAACATCGCAAGTGTCTGCAGAATGACAAAGTAAAATGCGGAACATTTCAAAGGCAATCAGATCGAAAAATATCAAACGCACGAAGGGCACTGCTTGCGCGGCAGTGCCCTTCTTTATTACTACAAATCAGCTTCGAGGATACACATTCCCAAAACATACGACACCCTGTTACTGGGCATTGCGGCGCGGATCAACAGGGCGGCCAAGCCCCCACAGTCAGCCCAACCAGTCCACCTCGTGCCCGGCCAATGCAAGGGCCTCAAGGGCTTTGGACAGATTTTCCTTTTTGACCAGGATATAATCTGTATCAAACGTGGAAAGCGCGAAGATGCTGACGGAGGCCTGAGCCAGCACCGTGGCCAAAGCCGCCAGCACGCCCGTCAGGCCGAAGTCCATCTGTCCCGCCACCCGAAAAGCGCGCCAGCCGTCTTCTCGCGCAAGACAGTGCACCGGGGCATGTGCAGACAGACAAACCACGGAAGTTTCGGCATCGGTTCTGCCAATAAAAAGCCAGGGGACAGCAAGGTTTACCTCATGCATGCCGGACACCTTGCTGACCGAAAACTCCCCTTCAACTACTTCAAGACGCATGATTTTTTTCACCTTACTTGGAGCAGACTGGCAGGCAGATTTTTTGCCCCAAAAAGTCCTGCCGACAAGTCTGCGCGTGGCAGGAAGCAACTCCAACACCGCAGCGAAGGAGTGCCTCAGGAAAGCAGAAGCTTTAAGTGCGTGTAGGCGCGCGCAGTGGCCATACGGCCGCGCGGAGTACGTTTAAGAAACCCGCATTGGATAAGATATGGCTCGTAAATATCTTCAATTGTACGCACTTCTTCCGAGCACGCCACCGCCAGGGTTTTTATGCCCACAGGGCCGCCGTCATAGTGTTTGATAAGCACTTCAAGAAGCTTGCGATCCATCTGGTCCAGGCCATGTTCGTCCACATCCATACGCTTGAGCGCCGCTGAAGCCTCATGCCCCGTTACCTGTCCATTGCCATGCACCAGCGCGAAATCGCGCACCCGGCGCAACAGACGGTTGGCAATACGTGGCGTGCCGCGCGAGCGGCGGCCAATTTCTTCCGCCCCTTCAGGAGTAATGGACACGCCCAGAATACGGGCAGTGCGCTGCACAACACGGGCCAGATCAGCGGGGCTGTAGTATTCAAGCCTGGCCACAATGCCAAAGCGGTCGCGCAGTGGAGAAGAGATCAGCCCCATGCGGGTGGTGGCCCCGGCCAGGGTGAATGGCTCAAGATCGATTTTAACCGTTCGGGCTGCCGGGCCCTGCCCAATGACAAGGTCGAGCTTGAAATCTTCCATGGCAGGGTAAAGAACTTCTTCCACCGCAATGGGCATGCGGTGGATTTCGTCCACAAAAAGTATGTCGTGGCGATTCAGATTGGTAAGAATGGCGGCAAGATCCCCGCTGCGTTCCAGCACCGGGCCAGACGTGCAGACAAGATTGACGCCAAGCTCAGCGGCCATGATCTGGGCCAGTGTCGTCTTGCCGAGGCCAGGGTTGCCATAAAAAAGCGTATGGTCAAGAGCCTTGCCGCGTTCGCGGGCGGCATCAAGAAATACGCGTAGATTGGCCCGCAGATCGTCCTGGCCGATGAAGTCATCCAAACTGTGCGGACGCACGCTTTCATCAATATTGACAGGGCACTCCGGCTCACAAAAATCCGCCATCAGGATCTCCCTCTGGCCAGCGTCTTCAGCGCGGCTCTGAGTGCGCCGGTCACATCCAGATCCGGCTCTTCAAGCAAGAGTTTTTTGACCATGGGGGCGCATTCGTCCTCGGCGTAGCCCAGGTTGGCCAGGCCATCAAGCACATCCCGGAACACCGACCCGGGCCGTTGGCCGGTCGCGGCCAGCACCGCAGTCTGCGGCGCATCATCAACCTTGAGCTTATACTTGAGCTCCAGAAAGACATGCTGCGCGGTTTTTTTGCCTATTCCCGACACGCGGGTGAGCGCCATCACATCTTCTTCAAACACTATGCGACGCAGATCATCGGGCCTGTATATGGAAAGGATGGACAAGGCCGTGCGGGCGCCCACTTTTGAAATGGAAACCAGCACTTCAAATGTCTGGCGTTCTTCAAAGGTGGCAAAGCCAAAGAGTTCCAGCGCGTCTTCACGCACGGCAAGGCTCGTATACAAGGCAAGATGCTCGCCCCTGCCCGGCAAGGCCGACAATGTGTGGGCGGGCAAGGCCACTTCATAGCCCACGCCGCTTTCGGTGACGAGCAGGCAGGCATTGCCCCATATTTCGGCCAGGCGGCCTTCAAGGTAGGCGATCATGAATTCCCTTGCATCTCAGAAAGTGCTGCTGACGACGCGAAGTGCGTACTGCCGCCAGCTTTGGAGCAGATCAACGATGAAAATACCGTTCTCGGCGTTTTCGACACGCCCGCTCCGGCGCGTAACAGCCGGGCACGCCGCGACAGTACAGTCACGGCGAGCACCTGCCGCCCCTGCTGCCAGAGCACTTTCAAGGACAGCTCTGGAGCACTGCCGCAAAAAATCCGTCATGAAAGCCGGGCGGCCTGCCGCGTCCGGCTTGGCCTCATGCATTTGCCGCGCAAAACCTCACGCAAGGCGGCCACGCGGCAAATCGCGCACAAAAACAATCAGCATTGGCAAAGAAAGACTGTCCGGCATTTTTTCTAGACTAAGTATATACGGAACAGCCCGGGTTTTCAAATACGCTGGCATCGTTTTTTTTAGCCGCCTATACCCACCATCTGCTTGTCAGCCACGGCTCCCTTGGTTCTGCTGGCCAGCAAGTCCGCGCCAATGGGTTTTTCCGCGCATGCCTCGCGCACAAATTGCCCGATCTGGGCGTCGGTCACGCTTGCATCGCGCAACATATCGCGCAAGCCGTATTCCCTGTCATCAAAAAGGCATGTGCGCAGGTTGCCGTCGCTGGTCAGCCGCAGGCGGTTACACGAGCCACAGAAATGACAACTCACCGCAGTGATGAAGCCCAGTCGTCCCAGGCCACCCTCAATGGCAAACATGCGAGCTGGCCCGGCCTCGCCCGTATCGTCACGCGAGGGCACGAGCCGGGCGCGGGTTTCAGCTTCTGCACGAATCTGTGAGGCAGGCCAGAAGGTATCTTCATTCCACAAGGTTCCACTGCCCATTGGCATGAATTCTATAAAACGCAGATCAATGGGCATGGTTCTGGCGGCATGAACAAAATCGTCCATTTGCCGATCATTAATGCCACGCATGGCAACAGCGTTGATTTTAACCTTGATTCCCGCCTCCAGCAATTTATCCAGAGAGGCCAGCACCGCAGGCAACATATCGCGCCCGGTGACGTGCGCAAACGTCTGCCTGTCAAAACTGTCCAGCGACATGTTGACGGCTTTTACGCCAATCTGCCGCAACAGGGGAATATGGGGTTCCAGCAAGGTTCCGTTGGTTGTAATCCTCAGATCCATGGCCGGAAAACGCTGGTGCAGCATATGCAAAAATTCATCGCTGCCTTTACGTGCAAAAGGCTCGCCTCCTGTCAGGCGGACCTTGACCACACCCATGGCGGCCATGATGGACACCATACGGGCCATTTCTTCATAACGCAGCACCTGCGGGTGCGGAATATAGGTCTGACGGGCATTGCTGCAGCAGTAAATACAGCGCAGATTGCACCGGTCTGTGATGGAAAGCCGCAGATAGCGCACCGTGCGTCCGTGGTTGTCCACAAGCGGCGAAAGACTGCACCCGTCGTGGCAAAGAGGGCCGCCCTTCTGCCCGCCGTTTGTCACAGTAGCGTCATCCCTGTTGCCAAGAAGCGAAAATGGATTTACATCTGCCTGCATGAAACACCTGCTTATGGGAGCGGCCCTCGCGGGCATCCTGAGTTTAGCCCTGTGCGCCCCCCCGGTTGCCCGGGCTTGGGATGGATTTGACGCGGACTCCGCTGATCTTGTGGAAATAACCCCCGACCGTGTGCCTTTTCAGGGCGACACGGTGGATGTTCGCAACTACGATTCCGATTCGGTTGAAACGTGTCTGGTTGAAAGCGTAACACGCAATGCGCGTACTGTGGAACTGGTAGTGCGCACACCTTCCGGCACCAGGCGCACTCTCGTCATGGAAGGACGCTGAAAAAAACATTGGGCGCGACCTCTCACGGCAGCGCCCAATGAAAGCCTCCTACTGGGGCTTTTCTTCATCCGCACCGCGCTCATGGCCCGGCAAAAGGATGCTGGAACTTTCAGCCTGACCCTGCCCTTTGGGGCATTGGTCCTGAAGATGACAGATTTCACACCCCCCACGGAATGGAAAGTGCGTCACAACCGCATAGCGGCGGGACAGGACAGACGCGCCGGGCCTGTATTCAAGCCCCAACTCGCTTAACACGGCACGCAAGGCCTCAGTCGGCCTGGGTGAGGGCGCACAGCCTGCGTCCTCCACTTGCGGAAGCATCATCTGCACTGCGCTCATGCACATGAACTGAGCAAGATTATTGATCATAAAGCCGTCAGAGGCAGACTTTCCCCATGCCTCATCCACTTCAAGCTCCACTTCTTCCGGCAGCCATACCGCCAGATAGGAAATTTTGCCCGTGGTTATTTCGCGCACTTTGAGTTGCGACAGCCACTTTCCCCACAATTCAACCAGACGCTCAAAAACTGCTCCCCCAAGACGGGTTTCCTGGCTCATGACCAAAAAACCTTCCATGTCAAAATAGGGCTGGATGGCATGTTCCTTTACGCCAGCACTGCTTGCCTCGCTCACATACGCTCCTTCAATGAATAAAAACACGACCACGTGCCGTCGCTTAAACGGGTTTCAGCCCTGCGGCCGGACGCTTGTTCTTGAGAGGATAGTTTAACCAAGGGGCGGGCATCGTCAAGGGCCAGTCGCACAAATCGAGCAGATTACCTTTGAAAATATGCATCGCAAAAGGCACAACTCGTCCACAAGGTAGCGTAATTGCACAACAAATCGCGCAGACACATCGCGCAGACACATCGCGTAGACACATCGCGTAGACAAACCGCTCTTGCGCCGCCACGTCGAGCGCCTGCCCGCACTGTCAGCAGAGCATTTTAGCCTACAAATCGCCTTGCATCCGATCAGCGCCACGCCCGCCGACAATATTTTTTGATCAAATTTTCACGGCGGCCAGCCTGACCGCTGTCTTCGCATCTAAGGCGCACCGAAGGCTACCCCCCGTTGGCCGTGAAGCGGCTTTACTTGGCAGAGCCGCTTTTTTATCATATGCCATTGCACCATACGTACACGAAATGAAAGGAAGGCGCATGAACAAACCCAACGCACATCCGGCTAAAATCCGCTATAAATATACTATGGACAAAGAGGCTCGTCTGCAGACGGGCCATGGCGTATGGGGAGGAATCAACCCCCAGGGTGAGATAGAAATGAATTTCTACCATGAGAGTGATTCACTGCCCGCGTTTTCCGAGCAGCTTGTGGCCCCTGACGGTTCCATCGGGCATGAAATGATTCCTGGTGAAGACGACCTGCGCGAAGTCACCCGCTGCATACACAGCCGCGTGCTGCTCAACTACCATACCGCACGCGCCGTGCTTGACTGGCTTGAAGACCGCGTGGCCGCCCTGGAAGAAGAAGGCACTACCGGCATGTACGAGGCTGATCTGGACATCGAACAATAGCCGCTATGACTGAAAAAACCTATCATATCATGACGTTCGGTTGTCAGATGAACGTGCACGACTCCCAATGGCTGGGCCGTGCCCTTACCGCTCGGGGCTTTATGGAAGCCCCGCTGGAAGAAGCCCAGGTGGTCGTGGTCAACACGTGTTCCGTGCGGGAAAAGCCGGAACAAAAGGTCATGAGCGCTCTTGGGCGCATCCGTCAGGTCACGGCTGGAAACCCGGATGTTCTGGTTGGCGTTGCAGGCTGTGTGGCGCAGCAACTGGGTGAAGCCTTTTTCACAAAAGAAAGCCAGGTGCGCCTCGTGGCTGGCAGCGATGGCATCAGCGGCGCTCCTGCGGCCATCGAACGCCTGCTTGAAGAGCCCGGGCTGAAGCTTTCACTGCTGGACTTCACAAGCCACTACGCGGAACGCGAAGCCGGGCCGGAAACAGCCGAAGGCCCGTCCGACCCTGTGGCCTATATAAATATCATGCAGGGCTGCGACAACTTCTGCGCCTACTGCATCGTGCCCTTTACGCGGGGGCGTCAAAAATCGCGCTCCTCAACGGCCATTCTCGAAGAATGCCGGGCCGTTCTTGACAAGGGAGCACGAGAGATCAGTCTGCTTGGGCAAAACGTCAACGCCTTCGGCCAGGACAAAAGCGGCGACGGCACAAGCTTTGCGCAACTGCTGCGGCAGATTGCCGCCCTTCCTGGGCTTGAGCGCCTGCGCTATGTGACCCCGCATCCCAAAGACATGGGTCCTGAGGACATCGCGGCCTTTGCCGAACTGCCGCAACTGTGCCCACGCCTGCACCTGCCGCTTCAGGCTGGCTCCGACGCGGTACTCAAGAGCATGCGCCGCCGCTATGACAGCACAACCTTTTTGCAGTTGGTGGAGGCCCTGCGCGCCGCACGGCCGGATATCGCGCTGTCCACAGACCTTATTGTGGGCTTTCCGGGTGAAACTGAGGATGATTTTCAGGCAACGCTCGACATGATGCGCGCCTGTGCCTTCATGTCCAGCTTCTCGTTCATTTATTCGGACAGGCCCGGCGCAAGAGCCGCGCTTTTTCCTGACAAAATACCTGCAGAAGTGGCTCAGGACCGTTTGATGCGCCTCCAGGCGCTTCAGGACGAACTGGGGGCCCGCTGGCTCGCCGGCCGTCTGGACGGGCAGGCGCAAAGCACACTGCTGCTCGAAGGGCCAAGCCCCAAGACCAGTGAAGGACAAGAGCCCAGCTGGCAGGGGCGGGACCCCTACGGCGTGCCTGTTCATGTGCCGCTGCCCGCCGGAATCGACCACACTGGCCGCCTTGTGCAGGTAACCGTTACCGAAGCGAAAAAGCACAGCCTGATGGCCGTGCGCGCGGGGGAGCCATGGTAGAGATGAACGTCTTCGGCCTGACCATTGATCCGCAGACCAAGACCCCCATAGTAATGTTGCGGGAAGTGGACGGAGAAACCATCCTGCCCGTCTGGGTCGGCGCCATGGAGGCCATGGCCGTTTCTCTTGTGCTCAACAAGGAAAATCTGCCCCGGCCGCTGACCCATGACCTTTTGCTTATGACGCTCAGGGCGCTCAAGGCTTCTCTGACGCGTGTGGAAATCACCGACCTTAAAGACGGCGTCTTTTTTGCCCTGCTTGTGCTGCAAGGGCCGGACGGGCGCGTGCGTGTGGACTGTCGCCCATCTGACGCCATTGCCCTGGCCATGCGGGCCGAAGCCCCCATCATGGTGAATGAGGATGTTTTGCGCCGGGCTGCCGAAGCTCAGGAAAAAGCGGAACAGCGCCTCAACGAAGAAGTGTTGTCTCCTGTGCCGGACGCGGCTACCGACATGGTGCGCAAAGCTGGCGCCCGCAAGGAGGCCGACATGCTGCACAGCCAGTTGCTGCGTGGCACGGCCCTGCCGGATGGCATCGATCCGGAAGAAGACCGCAGGTTTCGCGAAATGCTGCGCTCGCTTGAGCCTGTATCGCGGCGTAAAATGTGACGGGCACGCCCGTAAACTCCAAAAATTTTCCAGACACCTTGAAAGTGTGTTAACCAGCTGCCAATCCACACATAATCTGGGAAAACCCCTCCCAAGCCCGACCTAAAGCTTTTTTCTCCTGTTCCGAATAGACTCGCATAACAGGGAAAAACCATGCTGGACTATAGCCTTTTCAAAAAAATCAATGACCTTTTTGCTTCAGGTCAGCACGACAAGGCCCGCCACCTGCTCATGGAGGTGCAATCCCGCTGCATAGCCCTTCGTGATGAGTTAAGCATGCTTAAAGTTCGTCTGAAGACGCTGGAAGATATAGCTTTTTTTGCTGAAAACCTGCATGTCCAAGACGGATTCTACTGGCTGACTGCCAATGATGTGCGGCAAGGCCCCTTCTGCCCGCGCTGCTATGAAAGCGAGGGGGGGCTCATCCGGCTTGAGCGCTGGCAAAAGGCCCTGCACTGCCCTTACTGCCATGCCGTCTACCCCGGCGGCAGACAAGAGGCTGAATACCAGGACGGCGCCGCCTTACGCCACGCCAGGATCATTCCCTTTGCCCGCTGATTCGCTTGCCTACATGCCCGCGCCACTATAGAATCATAGCCAACGGCAGCAATGCCCCTCGCAAATTTCCCCGCCCGGGGACAGTTCCCGCCCCCTTGCCCCTTGAGGATGTACATGACCTGGCCAGCCGCTCTGAACATTCTTCTTCTTAGCGAAAGTGATTCGCTGGCCAGTCTTGACCGGCGCGCTCTGCGTGACGCCGGGGCCAACCGTGTGGAAAGCATGACGTCCGGTATAGACGCGGCCCGCATGCTGGCAGCTCTTGATCCTGTTCAGGCAACCTTTATGCCCGACGTCGTCGTCTGCTCGCAAAAACTGGCTGATATGGACGGCGAGCAGTTCTGCGCCATACTGCGCCTGCACCCTCTGCTTCTCGATTTGCCGGTTCTGCTCATCCTGCCCAACGACAGCGAGGTCGAGCAACTCAAAACTCTGGGCTGCGGCGCCAGCGCCTTGCTGGCGCGCCCATACTCCATCAACGTTCTCAAAGCCCATCTGGATTCCCTGACGGCCTCGCGCCCAAGCTTGCAGCAGCTTCAGGACGCCCAGCGCTATACCGACACCAAATCTTTTGACCAGGCGCTTGCCACCTACGGCATCCTGCTCAAGCCCGTGCGTCAGCCCGAGGACTATTTTCGTGTGGGTATGCAATGCTTGCAGCAGCGCCAATGGAATAACGCCATAAATGCCTTTCAGCGCGCCCTGAGGGGGGCGGTCATTCAGGGGCATGCGGAACTTGGTATGGCCGTCGCCTGGAAAGGCAAGGGCGACATGGCGCAGTATCGCCATTATCTCGGGCTGGCAGCCACAACCTTTGTGCGTGCCCGTCACTGGCACCAGGCGCGCACCGTATACGTCGGGCTGCTCCGGGAAGACCCGGACGCCAAAAGTCCTTTTCTGTCCGAAGCGTTTCAGATGATGCGCCAGGGACAGTACGACGAGGCCGCCGAGGTGCTCTCGCAAGGACATGATGTGACCCCACGGCGTCAATTGACCGAGCGCATAGCCCAGACCTGCCTTGGCACCGATGAGCCGCAGCATATGCTGGCCGAGCTCGAAACCAGTCTTGGCCGTACCCTGGGCATGGCGGCCGGGCCGTTGACCGAGGCCATCCGTTCGACGCTGGCCAATCTCACGCGGCAGCAGGAAGAAAGAAAACGTCAGGAAGCGGTTGAAAATCAATGGCTGGCAGCCCGTCAGGCAGCCCGCCAACGTGAAAATGCTGAACAGGCAGAAGAGTCGCCCAATGCCGCCGTTTCACGTCAACCAGCCGCAACGGGCCACAGCGCCAGCCAGGCAGACGGCAAGCCGCCCCGGAGCGCAGACAGCACCGCCGCGTTCAAAAGGCAACCCGGCGATAACGATGCAGAAATCCTGCCTGTCCTTTTATGGGGACAGGACACGACAGACTTTCCGCAAACGGCGTTTGGCCAAGAGCATGCCGCCCCGGAATCTGCCTCCGGCGTTTCACGCGCGGATGGCGATACGCCGCTCCTTGAACCTCTGGTCGCAGCTGACAACGCACACAGGCTTACCGATCTGCTGTCCGTGATGAAGTATACCTGGAAAATGGCCCGACGCCGCAAGGAATAACCGTCAGCGCTACCTGCGCACCCGCAGGAGTATGGCTTCGGGCGCAAGGCCGTGCAGAAACCGTACCCGCAAAAGATAACACAGGGCGCCAAAACCAAGGGCCACAATGTAGGCTATCCAGAAGCCCTGGGCCCCCATAAGCGGCGCCAGCACGTTGGTGCGGGCCAGCACAAAGCCCAATGGCAGCCCAATGACCCAGTATGCGATAAAGCAGATGGCGGAAATGATCCGCGTGTCGTTATAGCCGCGCAAAACGCCTATGCCCGTGACCTGAAGCCCGTCCACCACCTGATAAGCCGCCTGAAAAAGCAGCAGATGTACGGCAAGCGCCGTAACTTCCGGGTTATCTGTATAGATACGCACGATGCCATGGCGGAACAGCACGGTGAAGATAGCGATCGCAAGGGCAAAAACCACACTGAGAATAAGGCCGGTCCGCGCCACCAGTTTGGCCCGCTCGATCTGCTGCGCTCCAAGGCAGCGCCCCACGCGAATGGTGACGGTCATGCAAAGCGACAGGGGCACCATAAAGGCCAGAGAACCAAAATTGAGCGCAATCTGATGCCCGGCCACCATTACCGTGCCCAGCGGGGCCAGCAGTATGGCGCTGAGCGCGAAAAGCGATACCTCAAAAAACAGGGCCAACGCGCCGGGCGTGCCGATGCGCAGAATCCTCCAGACCAGCGGGCCGTCAAAGCGCGGCATGTTGCCCACCCCATCGCTCTCGTCCCCAGCCGGAGCGCTCTTGCGCCAGAGAGGAGAAAAAAGCGGCCGCAAATGGGTATTGCACGAATCCCGCCAGACATAAAATAGCATGCACAAGGCCATGACCCAGAAACTGATGGCCGTGGCAACGCCGCAGCCAACGCCCCCCAGTTCCGGCATGCCGAATTTGCCGTACACAAACATGACGTTGCAGGGCACGTTGATGGCCAGCCCCACGAGCCCAATGATCATGGCAGGCCGTGTACGCGCAAATCCTTCAAGAAAGCTGCGCAGATTTACAAAAAGCATGAAACCGGGCAGTCCCCACATGATGGCGCGCAAAAAACCGCCTGAAATCCGCGCCATTTCCGGGGTCAGCCCGAAAGATTCCATCCTCCACGAAGCCACATAAAAAAAGCTCATGAGCACAACGCTCAGGCCCAAGGTCAGCCACAAGCCCTGACGCAGTAGGTGCACCGCTTTTTCCGGCCTGCCAGAGCCCACCATCTGGGCGCTCAAAGGGGGAAGAGCCAGCAGGCAGCCAATGCCGAGCAGCATGATGGGCACCCATACGCTGCTGCCAACGGCCACCGCCGCCATGTGCTCCGCGCTGTACTGGCCCGCAATGGCGGTATCGGCAAAGGTCATGCCCGTCTGTGAAAGCTGGGCGATAAAAATAGGCAGGCCGATGGAGTAAAAACGCCGGGCTTCGGACAAGGAAAAATATTTATGAAGCATAAGTCTTGGGGGGGGGTTGAAGGTCATCCATGGCGGCGCACAGCAGAAGTGCAAGCAGCATCAGCGCTGTTCAAACCAGTGGCCCAAAAGATCGGCCATCCGGTGTCTGCTGCGACCGCCAGAATATGGGAAACATGTTGCGGCAGCGTTGCGCTTTGGCGCAGTTTATCGCAAAAACAATCCCTCTGCAGGCAGTTTTTTGCCCGCCATGTCCGCAGCGCGACCCACAAGATGCTCAATGGCTGTCCGGCCTGAAGCGCCAAGGTCAAGGCTGAAATCCGTCACAAATGTCTTGATGTGCGCGCGTGTGACGTTTTCGTCCATTTCCTGGGCGTGGGATCTGATGTAGTCGCGCGACGTGTCGGGATGCGCGTTGGCATAGGCCAGGCTGCCCGTAATGGCGCTCTGCACGCGGCGGGCCAGGGGCAAAGGCATATCACGCCGCACGGCAATGGCTCCCAAGGGCAGGGGGAGATGAAACTCGCCTTCCCACCACTGGCCAAGATCAAGCACCTTGGTCAGGCCAAGTTTTTCATACGTGAATCGGCCCTCGTGGATGACAAGCCCCAGATCGGCCTCGCCTCTGGCCACGGCGGGCATGACGTCGCTGAACAGCATTTCCTGTCTGGGCCCCTGAAAACCGCCGTGCAGGGTAAGCAAAAGATTGGCGGTGGTCAGCAATCCGGGCACGGCCACAGTGGCGTTTTTCCAGTCGTCTGGCGTCAGACCTTTGCGGGCAACTACAAGAGGGCCGCACCCCCAGCCCAGGGCCGCCCCTGATGACAAAAGCGCGTACCTGTCCATAACCTCCGCCACAACGCCAAGTGAAAGCTTGGTAACCTCAAGCTGGCCTTTCTGGGCCAGCGTGTTCAGTTCTTCAACGTCCGCCATGTGTGGACGTAGAGCCGCTGGCGCGGGCACGATACCGTGCAGCAGGGCGTGAAAAATATATGTGTCGTTGGGGCAGGGTGAAAGTCCGAACCTCAGGCTCTGGAACGTGTTTTGCGGAAAAACTGAAGACATTGTTTCCTCGGATTGACAGCGTGCTGCGGGCGGCCTACTCTGCTTGCGGCCATTTCGGCCCACTCCACCTACAGGATTTCATCATGTTAGACGCTGCATACTACGCCGCACTGGGCCTTTCGTCCATCCATGAAAAAGTGCTTGCCGGGCAACGGCTGAGCTTTGACGACGGCCTTGCCCTGTTCCGCTGCCCCGACATTACCGCCGTGGGAGCCCTTGCCCTGCACGTGCGCTGCCGGCTGCACGGGCACAAGGCTTTTTATGTGGTAAACAGGCAGATCAACTACACCAATGTTTGCGTCAATGGCTGTACCTTCTGCGCCTTCCGCCGTGATGCCGAAAGCGACCCCGGCGCGTTCGCCATGAGCCTTGACGATGTAATGGCCCGCCTGCGTGCTGCCGACGCCACCCCCCTGCAACTGGATGAGCTCCATATTGTGGGCGGTTGCCATCCCACGCGCCCCTTGTCCTGGTTTGAGGACATGCTGCGCGCTGTGCGGGCCTTTAATCCTGATCTGCCGGTAAAAGCTTTTACCGCCGTGGAAATCGAACATTTCTCGCGCCTTGAGGGCATCAGCTCCCTTGAAGTGCTGCACAGGCTGCAAGCCGCTGGGCTCGTCATGATGCCCGGCGGCGGCGCTGAAATTTTTGATGAAGAACTGCGCCCCAAAATCTGCCCGCACAAGGCGGACGCCGCCGCGTGGTTGCGCATATCTGGTGAAGCGCACAGTCTGGGCATCAAGACCAACTGCACCATGCTTTTTGGACACCTTGAGACCTATGAGCACCGCGTCGACCATCTTTGCCGTCTGCGTGAGCAGCAGGACAAAAGCGGCGGATTCACCTGCTTTATTCCCCTGCCCTTCCTGACGGACAACAGCCTTCTCAAGCTGCCTGAAGACAAGGTCGGGCCGCAGCGCGGCCTTGATCAACTGCGCACCGTGGCTGTTTCGCGCCTTATGCTGGACAATATCCCCCACCTCAAGGCCTATTGGATAATGATGGGTCCCAAGCTGGCCCCTGTGGCCCTTTGGTACGGCGCGGACGATCTGGACGGCACAATCATTGAGGAACGCATAGGCCATATGGCCGGGGCCCAGTCCGCCCAGGGCATGACCATTGACGAACTGGAGCATCTCATACGCTCTTCCGGCTTTACCCCCGTGCGCCGTAACGCCACGTTCAACATCATGAATGACACAGACAGCCCGGAGGCGCGCCAGTGAGCATCTTTACCCCCGCACACAGCCCCTTTGAGGAAGAAAGCCCGGCCTTTGCCGATGTTCGCGAGGCGGCGGCACTGGCGGCCAGCGGCCAGAGGCTTGATCGCTCCGCCGCTGAAGCCCTGTACTACAAGGCCAGCCTCCATACGCTGGCGCAACTGGCGCATGGCATGCGCATGCGCATGCATCCCGAACCCGTTGTCACCTACGTGGGCGACCGCAATATCAACTATTCCAACGTGTGCGTCTGCGCCTGCCGGTTCTGCGCCTTTTTTCGCGCGCCGGATCATGAAGACGGCTACGTCATCAGCCGGGAAGAAATGGCCCAAAAGGTGGAAGAAACCCTGGCCCTTGGCGGAACACAGATTCTCCTTCAGGGCGGACACCATCCGGACCTTCCCCTTGAGTGGTATGAAGACCTTTTGCGCTGGTTGCGGCAAACATGGCCGCAACTGCACATTCACGCCTTTTCACCGCCGGAAATCTTCTTTTGGGCAGAAAAATTCAATCTTTCCGTGACGGAAGTGCTGCGCCGCCTGAAAGACGCCGGACTGCACTCCCTGCCCGGCGGCGGGGCGGAAATCCTGCATACCGGCGTCAGGGCCCAGGTTTCGCCCAATAAATGCACGGCCGAACAG
Organism: Desulfovibrio sp. 86; assembly: GCF_902702915.1. NCBI lineage: Bacteria > Pseudomonadati > Thermodesulfobacteriota > Desulfovibrionia > Desulfovibrionales > Desulfovibrionaceae > Desulfovibrio > Desulfovibrio sp. 86. The sequence continues at coordinate 3,363,613 of NZ_LR738849.1, read as the reverse complement.
TGGCTCGACGTTATGGAACAAGCCCACAAGCTGGGCTTGCGCACCACGGCCACCATGATGTTCGGACACGAAGAATCCCCGGCCCACCGGCTTGACCACCTTTTTGCCGTGCGTGAAGTACAGGACAGGACACAGGGGTTCACGGCCTTCATCCCCTGGACTTTCCAGCCTGCGCATACGCGCATTCAGGTTGATCCCCTGCCCGCGCCCGCCTATTTGCGTCTGCTGGCCGTCTCGCGCCTGGTGCTCGACAACATCGTCAACATCCAGGCATCGTGGGTGACCATGGGGCCGCACGTTGCCCAACTGGCCCTTTTTTATGGCGCCAACGATTTCGGCTCGCTGATGATCGAAGAAAACGTCGTGGCTGCGGCCGGAGTGTCTTTTCAGATGAGCCGGGCCGACATCCACAAGGTCATCCGCGCCGCCGGGTTTACGCCGGTACAACGCACCATGGACTACAGGCCCGTAGAGCCCCAGCCTTCGGTATAAGAGTTCATAAAGGCGCGCCCGGACGAAGTGCCAGACAGGCCTTTCATCCGGGCGCGTTCTTTACAACTGCGCGTTTCCAGGAGGTTCTTTAATCAATGCTTCCTTAGCAGCGCATTTTATCAAACAGGCTTCCTTTTTTTGCTCTGGCAAGCAATGCCCACCCTGCAACAAGGTTGTCGTCATGAACAGTCCCCAACAGCGGCCTCCGCTGCGCATGGGCCGTATCGGCTATCTGAACGTTCTTCCAGTCTATCATCCGCTTGAAGCGGGCATCCTGCCCCACGACTTTGAGCTGGTATCCGGCCCGCCCGCCCTGCTCAACAACATGATGGCCCGTGGCGAGCTGCACGTGTCGTCCACATCCTGCTTTGAATATGCCTGCCGACCGGAACGCTATTACCTTGTGGAGGACCTTTCCATAGGTTCACGCGGCCCGGTCATGAGCGTTCTTCTGCTTTCGCGCGTCCCCCTGGACCAACTGGACGGGCAGGAAATTCTGATCAGCGGCGAAACGCATACCTCTGTGGCCTTGCTGCGCCTGCTCATGCAAGACCGCTACAAACTCAACGTCACCTACAGTACCGGGCAGGTCACGCCCGCCCTGCGTGGCGACAATCCGCCAACAGCCTTTTTGGCCATAGGCGACGAAGCCCTGCGCCTGCGCAACCATGCCGACTACCCCTACCGCCTTGATATGGCTGAAGCGTGGCGTGACTGGACAGGACTGCCCTTTATTTTCGGCCTCTGGGTGGTAAGCAGGGCTGCCGCCGACGCAGGCCTTTTCGCCACTGATCCGGGAGAACTCCTGCGCCAGGGACGGGATTGGGGCCTGACCCATATGGACGTGATACTTGATCTTACAGGACACGGCTGCCCGCTGAGCAGGGACGAACTGGCCTTCTACTACAGCAACGGGCTTGTCTACAGCCTCGGTGAAGAAGAGCAGCGCGGCCTGAAACTTTTTTACGACAAGCTTGCGGCTGCCCGTATGATTCCCGCGGCACCGCCATTGGAATTTTTCAGGCTGTGAACTGCCCCCCAGCATCACAAAAAGCCCGCTCGTAAGAGCGGGCTTTTTATACATGAGGTCTTGCCTGACGACCTGCCGCAAAACCGGTGAAGGCGCGGCGGTGTTCCTTTTACGTTCTTACTGCAAAGCTTTAAGAATGCTACCCGCAGAGACGGAAGAAAGGTGCTGCCCGTCCACAACAACGGCAGGCAGGCTCTTGATTCCGTAGTATTTGCTGATCTGCTCGGCCTGATACAAATTTACGTTGCCGGCGTCATAGCAGTACTTGGCCACGCTCAGCTCCTGACTGGCAGGCACAGGCGGGCGCAAATGTGAAAAATAGGAATAATGGATGGGGTAGTCCGTGTTTTTGACTGTGGCGTCATATTCGTTCTGGAAAGGCACAGCCTTGCCACGGGTACTTTTCTGCTCGGCCTTGACCTTGTTCCACTGACCGAGGGCGTACGACAGATACGGCATTGCCTGACCTGGGCGGGAATGGCTGATCCAGATGCCAAGCCCCATAAGGTCAGTGCCATAGTATTCCTTACTGTTGGCGAAAACGACAATCTTGCACTGCTGGGGTGAAAGCGAGCGGCTGGCCTCCACCACGGCCTGCCAGACCTTTTCGCTCTGGGGCGCGGCAAAATCGAGCAGCACGAGAATTTCATGCGGCGCAGTGGCCGTGCCAAAAACCACAGGATATATTTCGCATTTCCATTGGGGACGATGGCCCGCCTCGCCCTCAATGGTCGGCACACCGCCACCCAGTTTTTTGAGCATGTCCGCACTGTCGGACGAGGCCGCGCGAAGATTGGGCGTACTCTGGTGCATATAGGGATTATACTGGTTGGCATTGCCGTTCTGCACCGAGGACGACAGGTTCACGGCGGCTTTGGAGCCGCCGTTGCTGCTGGCGGTCCCGCAACCGGAAAGCATCAGGCCCAAAAGCAACACAGTCATCAAAATTCCACGCATACATCACCTCATGCAAATTCGAAACAGGTTTGGGCGGCATAATCCAGATGCCGCAACCATATTTCAGCAAAACCGGCGTATTCCGCCGTACCTTTCAACACGGGAACACACTGGTGCCCCAATGCCTCAACCCTGCCGCGCCAGGACGTACCGCCCTGGCCTGCCATATCCTTGAGGGCATGATTGCCCACAACGGAGAGCAAAGGCATGAGCCACACGCGCTCAGACGTCAGACGGGGTAAAATATCTTCAAGCAGCACAGCGCCGTTCATGGCCCCCACATGCACGTGCGGGTCAAGCGCATACACGGCCTGCGCCAAATCGGCATACCGGGCCACAGCCTGATGTTCTGCTCCGTGGCCCATAAAGACCACGTCTTCTCCCGCTATCCGCTCAGGGGGCAAATGGCGCAAAATGGCCTGTGTCGTCGCATGCAGGTCTTCTTCCGTGGACAGCAGGGGCACCCCTACGCGGCAGCAGAGGTTGTCATTGGACATGGCCTCATCCACCGCCGCGCACACTTCGCCATGCTCGCGCCCCGGAATGGTCTGCAGGGGCTGCACCGCCACGTGCGTAAAACGCTCGAAAGAAAGACGCTGCAAAGCTTTACGGACGGAATCGCTCTTCTGCCTGGCCTGGGCCAGGCGTTCGCGCAACAAAAGAGAAGTGTAGGCCCAACGCACGGGAATTCCAGGGTAATGCTGGCGCACCAGAGCGTCAAATCCCTTGAGGGCATTTTGTCCCTGAGCGCTGCTTGCGCCAAAAGCTACCAATAAAATCGCACGTCTCATGGGTCACATTTGTACGTTACTTGCAGCATGGTGGCAAGAAGGCGTGACGCCGAATCATCTTATGCGCGTCCCATATTGACCCATACGGTTCTCATAGATACAGTGGCCGCACATGAGATCGCATATCCACGCACATAGCGGGGCATGCCGCATGGGGGGGTCAGAATGGCAAAGGCGCTGATTTTGGGAGGCGCAACCGGTCTGCTGGGGCAGGCTCTTGTGCATGTACTTACGGCACGGGGCTGGCAGGTTGAGACATTGGGGCGGCAAGACGGCGACATGCTGAATTTTGATTTTCTGCAATCCCGCCTGAATGCGGTTCACGCCGATGTGGTTTTTAATGCCGTGGGCTATACCGCTGTGGACGCCGCCGAAGATGACGCTGAAGCTGCCGGTGAGCTTAACCGGGCCTTGCCGGACGCGCTGGCCCACATTCTACGCTCGCTCGGGCACGGGCATCTGATCCATTACAGCACAGACTTTGTCTTTTCCGGTCATGGCGAAACGCCCCTGACCGAAAGTGATGAAGTGCACCCGCAGTCCGTATATGGCCGCACCAAGCTGGAAGGCGAACAGGCCGTGCTGCGCAGCCTGCCTGAACGCTCCTGCGTACTGCGCACGGCCTGGCTTTTCGGCCCGGGGCGAAAAAATTTTGTGGACACCATTGTGGCAGCTTGTGTGAAACGTGACGCCATCAATGTTGTGTACGATCAGGTAGGCTCACCAACCTACAGCATGGATCTGGCCCAATGGAGCGCCGCGCTGGCCGAAAAGCAGGCCACGGGCCTTTGGCACGCCGTCAACAGCGGCCAAGCCAGTTGGTGTGAGCTGGCGTGTGAATCCATTGCGCTGGCTGCGGCATCCTGCCGGGTTGTGCCCATTGATTCGAGCCAGTGGCCGCAAAAAGCGCGACGCCCGGCATTTTCCGTACTGAATAACAGCAAACTGAGCGCATTTCTTGGCAAAAAACCCCGCCCCTGGCCTCAGGCATTGCGCGACTATATCTACAGCGATTACCTGCCCACGCACCGCAAGGAAAAGGATCTGCGTTGACAGCAGGCCGGAGCATACGCCCCCTGGCCTTGCGCAAGCCCTCGCATCCTTCGCCGAACAGGCCAGGGCGGCAATGCACGCTGCGTCAGGAAAACGTATGCTTATGGCAAAAAAATCCCCTGTCCGCTTGAAGCGTCCCGCGCTTTCCCGCATTTTTCTCGGGCTCTTTCTGCCGCTGCTGATGCTGCTCGTCTGCCTGCCCGAAGCCCAGGCCCGCCCAAAAAGTATGGAGGAACTGGCGGCCATTATGGGCAAGCTGGTGGAAACCGGCGTCTCATACGGGGCCATTCCCTCGCTGTACAGACCCCGCTATGACCGCGTTATCGATGCCGACCTCAACACCAGCGCCGAAGAAGTCGTTTTTGTGGTCATGCTGCCCAATGGGCCGCACATCTACCCGCAACGATTCATGGTCTGGCATCAGGTGGTCAACGAGGTGGTTGATGATGTGGCCTACGCCATTACCTACTGTCCCACCACAGGCACGCTGATGGCCTACAACGCCTCCATGGGCGGTCTTAATCTTATTTTTGACGTTGAAGGCCGCCTTTACGACGGCAACAGCGTTCTCATTGACCGAAATTCGGGCAGCCTGTGGCTGCAGGAAACAGGCATGGCCTTTGACGGCCCCCTTATGGGCAGAGGTCTGCCTACCGTTCCCGTATTCTGGACCAACTGGGGTGCGGCCCGCAGCGTGTATCCCAATGCGCCGGTTATGGGCAAGCCTGCCGGAACCCGCCCTTACGGCCGTGATCCTTACGGCAATTATCTGCGCAAGGGGAACTATTACGACAACGACAGGCTCATCTACCCTGTTCAGCGGATGGACAAGCGCTTTCCACGCAAGGCCCATATGCTTTGCCTGGAATATGAAGGCTATTTGCTGGCCATTGATGTGGCCTATGTGAAGAAAAAGGGCGCGGTGAATTTTTTTGCAGGGCCGCACGCTCTACTGGCCACGCACGATGCCAAGCTCAACGTGGTGCGCGTGTTCAACCGCCAGATATGGGCCGAACCCTTCCTGTTCATCAGCCGTTACGGCAAACTTATGGATCTGAAGACCCGCAGCATATGGGATCCCTCAACAGGCGCGGCCGTTGAGGGCAACATGAAGGGTGCGTCAATGCCGGAATACTTCGGTGGCTATTCCATGTGGTTTGCATGGTACAGCATCAACCCCGAAACGCTTACCGTGCCGGGGCCCGGCGTTGTGCCCGAAAACCTGCTTTCGCCCGATGCACCCGGTAGTGACGGCCGTACCGCGCCTGCTCCTGCGGCTTCGCCCATCTCCACGACGCCTGCGGGTCAGTGAGCCAGGGACGGCGCGCTCACGCGCTAGCCGCCAGCCCGCAAATTTTTCCAACAGAGCGCTTCGGGCGCTCTGTGCCGCGTTTAGGTTTTCCAGATGCAGGAGTTCCCGTGTGCAGTTATTCCGCACGCTCTGCTCCGCATGCGGTTGCAGTCTGATCAGCGTGCAGCGTGCAACCGCAGCAAAACCGCCGCTCCGCCAAGAAGGGTACGACGCTCTGAAACCGTCAACTCCAGACGGTGAACCATGCCCTCAAGTCCGCCAGCGCGCATAAATGACGTGCCCCGGACCCCGCACAGTCCCCGCAGACATGCCGCAGCGGCGGCGCAAGGCAACTCCAGGTTACGTTCGGCGCATTTGAAATCCGCCACCAGCACCTCGCTTGCGGCGGCCAGGGCAAGACTCAGAAAAGCCTCGCCTTGTGGTAGTGAAAGATAAAAAAGCCTGTACGCCATGCACAAAAGCGGCCGAGGTGCGCCAAGCATGCTGTACAGGGATTCGGGAGCAGGATTGAGCGGCGTGGCCAGGGCTTCAACAGGCCAGGGAATTCTGGCCGCAAGCGCGGCTGACGGAAAAAAACGTGGGGGTTCGGGAAGATCCGTCAAGCCCCTCCATGCTGGCTGGTCACTGTGCAATACGCTCATTTCTTGGTCGGCCTTATGCATGCGTGGGCGTAAAGTCCGGATTCTGGCCGGGGGTTGTCGCGGGCACAGTTTCAGGATGATGCCGCTTCACGCAGCGCTTCAAGTTTTTCAAGCATCACCTGCCTGACCTGTCCGTAGGGAGCGTGTTCGGGCAGACCTCGCAAAAGGTTCAGGGCATGGCCGTCCTCCACAAACTGACGGCGGCTTGAGGCGAAATGCATGTCGAAAAACCAGGTCCCCAGCAGCAGGCGAAAATCATTGACGCTGCGCAGGTCGGCATAGGCCGCCACACGTCCCTCACGCGCCGCCCGCAGCACTGCCTCGCTGTAAACGCCGGGCGTATCGGGCAGGCTCAGCACAACTGTGGGATTGTACGGGCCTGGCCCGCTCAGGTGTTCGTCCATGACGCGCAGAATATCCAGTTTGTCGGCGTCGCGCACAACATGGGCGGCTGTGGCCGTAAGTTCCGGCAAGCCCCTGGGCAAGGCGAAACGGTTGTGCAGCGCCACCGCAGCCAACACTGCTTTGCGCACAAGAGGGGTTTCATCATTGAGGCGCTTTTGCTGCTTGAGGATGCGCACCCCCATCTGGCCGTGATCGCACGACTCTTTGTCCTTGAAGGTATGAAACCGCAAATACTGCTCGAACCGTCCCAGATCATGATACAGCGCAGCAAGCAGGCAGACGCGCCGCTGCACGGAAGAAAAATTCTCGCAGGCAGCCATGCGCCTGGCATTCTCCAATACAGCCATGCTGTGCCGTATTTTCAGGTGCATGGGCCCCACATCGCCACGGGGATTGGCTGACTCCTCCGCACACTTGCCGGCAGCATATGCCGCAAACCATTTTTCATGCGCGCTGATATCGCACGCGGTTACCGTACTTGTTTCCATGACTTTTTTATACGCCCTGCCCGAACGCAAGGCAATGCGCCGGGTCCGCATGCCTATCAACCGCTTGAGGCATGGTGACTCATTTGCTATAAAGACCATTCACACTCGCTGCGCGCTTGCGACCCACCGCACCACACGCTTCAATCCATTCTTTCTACAGCATTTCCGGAGAGTTCATGTCCGATTTCGTTCATTTGCATTGCCATACCGAGTACAGCCTCCTGGACGGCGCCATACGCATCAAGGATCTTTGCGCCCGCGCCAAAGATTTCGGCATGCCCGCCTGCGCCATTACAGACCATGGCAATCTTTTTGGCGCAGCCTACTTTTATCAGGGCTGCAAAGACTTCGGCGTCAAGCCCATATTCGGCTGCGAGGTTTACGTCTGCCATGACCATACGGACAAAAAAACGGAATCGCCGCTGGCCCGCAAACGTAACCACCTGATTTTGCTGGCGCAAAATAAAACGGGCTACCACAATCTTGTCAAACTGGTAAGTCACGGTTTTCTTGAGGGTTTTTACTACAAACCCCGCGTGGACAAGGCCCTGCTGCGCAAATATTCCGAAGGGCTTACCTGCCTTTCAGCCTGCATCGCCGGCGAAATCCCCCGCGCCATCTTGGCCGATAATATGGATCTCGCCAAAAAACTCACCCTGGAGTACGCCAGCATCTACCCTGGCCGGTTTTACCTTGAGCTGCAATCCAACGGACTGAAAGAGCAGGAAAAAGCCAATATTGCCCTTATGGAGTTGGCCGAAACCTGCAAACTGCCCCTGGTGGCCACCAACGACTGCCATTACCTTGGCGCGGACGACGCCGAAGCCCATGAAGTTCTGCTCTGCATACAGACGCAGACCACCATGGATGACCCCAAGCGCATGAAGTTCGGCACCCATGAGTTGTACTACAAATCCATTGAAGAGATGGAAAAGTCATTCAGCCATGTGCCCGAAGCGCTGTCCAACACCATGCGCATTGCCGAGGAATGCAATGTGGCTCTGGACTTCGGCAACCATTATTTCCCCGTGTACCAGTTGCCCGAAGGGGCCAGCATGGAATCGGAATTCCGCCGTCTGGCCGAAGATGGTCTTGAAAAAAGGCTGAAAAAACACCCGGATCGGGCTTCCATCAATGCCGACATGTACCGTGAACGCCTGCAGTACGAACTGCGCGTCATTCTGGAAATGGGCTTTCCAAGCTACTTCCTCATCGTGCAGGAATTCATCAACTGGGCAAAAAACAACAATATTCCTGTAGGCCCGGGGCGCGGATCGGCCGCCGGATCGCTGGTGGCATGGGCCTTGCGCATCACAAACCTTGACCCCATCCCCTACAATCTGCTGTTTGAACGCTTTTTGAACAGCGAACGCGTGTCATTGCCCGATATCGACGTGGACTTCTGCGAACGGCGTCGGGGCGACGTCATCAGGCATATGGTTGAAACCTACGGCGAGGGGTCGGTGGCGCAGATCACCACCTTTGGCACCATGAAGGCCAAGGGCGTGGTGCGCGACGTGGGCCGTGCGTTGGGCATGAGCTTTGCCGAAACCGACCGGATTGCCAAACTGGTGCCCGCCGACCTCAAGATGACCATTAAGAAAGCGCTTGAAGCCGAACCAGAACTGGAAAAGCTCTACCTTGAAGACCAGCAGGTCAAGCACCTGCTGGATACGGCACGTCGTCTTGAAGGGCTCGCGCGCCACGCCTCCACCCATGCCGCAGGCCTTGTGGTGTCCGACAAGCCCATGGAGGAATACCTGCCCCTCTATCTGGGTAAACGCGGCGAACTTGTGACCCAGTTCGACGGCCCCATGACCGAAAAAGCCGGGCTGGTGAAATTCGACTTTCTGGGTCTCAAGACCATGACCCTGATTCAGGACACCTTGGACAACATCAGCCTTCAGGGGCAATCTCCGCCGGATCTGGACAATCTGCCGCTCACCGATACCGAAACTTACGACCTGTATGCCAGGGGCGAGACCGATGGCGTTTTTCAGGTGGAAAGCTCGGGCATGCGCCAGTATCTGCGCATGCTGCGGCCCACGTGCTTTGAAGACATCATCGCCATGCTGGCGCTATATCGGCCCGGCCCTCTCGGGTCCGGCATGGTTGACGAATTCATCAAGCGAAAGCACGGCCAGGTGCCCGTCATCTACCCTCATGACTCGCTTACCGACTGCCTGCGCGACACCTACGGCGTTATCGTGTACCAGGAACAGGTCATGCAGATCGCCCAGATCATCGCCAGCTACACGCTGGGCGGAGCCGACCTGCTGCGCCGCGCCATGGGCAAGAAAAAGGCCGAAGCCATGGCCAAGGAGCGCGTCACCTTTGTGGCTGGCGCCACAAGTAACGGCATCAGCGAAGAAAAAGCCAACGAAATATTCGACTTGATGGAAAAATTTGCGGAATACGGCTTCAACAAGTCGCACTCTGCCGCCTATGCTCTCATTTCCTACTACACCGCCTATCTCAAGGTTCACTTTAAAGTTGAATTTATGGCTGCCCTGCTCACCTCGGAAATGGGCAATCAGGACAAGCTGCTCAAATACGTCTCCTGCTGCAAAGACATGGGCATTGATGTTGTGCAGCCTTCAGTGAACCGCAGCCAGCGCGAGTTTACGGCCTATGAAGGCAAGGTCGTATTCGGGCTGGGCGGCATCAAGAACGTGGGCGACGAAGCCATCCGCGAACTGGTGGAATCCCGCAATGCTGAGGGAGAATTCGCCTCGCTCTTTGACCTGTGCTGCCGCGTGAACCTGCGCAAGGTTACCAAGCGCGTTCTGGAATCTCTTATCAAGGGCGGCGCTTGCGACTGCTTTGGCGTGGCACGCGCCGCCATGCTGGCTTCGCTTGAAGCAGTGGTCTCCCGCGCGCAGAAAAAGGCCAAGGACAAAAACTCCAATCAGGTGTCTTTGCTGGCCATGGCCCCGGCGGTGGAAAGCGCGCCGCAGCCCGGCATCGGGCTCGACTGCCCTGAAGCCGATCTGCCCGAAATGCCCGACGAAGACAAACTGCGCGCCGAAAAAGAGGCTCTGGGTTTCTTTCTTACAAGCCATCCGCTGCAGCCCTATGTGCGTGAAATCCGCCGTCTGGGACTCACAACCCTTGAAGACGCCCGCGACATGTTTCCCGGCGCCGAGGTGCGCTGCGCCGTGCTTGTAACCGGCATTCGCGAGGTCATAACCAAGAGCAAGGGCGAACGCATGGCTTTTGCGGCCATTGAAGACCTCACGGGCCATGGCGAGGTGACCTTTTTCCCTCGCAGTTATGCGGAAGTTCGCCAGCTGCTCCATTCGGAGCAGCCGCTGTGCCTTACCGCCAGGCTGGACAAGGAGCCGGAAGACAGCCGCGATCTGGACGAAGACAATGAGGACGCCCCCCGCGAACTCAAACTTCTGGGTCAAAGTCTGTTGCTGATGGCCGAGTGCTGCGGGCTCAACGATACTCCGGTATGCGTGCAGATTCCCTCGCACCGTATGGGCCGGGAGGACTTGCTGGCGCTGCGCAACATCCTTGAAAACCATCCTGGCCCCGTGGAAACTCACGCCCAGGTCTGCCTTGAAGGACACGTCTGCCATCTGCATCTGGACAACAACCTCAAGGTCAGCCCTGGCCCGGATCTGGACAAGGCTATAGCCGCATGGGCTTCATAAGGCGCATCCATTTATGATAAAATTTTTCGTGGTGACGGGGTTTGCCCTTGTCCTCGCCAATGGATGGGTTACCTGGTGGCTATGGCGCGCTCTTGACCATACGGGCTGGCTGCGACCGGCGCTCTGCCTCACGGTGGCTGTGCTTGGCGCGTCATTTCCCCTGCTGTACAAGCTTGGCGGCGATTCCGCCCCTGAGGTCTGGCTGCTGCGGGCGGGCGCGTTCTGGCTGGGCATGCTTTTCTATGTTTTTTGCCTGGTGCTGCTTATGGACATCTGGGGGCTGGCAAGCCGCCTCTGGGCGGTTCCCCCCACGACTCCCCGTTGGGGGGCCACCCTGATGGTCGTGGGCCTGCCTCTCGTCATCGGCTGCGCCAGTTGGCTCAATGCCGCCTGCCCTGTGGTGCGGCAATATGACCTGACCATACACACCAGCAATGCCGTATCCCGGCAGTACACGCATTCGCCCCTTGTTCTCGGCGTACTGGCAGACATGCATCTCGGGCGGATCATCACGGCCCCGCGCCTTGTGCGCGCCATGGATCTGCTGGCCCCCTACAAGCCCGATGCCATCCTTTACGTTGGCGACATCCTTGACGACCATGTTCTGGTTGACGTGGAAGCCATGGCCGCAGCCCTGGCCCGCATACAACCCCGGCTGGGCCATTGGGCGGTGCCGGGCAACCATGAATACATCTCCGGCCCCATTGATGACAGCCTTGATATCCTGCGCCGCAGCGGCATGCGGGTGCTGCGCGACCAGTGGCATGTTCTGGACAATGCCTTTGTTCTGGCTGGAAGGGATGATATAAGCGGCCACATGTTTTCCGGGAGTCCGCGCAAAAGCCTCAAAGAAATCCTTGCTGATCTGCCGCCGGAGCATGGGGATCTGCCGCTCTTCGTCATGGACCATCAGCCTTCTTCACTGGATGAGGCGCGCACGGCAGGTGCAGTGCTGGAACTTTCCGGGCACACGCATTATGGCCAGCTATGGCCTTTTCACTGGGTGGTGGAAAATCTGTATGAAAACCCGCTGGGCCTGCTGATCAAAAATGGGCTTCATTCTGTGGTGTCAGCAGGAACCGGCACCTGGGGCCCGCCCATGCGCAACACATCACGCGCCGAAGTTCTTGTTGTCAAAGTGCATTTTACGCCAACGGCCAACTAGGGCATTCAACACTTGAAATGCGAGTAGGCAGGCAAAAGCCTGCCTACTCGCATTTTGTGGGAAGGGTTTTTAGAAAAATCCTTGCAGCGCAGTTAACTCATTTCTTTCGTAAACGGCTATAAAAACTGCGGTCTTACGTATCAATTAAAGTTTTACTTTAATTTTTTTGTAAAATGCTTCAGCTTATTCTTCAACCTTGGGCGTGCCCACTGTGGGCAAGGAACCGTGCCTGATAAAGTAATCAATCAGACCGAACACGGTTTCATTACCGCAAAAACTGCCTCTGGCTATGGCCGCCTTGTAGTCGGGAAGTCTGGCCTCAAAACGGTTCAGCAGTTCCGGCGCAAGCGTGAGCATGTCGGCCTGCATGCCATAGCCAAGCCGCTCAATATACATCGCGTTGAAGCGTTGCTCCACCATGGCTTTAAGAGGCAGGGTGAGGATGGGTTTTCCAAGATACAGGGCCTCGCCCATGAGGGTATGACCGCCCCCCTGGATGACATATGAGCACCCTTCCAGCAGGCGCAAAAAGCCCTCTTCGCTCTTGCGCATGAAGATGACATTATCCTCCTGCCCTTCTTCACGGTCATACCCGAAAACATAGCAGGTTTTGCGGGTGGCCGAACGCAGAAAGTCCACCAGTTTGCGGTGCGTGGAATTGCTTTGGTACACCAGCACATGCCCGTCATCGCGCGGATTCAGCGCCAAAACGCTGTTCCGCAAAATGGGCGGCGCTATCCTGGCTTTATACTGCGGCAAGACCGGCGGAGCATAGAAGGAAATAATAAGATTTTCTGCCGTGGGACGAAAAAGATACCGTGGCGTCAGCCCTTGCACAAAGCTGTCCCACCACATGTCCGGCGGAAGGTCATGACGGCAACACGTGATCACATGCTGGTGGTCCAGGGTCAGACACGGGAGGCCCGCCCTTTCTGCGGCGCGGGGCACAAAGTACTCAAGGTCGGTCATGCAGACATCGGGTTTGAATTCGTCAATCAGACGCGAAACCTGATCAATGTACCGCTGACGATGCCAAAGTATGGGCAGGGCTTTTTTAATGGTGGCCGCAAGATCCACCTTGTAATTTTTGAACACAGTGCCCAGGTTGGGCAGGCGGCGCACAGGAAACTCCGGCTCAAGGATCTTGGGCGCATCGTCATTGGCGATAAAAAGGAACTCGTGGCGAGAGAGACGGCGGGCGATGGTCAGCCCACGCATGGCATGCCCATGCCCGGTGCCGTGTATGCCATAAAGAATGCGCGCCATAATTTTCCTTTTTCTGTTAGCGGCCTGCGCCTGTTCCTGCTGTGCGTGCATGGCTCTGCCCATGCCTGTAAACCGGATGGCCCCAAAGTTCAGGATGCGTAACGATGCGTAAAAGCAGTATTCCTTTGTTGTGTAGCGCAACAGGATAACAAGCAGCCAGCGCAGCCGTCAATGCCACTGTTATGACGCATACCTGCAACATCTTGACGGTACAGGCTTTTATTATCTAGCATTCAGGAGCAATCTCACTTCCACTTTGAAGCAGCTCGGACTGCTGCGTGAGCAGGCGTAAGAGGACATGAAGGCGCAAGCGCTGCGCTCCCTGGGTGAAACACGCCGCAGCGGGGATATCGTCAACTTTGAAAAAGTATGCTCTTAAAGATACGCTGCCCTCAAGCATGCACAGAGAACATGAGGTATTAATGAACGTTCGCAAAATCCGTGAAGACCTTGGCCGCGCCAAAGCCAGTTGCGCCCGCCGCGACCCCATGCGCGCCCTCTATCTGACCATAACAGCCCTCAAGGATTTGGGCGGGCAGCCTGCCCCCACAGACCTGCGCAGCGACTTTCGCACCACTGTCAGCGAATTGGTCGCAGACCCTGGCCTGAAAGATATCCTGCCTGCGTCACTTGCTTATCAACCTGGCAGTGAAAAAGAACTTTTACAATTATTATCAGATAGTTATAAAAAGCTGCAAGACAGTGCTGAAGAGGAGGATTACGAAAGTACCCTGCAACGCAAGCTCAACATTGACCGCAATCTCAGGGAAGGCAAAAAACTTCTCTCCGAGGGGCGGCCCTCTGAAGCTGACGCCTGCTTCGCCGAAGTCATGAAATACTACAAGGACGAGCAGGCCGTCTTTGCCATGATGGCCACTGCCATGCTCAACGCTGGAGAATACGTGCGCGCTCTCGGGCATGCACGCAACGGCCTCAAAGAAGCCCCCGACAATCTGGAATTGCTGCAACTGGCCAATGAGTGCACTCGTCTGCGCACCCTGAACGGAAACTAGCCTACCCCATTATATTTTTGTTCTTTCAGAGAATAGTAGCTGCATGGTAATCATGACCATAGCAGCACTGCGCCCTGCGTAACTTTGTGCGCGCTTGTCTTGCTTCAAGAAAAAGTCTAAAGTTTGGCGCTTATTCACTACCTATTCCACGTGAGGCCACGCATGGACGTTGTACGTTATATCCACGCAGCCGATCTGCATCTGGACACCCCTTTTCGCGGGCTTTCGCGCGAAACCGCTCAAGGCGGCCATTTGTCCAAGTTGCTGCATGAAGCCACCTTCAAAGCGCTGGACCGGCTTTTTCGCCTGTGCGAAACGGAAAAACCCGATTTTCTCGTGCTGGCTGGCGATGTGTATAATGAAGAAGATCGCAGCGTCAAAGCCCAATTGCGCCTTCGCGATGGCTGCTTGCGCCTGCGGGATGCGGGGGTGCGCGTTTTTATCGCCCACGGCAATCATGATCCGCTCAATTCACTGCTCGCTTCCATCCGCTGGCCTGACAATGTGACCATCTTCGGCCCTGAGGTTGAACGTCATCTCATTGAAAAAGATGGAAAACCCCTGGCCGTCATACATGGCATCAGTCACGCCAAAATCCGTGAAGGACGCAACCTGGCCCGATTGTTCCGGCGTGATGCCGAACAAACGTGTTTTCAACTCGGCGTGCTGCATTGCACTGTAGAGGGTGAAAGCAAGGCTGACCGCTATGCGCCCTGCTCGCTGGACGACCTCAAAAGCGCCGGACTGGACGCATGGGCGCTTGGACACGTGCACGAGCGCCGTATACTGTGTGATGAGCCCTTTATTGCCTACAGCGGCAATAGTCAGGGATTGCACATCAATGAGACCGGCCCCCGCGGCTGCCTCCTGGTCACGGCCCGGGCTGAAAACTTTGATGCGGAGCCGTCCGCCACCCAGTGCGCATGGCGCTGTAATGCGGAATTCATGCGTCTTGGGCCCGTGCAGTGGGCCACCTTGGATCTGGACCTGAACGGCACTGACCAGATTGACCAGGTGGAAAACCATCTGGTTCAATGCCTTGACCAGGCCGCCAGCGATACCGATCCCGGGTGCGAAGCCCTGCTTGCGCGCGTAAACCTGCATGGCCGCACTGCCCTTGACGCCGTCCTGCGCGACGCCAGCAATCAGGAAGACCTTTTGGAACGCCTTGGGCACCTTGCCAGCGGCACGCCCGGAGTATGGGTCAAGGACTTGCGCATGGACACGAGCCCGGCCACGGATCCCGCCCAGTACCTGCAGCGCGAGGATCTTCTTGGCGAAACGCTCCGCATGGCCCGGCGCATGGGTGAAAGTCATGAAGCTTTTCAGGAGGTGGCGGGCCCGGCCCTGGCCCCACTGTTCACCCATGGGCAGTTGCGCAAGATTCTGGCCCAGCCTGACGACGCCCAGATGCAGGCGCTCCTTGAGGAGGCCCAACGCCTTTGCACTGACCTTCTGGAGGTTCGCTGATGTATATCCAGTCCTTCCATATGGACGGATTCGGCATTTTTTCTGATGTAACGGTTGAGGGGCTTGGCCCCGGCCTCACCATTTTTCTGGGTGAAAACGAAGCGGGCAAGTCCACGTGTCTGGAATTTTTGCGCTCCACCCTGGCGGGCTATCCGGCCCCAAACAGCAAGGAAGGCAAGCTCATTCCCGGCGCGTTGCGCGGTGGCACGGCAGGCGGGAGCCTGACCCTGCGCGCGGATGATGCGCAGCTTTTACGGCTGACGCGCCGTCCGGGCAGCGCAAACGGACAGGTATCCCTTACGGACGGCCAGGGCAAACCCCTTGATGAAGACGTTTTACGCCGCCTGCTTTCGGGCGTCAGCAGAGACGTATACCGCAATGTTTTCGGTTTCAGCCTCAGCGAACTGGAACATATGGGCAACCTCACCGGCGAAAGCGTGCGCCATGCCCTTTATGGCGCCAGCTTTGGCCCCGGCTTGCGCGCCCCCGGCGAAGTGCTCAATATCCTGAAAAAACAGAATGACGAGATCTTCAAGTCCGGCGGCAGTAAACCACCTCTCAATCAGGCCCTCAAGCAGCTCAACGAACTGCGCCAGCGTATTGCCGAACTGCGCCAGCAACAGGCCGGATTTGACGACCTCGCCCGTGAACTGGATCAAAAACGCGACGAACTGACCGAGATCCGAGGCTATAAAGCCCAGTTGGAAGAGGAACGGCGACTGCTGGAACGCCGGTTGGGCGTCTGGCTGCAATGGAACGAATGGCGCATGGTCTGCACCGCCCTGGAGCGGCTCGGGCCTGTCAACGAATCTTTCCCCGAAGACGCTCAGGCCCGTCTGGCCCGCGCTCAGGAAGCAAGGGAAAGCTGCGAGCGTCATCACGCCGCCCGCAAAGAAAAACTTGATCTCTTGCGCGAGCGTCGTGATGCGGTGCGGCTGGATATGCCCCTGCTGGAGGCATTGCCGGCTTTGCGCCGTTTGGCGGAACGCAAAAGCGGCTACCGGCAGGCATTGACTGCCCTCCCCGCGCAAAAAGACCGCTGCCGCCGCGCTGAGGAGGATCTCGCCCGCGAACTGGCGCGCCTTGGCCCGGACTGGAGCTGTGACCGCATCCGTCTGACTGACCGCTCACTTTTCGCCCGTGAAGATCTTGAAAAACAGGCGCGCGAAATGACTGCTTCCGTGTCCGCGCACCAGGCCGCAGTGGATACGCTGAACCAGTGCAACCGCGATGTGGAAGCCGCCGAGCGTGAAGTGGTTGCACATCAAAATAATCTGGCGCTGCTCCCTGTTCCGGTGGCCGCCCTGGATGACGACCAGCGCGACACGCTACGCCAGTCCCTGGCTCGCCAGGAAGAGGCCCGACGCCAGATTCCTTTGCGCCAGCGTGCCGTGCTCGAAGCGCGTACCACCTTTGCCCGTGCGCTCACTCCGCTGAAGCTTTCTGGCGGTACAACCCTGGAAGCCAACAGCGGAGCCGTGGCGACTCTGGACGCGTTGCTCGCCCGCCAGGACGAAGCCCTTGAGTTGGCGGCCAGCGTACAGGAGCGTCTGGATCATGCTGGTGAAGCGGCCCAGGCCGTGCAGCAAGCCGAGGAACATCTGCTCTCCGTCAAGGCCCGCATGGATGCCCTGCGCGAGGAGCAGCGCGGCAAAAACGGCCCCACCCGCGAACACCTGGACGGGCAAACGGCAGCCCTCCGCTCTTTGCGCGCCCTTTCATCAACGCTTGAGACGGAAAGGCTGCGGCTCAATGAACTGGACGCAAGGCTGGACAGTGAACCGCCTGTCAAAAGTATTAAAAATCTTCCATTACTGCTTTTGGGCCTGATTTTTTTTGTGTCAGGTGTTGGCATGCTGCTCACATACTGGCGACTTGGCCTGACTGTCATTTCGCTGAACGAAGGTTTGGATTTTCCCATAAACCTCTGGTCTGGCTATCTCATTCTGCTTTGTGGCGTGGGTTTTCTGGCTGGCGGGCTGCCGCACAATGGCCCTGAGGCCAAACGCCGCAAAAAGGAACTGGCCAGCCTGCAAAACCGCCGTGAAGCATGCTCCAACCACGTGGTCGAACTGGAAGAACAGGCCCGCCAACTCTGCCGGACAGCGCAGGTGCAGAGCATGGATATGGTCACTCTGGAAGCAATGGAAGTACTGCTCGAACGCGAGCGCGAGCAATGCTTTCACGAAGAGCGCGCCCGCAAGGATATGGAAGGGCTCAAGCGCACCACGGATCTCGCGCGCACCGAGGTCAGCAGGCGGCAGGCGCTGTGTCAGGAAGTTGAGGGCGTCGTGCAGCAAACCCGACGCCGCTGGCATGAATTCATGCTCTCCCTCAAGGTGGGCAATGTCCCCGCTCCGGAAGGCGCTGCGGCATTTTTTGCCAGAGCGGAAGCCGCCAGACTGGCCTACAGCGGCGTTGCCGCCGCCCAGGCGGAACTCGGCGCGCTTGAAGAAGACCTTGCGCGCACCGAAGAGCGCATGCGCAAGATGGCAGCGGTGGCGGAACGCCTCCCGGTCATGCCCAATGGCGCGCAGCCTTTACAGCCTGACGAAAATCTTTCCGACGCTCTTGCCGAGATCGCGCACCAGATACTGGAATCCTGCCGGGAGGCTGACGCCGTGCGTGAACAACGCATCAAGGCCGAAGCCGCCTTGCAAAATGCCGAAAGCGACAGGCAGCGCTGCAAAGTACGGCAGAATGAAGCCACCGACGAATTGCGTGCGGCTGAGGATCGCCTGAATGCAGCACGTGCGCAGTGGGCTCACTGCCTTGAAGGGCTTGGACTGGGTACGGATCTTGATCCTGAAACTGTGCGTGAAGCTTTCAAGTATATGGAAAACTGCCTGTCGGCCGAATCCGCGCTGGAACGGGCACGCATTGAGTTGGCGCAGAGCCAGGCGGAGATGGCTGCCCTGCGTGACCCATTGTCGCAGCATCTCGCCAACCTGGATCGCCCTCCCTTGGCTGGAGCCGACGATGCCCCGGACTGGCTGGCCAGTCTGGACGCTGCGCTGGAAGAGGCAGAAGCCATGGCCGTGGCCCAGACCCGCCGTCTTGGGCTGGATCAGGAACTGGTGGAGCTTGAAAGCGAAGCGCGCGCCGCTCAGGCAGCCCTGGATTCCGCCATCCACACAGAACGCAGCCTGCTTGCCCTGGCAGGAGCAACGGACGCCGAAGACTTTTTGCGGCAGGCCGCGCGCCATGAAGAACAGCGCAGCCTTGCACAACGCCGTCTTGACCTTGAAGATGCCCTGCGCCTTGCTGCCGACAAATGCCCCCTGGAAGAATTCCTGCCCCAGTTCGAAACTGAAAGCCAGGAAGCCCAGGAAAAGCGCTGCGCAAACATCAACGAAGAACTGCTTGAACTTCAGGGCAAGGAGCAGGAATTGGGCGACAGGGTGAGCACCCTGCGCTCCGGCGTTGCAATGCTGTCGCACAATGAGGAGCTGGCGCAGTTGCAGCAGGAAGCTGCCGCTCTTGAAGAAGCCATGCAGCGTATGGCCTATGACTGGAGCCGCCGGGCCCTGGCGCGCGCCATTCTTGAAGCTGCCAAGCGTAATTTTGAACGCGAAAGGCAACCTGAAGTCATACGGCTTGCCTCAGAAATATTTGCCCGCATTACCGGTCGCCGCTGGCTCGGCATCAGCGCTTCTCTTGAGGACAAGACGCTGAATATCCTGCCCGCCCAAGGCGAAGCCCTTGCCCCAGAAAATCTCAGCAGAGGCGCGCGTGAGCAGGCATATCTGGCCCTGCGTCTGGCCTATATCAAGAACCATGCGGCGCACGCCGTTCCTCTTCCCATTATTATGGATGAAGTTCTGGTCAACTTTGACCCGCAAAGGGCTGAGCGCACGGCCAGGGCTTTTGTGGACCTGACGGACTCGGGCAGCAGCAGGGGGCATCAGCTCCTGTATTTTACCTGCCAGCCCCATATGGTGGATCTGCTGCGCAAGGCAGAACCAGGAGCGGCCCTCTTTTGTGTTGAGCAGGGGCAAATCCGCGCCGCCTGACTATTTCCGCAACCTGCAACACGTTTTTTATACGAGAATCAGCCGTTGTCCCCCATGGGGACAACGGCTGATTCTCGTTAGCGCATGTTACTTTTGATGCGCTTTGTGGGGAAGGGCCCCGTTTGTAAAAGGGTCCCTCCCCACGCCTCGACCCTCAAAAATTCTTATTGTATTTTAGCATATTATAAAAAAGCGTCTTACTTTTTTTTGCAGCATGACAATATGAAGCACACATATTGTCTTGAAGGTAAATGTCTGTTCCTACAATCGTAGGA
The DNA here is from genome assembly GCF_902702915.1 of Desulfovibrio sp. 86. NCBI lineage: Bacteria > Pseudomonadati > Thermodesulfobacteriota > Desulfovibrionia > Desulfovibrionales > Desulfovibrionaceae > Desulfovibrio > Desulfovibrio sp. 86. The sequence goes on along the minus strand of NZ_LR738849.1, from coordinate 3,343,583 downwards.
GTAATTTCGCTGTATAACTGTTCTGCAGCTCTCCATCTGACATCGCTAAAGGCATGTTGGGCGTCATGCGCTCAGATCTAACACCATAATATTTCTGAAGTTTTTCAACCTTTTTTTTCACGAAAACATCATTTCTTTTCATCAATTAATCAGGGAAGTTACCAGCGTCGCACTCCTATAATTTGAAAAACAATTTCATTTTTATTGACATCGCTTTTCAAAAATGTCATTTTGCGCCCAGTCAACAACGCATCCTGGAGGAAAGCATGGCGCACAATGGCAGTTCCACTCAGAACTCAGACGTTACCCACCGCTTCAGCAACGAAAACCTCCACATTTGCCTCAATGATCAATTTGATCCTCCTCAGGCCAATGCAGTACTTGATCTTCTTCAGCACAATCACGCCGCCTGCAAGCGTATTTTCATTGATGTACGCCAGATACAACACCCCAACCCTTCGGTTGTGGATTCTTTCAAAACGTCCATGATCCTGAATGGATTTAATAAAGATCAGGTCATTTTCAAGGGCAAAAGCGGTTTTGACATGGCCGTGACTGGAAACAGGGTCATTATCCAGCAAGAAAAAAAGCATGTTTGCAAGGGCAACTGCGCCAATTGTAAATGTGGTCACAATAAAGATGGCCAACACAGGCACGACCATGCACATGACGGCCACCATGCCCAGCATGGTCATGAAACCCATAACTGACCTGTCAGCAAAGGTCATGGTCTCTCAGCAAGCCTTGCGGGGGGTGCCTTGCCATCGCCAAGGGCAATCGCTGACATGACAATCACGGAGTCCAAATGTGGCGCAATGTCGGCCTGACCACATTGCCGCCGCACAAACTATAAAATCTGGAGGAAAAGGTATGAACGTTAAGCAAAGGAAAGGTTTGCAACGCTTTAAAAAGAGCTGCATGGTGGCGCTGCTCGCCGCCGGTCTGCTGATGGGCGCGGCCGGGGGGGCCAAAGCCATAGATTTCAAGGCTCAGGGCGAATGGCTCATGGGCTTCAGTCTGTCGAACACCCAGCTGACAGAACACACCACAACGCCCGAAGGAAAAAAAACGAAAGCCAACACAGACGACGACTTCAGCGCGGCCCAGCGCCTGCGTTTGCAATTGGATGCAGTGGCTTCAGAAGCCCTGTCCGGCACTGTGTACTTTGAAATCGGAACTCAGAACTGGGGCAAGGGTGACGAAGGCGGCGCTCTCGGCGCCGATGGCAACAACGTCATCAAACTCAAGAACGCGTATATCGACTGGGTAATCCCCCAGACTGACGCCCGTATGCGTATGGGCATACAGGCTCTTGCCCTGCCCAACATGGCTGGCGGTTCTGCCGTCCTTGACGCTGACGTTGCTGCGGTTGTGGGCAACTATAAGTTCAACGAGAACGTCGGCCTCACCGCCTTCTGGGCACGCCCGGTCAATGACAATTTTAATGTTAAAGATTACGGCAACGGCGATCGCAAGGCCAAGGATAACTATCTTGACAATATGGACCTCTTTGCCGTCAGCCTGCCTATGACCTTTGACGGTATTGAAATCACGCCTTGGGCCATGTACGGTATGCTTGGCCGCAATGCCCTGCGCGGCCTTGACCGCATCGACGAGAACAGTCCTACTCCCTGGGAAACCAGCGATGGTGTTCTTGGTTTGACAATTCCCGGCTTGACCCCGGGCTTCAATTATGCAGATGGAACACCGCTTACTTCGCGCACTACCGGCAAGCAATATGGCAACATGTTCTGGGCCGGTCTGCCTGTTGGCATCACCATGTTCGATCCCCTGAACATCGAGTTCGACATCAATTACGGCTATGTGGAAGAGATGGGCCGTTTTGATGTAAAAAAACGCGGTGATGATAATGACATCGTACGCGGCAGCTCTGCGCGGCAGGGTTTTGTCGTCAAGGCTTTGGTAGAATACAAGATGGATTGGGCCACCCCTGGCATCTTTGGCTGGTACGGCTCTGGTGATGACGGCAATATCAAGAACGGCTCCGAGCGCATGCCGTCAATCGCAGGTGCCGGCAACTTCACGTCCTTCATTGGCGACGGCAACCTTTCCTGGGGTGCAGGGCCCGGCACCATTAATGACTGGAACATGTCCTATGCCGGCACCTGGGGTATCGGCGGCCAGCTGAAAGACATAAGCTTCATGGAAGACCTCAAGCATACTCTGCGCGTGGCCTACTGGGGCGGCACCAACGCCCCCTCCATGGTCAAGTACATGGCGGAAGCCTCTTCGTGGAGAGAAGGCTACGGCGGCGATGGCCCGTACCTGACGACCAACGACGGCCTGCTTGAATTTAACCTGATCAACCAGTGGCAGATCTACGAAAATCTTGAAGCCAATCTTGAACTGGGTTACGTTGTGAACATGATGGACAAGGACACCTGGAAAAAAGACGGCTACTACAGCGGCGGCGGCAACGGCAACTTTGACAAAAGGGATGCCTGCAAAGCCCAGCTTGTATTCGCTTACAGCTTCTAGGACCTGACCAATTCCGGGGTTCGCTGTGCCCCGGTGATCCAATCCACAACTGCGCGCGCCTCCTTCCCGTGCGCGTTTTGACCGCCGCCTTCTTCATTGAAGGCGGCGGATTTTACGTATGGCCCACGCAACAAACAAGACTCTCAAAACAACCGCATCTCCCGTGCCTGCTGTGCTGTCAGGGGGCTTTTCACCTGGATCAGATTCCCTTTGAAAGGCTTCACGTTGTAATTTGTCATTCTGTCGAAAAACATGATTGACGGCATAATCCACGCCGCGTGCGGCGCGCGGCGCTCGCGTGCAGCGTTAAAGCTTGTAACATTTTTCAAAAGTTACAAGCTCTAACGGAAAATTTTTATCTACAGGCAACCTTCAAGTAAAAGCAAAAAACTTGACACCATGCAATCCGACAAATATATATATTCGGTTGCGCTCGTAGCTCAGTTGGATAGAGCGACAGCCTCCTAAGCTGTAGGCCACAAGTTCGATTCTTGTCGGGCGCACCATTAGATTTCAAAGGGATACGCGATTTTATCGCGCGTCCCTTTTGTTGTTTTTGGGCTAAAAGTTCTTTTTGGTGCCCATATGGTGCCCACCATCAGAAGGCATTCCTTCATGCCTTTTCTTTTCTGCCATGCATTCGGGCGGGCGCGCCCGCTTATCCCTTTTCTCAACGACTGGCCAACAGATGCCAACCCTTCTTCCATCCTTGGGCCTCTATTGTCGGCCGTGAGGGGGCTCCAGACAACCACAGTAGCTGCCGGCACACCCATGTAGCGGGCGCTTCCTTCTCAGTCGGCGCAGCCGACGCCCAGGGGGGCGGGCTTCCGCCCCTCCCCGCACCCCTCTTTCGAGAAAGACAGGGCAAAAGGTCATGGCCGACTGCCCACTCCTTTTTGTTTCACGGGTCCTTCTGCGCCCTCTGGTCGAGGGGCCGGAACGGTCGCCCGAGATGTCAGGGATTTTTTGGGCTTTTCGCGCTGGGATTTTGGGAAGAAAACGGCGCCGTAGTCATGTTGATGGCGGCTGTGATAGTGGTTGCAGCAAAAGTTGCGGCCGTGGCTGTGGCCCTCCGAGTGGTGGAGGTGCGTCATGGCAACTGAAAAACACGGTGACTTGGAAGCCGCGGGCACGGCAATCAACGCTGCCATGGAGGCAATGGCAGCGTCTGTCGCGGCAAAGGTTCAGGAAGAAGAAGCCTCCGTTAAGGTAGACACGCCGCCAGCCGAGGCAATCACTCCGGACTTTGTGGCCAAGTGCGCAGGCTTCGCCGAGAAGGGTGACGGCATTCTGCACAGCGCCCTGTTCAGGGGCAAGCTTGTCTACGTCCCTGAAACCAAGACCTGGTACCGCTGGATTGGCCAGCAGTGGGAGTCCACCCACATCCATCGTGTCGAGGCATCTGTGGATGAAGTGGGCCTCAAGTACCGTGAAATCGCCGCCCACTACGATAAGCTTGCCCAGGATGCAGTGGACGCCGGCGATGAAGCCCTGGGAGCAAAGTTTGCCGCTGCAGCCGAGCGGCTGCGCAAACGATCTGGATATCTTAACTCGAGTAAGGGCGTTAACGCCTGCATCAAATTCACCCTGGCCAACCAGGAGCCGCTGATCACCAAGCCAGACGTCTGGGACAAAGACCCATGGCTGTTGGGCGTGACCAATGGCGTAGTGGATCTGCGCACTGGCGAGCATCGCCCAGGGCGACCCTCAGACTACATGCGCCGGGCTTGCCCTGTTGAGTGGTCTGGCCTGAATGCTCCAGCCACTGTTTGGGAGCAAAGCCTGTCCGAGATCCTTGGCGCGTATGACGGCGTCATCGACTACGTCCAGAAGGTGCTAGGCTATGCCATTACCGGCATGAGCACCGAGCCTCTGTTCCTCATGCTCTATGGCGACCGTGGCCGTAACGGCAAAACGGTCATCATGGAGACCCTCAAAAAAGTGCTTGGGCCCTACATGGGGCCAGTGCCGGCAGAGATGCTGCTGGACCGCAACGTGCCGAAAGACCCAGACAGCGCCAGCCCCACCATCATGAATTTGAACGGATTGCGCGTGGTCTGGGCTTCGGAAACCAACGAAAACCGCCGCTTCAGCACATCGCAGGTGAAGCTGCTCTCCGGATCTGACTCTCTCACCGGCCGCTACCTGTGGGATAAAGAAAACACAGAATTCCGGCCCACCCACACCCTGTTCCTGCTCACCAACTTCCTGCCGCGCGCCCCTGCCCACGACTCCGCATTTTGGGAGCGGCTGCGGATGATCAACTTTCCCTATCGCTTCGTGGATCAACCAAAGGGCGAGTACGACCGCCAGCGCAACCCCAAGCTTGAGAAGCATCTGGAGGACGAGCTGCCCGGCATCCTCGCCTGGCTCGTGCGCGGCTGCCTCAAATTCCAAAAAGAAGGGCTGATTCCCCCGGTGGCCATCACGCAATGGACTGCTGATTACCGGGTGGAAGAAGACACCATGCAACTCTTCATCGATCACTGTTTGGAGCAGACCGATGCCGAATACAGGCTCAGCGCCACGGAGGTCTACGAAGTGTACCAAGTCTGGCACAAGAAATTCGTGTCGGCCAAAACCGTGCCCTCCATGCACCTCTTTGGCCGCCAGCTCTCCGCCAAGGTGGACCGCCGCAAGGTCGGCGGCCACACCTACTACTTCGGCTACGACTTCTCTGAGGACGGCGAACGCATGCGCCCTGTCTCCAAGTGACTATGCTGTCAGGAGCTTATGCCTTTGCCATGACATTTCAGGGGCAAAGGGCCTGCAGAAATTCTTTTTTATAACAGTGGGATAGCTGCGCCATGACAAAAGGACAACTCTCTAGGGGGGCCAATGCGTTTAACACAATTGGGGTTTTACAACATACTCCGTGTTTTTGTCATATTGTCCTGTTCTTAAAAAAGTAAATAAAAATAAAAAGATAGAGATAGGACCTTTTACAGGACAATAGGACTTTAAGGATAAACAGCCATGCCCGCAGATATTGTTGACCTCTTTCGTGAGCTTGGGTTTAACCCGGCCAAAAAAACCGCCAAGGAGTGGGCCTCGGCCTGCCCCAGCTGCGGGGGAAAAGACAGGTGCAGCATCTGGCCCGAGGAGCAGGAGGGGCGCGGTTATTACTGGTGCCGCCAGTGCGACGTCAAAGGCGACGGCATCCAGCTGCTGCGTGACTATGCAGATATGAGCTACGCCGATGCCTGCAAGCGGGTTGGCGTAGCTCCGGTGGCCAACCTGAAAGCCCCGGCAATACCCAAGTCAAAGATCGTTGAGCCGTTCCAGGCAGTCAGTGGCCAGCTCGGTCAGCTTGAGGGCGTCGACCGCGACAAGTGGCAAGCCCACACCGCCAAGCTGGTGACCTGGGGGACAGAGTGCCTGCTGCGAGCGCCAGAACACATGGCCTGGTTGGCGGCGCGCGGGCTGGATGCCGATGCTGTGCAGCGCTACCGCCTGGGATTTAACCCGGGTGAGCGCGGCAAGAATTGCATCATCCGGCCGCGAGAAAGCTGGGGCCTGCCATCGGTGCTCAAGGATAACGGCAAGCCCAAGAGGCTGTGGCTGCCACGGGGCATCATTGTGCCGCAGATCATGCCTGGGCCCGACGGTGCCGACCTTGTCGAGCGGTTGCGCATCCGCCGCCTCGATGTCGATCGCCAGGAGTTCCGGCCCGAACACAAATACCACGTTGTTGAAGGCAGCAGCATGGATTTGCTGTGGCTGCCGTGCACCGCAAAAAAAGACACGGGGGTGGTTGTTGTGCAGGAGACCGAGCTGGATTCGTACATGCTTCATGCCCTGGCTGGCGATTTGACCAGCTGCCTCGCCTCCATGACCAGCAATATCCGGAACATGTCCACCACAGTGTACGAGAAGCTGAAGGAGGCCAGCTGCATTTTGGTCGCGTTGGACTTTGACAAAGCAGGTGCGGAGGGCTGGCAGCGCTGGCGGGCCACATTTCCCACCGCAAAGCGTTGGCCTGTACCCATGGGCAAGGACGCGGGCGAGGCATTTGGCGCTGGCCTCGACCTGCGCCTGTGGGTTCAGGCGGGCATTCCTGAAGGCCTGCGTATGGCTATGCCGGCAGGACATGCGCCTGACATGACCTCGCAGGAAGGGGCGCGCGAAAAAGACGTGCCGAAAGTCCAGCCCACAGTGGAGCCGGAACAACGCGCAGAACAATGCGAGGTGCAGCGCGCGGAACACTGCGCGGTGCAGCAGGTGGCAGCTTCTGTGGCCACAGCGGCACCGATAAACCAGCGCCCTCCCCGCCCGGAACCGGGGATTTCAGCCCTGCTTTCAACTGCAGCTGGCCCGTTGGACAGTCTTACTATTCTGCGCCGCGTGGGCCTTACCCCGGTACCTGATGGGGCGGGCGATTTCACGCTTAGTGGACACGAGCGGTGGCCAGAAAAGGATTATTGGAAGCTGATGGGCTGGCTGCGCCACAATGGCCAGTGGGTGCAGATGGCTCTGAACGATGCCGCAAAAGGAGAAACCAGTCATGCGCGTATTTAAAACACAGCTTGAAGCCAAGGCATTTCTTATCAATCAGGGCTTCAAACTTTCCAAGAGCAAGTTCGGCCGCGACGTCAACGACCGCAAGGTGGCCACAAATGCCGAGGGTCAGTTTGAAGACGGCGCGTTGTTGGCCTATGCGGCAGCGCACTTGACGCCAGCTGCGCAGGCGGAAAACCGGGCGCTGACTGATGCAACCGTCAACCGTGTTGCTGCCGATGCCGACCTCAAGCGCTTCACTGCTGATCGCGCTCGCTTGAAGCTTGAAAAAGAACAGGGCCTGCTTATGCCCAGGTCACAACATGAAGAAGACCTGGCCGCGCGGGCCATGTTTTTCAAATCAGAGGTGGACAGCTTCGGCTTTCGAAAAGCTGGAGAAATAATAACGTTGGTGAAAGGCGATGAAAGGCTCATGGCCGATCTCTTGAAGTGGTGGGCGGCGGAGACCGCCGACTGGATGGACGCATGGTCGTCCGAACGTGAATTTGTTGCTGGTGAACAAGATGAACCGCAGGGGCAGAACGGAGACGACTAGCATGCTGTCTTTATCCGTAACGCTCGAACACTCGCCAACGGCTAAAGCGATGGCCCGAATACGCTTTACAGATGGCGAGCGGCACGTCTTCCGTAAGCGCCCGTATATTCCACTGTCCGATTGGGCTGCGGCCAACCTGCTTGTCAAAGATGGTCCCTACGCTGGCGGGCGTTACCGCAAGGACGTGAACCCCTACCTTGTGGAAATCATGGACACCTGGTCGCATCCGGATGTTGAAGAGGTGGACGTGTGCGGCTCGGCCCAGACGGGCAAAACTCTGGTCATGCACGGGGCCATTGCCTATGGCGTGGTCATGCGCCCCGGGCCGCGCATGCTTGCCATGCAGGATGATGAAAGCCTGGCCAAAGTGGTGAGCAATAAGTTGCTGCCCATGTTCCGCGCCAGCCGCCCGGTACGCGAACTGCTTGGCAAGGTTCGGGGCGGGCAGATATCCTTCCGTGACAGCACGGCGTTATTTTTGTCCAGCGCTCAATCACAGAATGCCCGGGCATCCATTTCCATTCAGGACCTGATGCTTGATGAAGAGGCATTGTATAAACAAATCGCCGGGCAAGGCGTGCCGGCTCTTGAGTTTCTGGAACGAACCCGCAGTTATTCCCGTACCCGTAAAGTGCTACGGGTGTCCAAGCCCATTGGCGGCGATGAATGCAGCATAGTGCAGGCATTGGAAGAATGCGATGAGGTGCGGCATTTTGAAGCCCGCTGCCCTGCCTGCATGCAGTTTCACCCATTGAGCGAAGAAGGGCTGGTGCTGGTTGAAAAAAACAGTGACCCCCGCGAAGTGGAACGGCGCAAGCTTGCACGATATAAATGCCCTTGCGGCTTCCAGTGGACTGACCAGCTGCGCGACCGCGCCGTGTCCATGGGGCGTTGGACTGCGGAAACCCCTGTGCCCCATCCGCGTAAGGTGGGCTTTGTCCTGCCCGCTATCCTCTCAAAGAACGTCAGCCTGTCTGAAATTATGGCTGCAAAAATGCGCGCCGAGGCGTCAGACTCCCCTGCCCTCCGACAGCACTACGCCAACGGCATGTGGGCGTTGCCCTACCGGGCGGTAGAAATTGAGGTCGAAGAAAACATCGTCCTTGACCGTGTTGACAAAAACTTGCCGGAGCGCACCGTACCCGGCGATGCCGTAGCTCTTACCGCTGGTGTGGACGTTCAGGATCGTGGTTTCTGGTACACGGTGTGGGCGTGGAGGGCCAACCTCGCATCGTCGCTTATTGACTATGGCCGCCTGCCAGACTGGGATGCAGTCCATGCGCTGCTGATGGAAACCCGTTACCCCTATGAAGAAGATTCACCCAGGCATGGACAGGATCTGGGCATCTGGCGCGCTGGTATCGACACCGGCGGCACCCGTAAAGATAGTGACGTTGTTTCACGCACGGAAGACGTTTACCGATGGGTGCGTATTCACGGGGCTGGGCGTGTTTTTGCCTGCAAGGGCGCAAGCCATGAAAGCCCAACGCCTGTGCGGGCAGTAATGATAGACCGCTTCCCCACTTCCCGTATTCGCATCCCCGGAGGCCTCTGGCTTCACTTGCTGGATACGCATTATTTCAAAAGCCTTATCTTCGCCCGGCTGGCCGAAGATGCGCGCCAGCCCATCAGCTTGCACCGCAAAACAGAGATGTCGTTCGCAAGTCAGATCACGGCCGAGGTGCTCATCCGTGACCGCAACGGCAAAATGGTCTGGCAGCGCAAGCGTAAAAACAACCACTACCTGGACTGCACCATGCTGGCCACGGCCTGCACAGACGGATCGTGGCTGCCCAGTCTGCAAATGCTTGTTGAACGTGAGGCGCTTGCCCAGGCGCGAAACGCGCCCGCACGCCTCATCACTGATCCTCAGCCTCCACAGGGCTCTCGCATTCACATGCCGCAGCGTCCGGAGCTGCAACGCACACTGCCTGTCAGAGATCTTCCCCAGCGTACCGTCAACCGGCCCGGCTTTATGCGCCGAGGCTCTGATTTTTAGGAGCATACATGGCCCGCAAGAATACCAACCTACCCTACGACAGAGCCGCCGACGGCGCACGCGTGAACGTGAAACGGGCGTCTGAACTGCTGAACTGTTCAAGCTCATGGGTCTATAAGCTGGTGGAAAGCGGAAAGCTTAAGGCCTTCCGCATCGGTAATCGCAAGGGCTTGCAGATTACCGTGCGGAGCATTGAGGGGTATATGGCGGGTCAGGCGGTGGAAAATTAAATAAAAATTATGTAGTTATGCATTATATACTAGAAAGATTGAAGTAAGGATCTCTCCATCATAGGCGATTGAATATCATGAGTATTCATGTTAAGAATCTATGCCATAAATAAAGTACACATCGACCCAAAATGGGAGTTGGAAACATGAGAGATAAATTTGAATTGTTGCCCAATATTCCTGTTTCAAACATCCAGCTTGATACGAATAATTTTCGAATTGGTACAGCTGCCAATCAACGTGATTGTATTGGGTTAATGTTTGTAGATAAAAGAGCTGAGCACATGATAGCTCTAGCAAAAGACATTGCCGAACGTGGACTATCACCAAATCCTATTGTTGTTGTTAAAAATGATAAAGGTGGCTTTACTGTAAAAGACGGTAACAGAAGAGTCACCGCCCTTAAGCTTTTAAATAATCCATCAGAGGCACCAGATAATTATAAGGCAACTTTTTCAGCGCTTTCAGAAAATGCAAACGCTATAATCAGTGAATCTATCAACTGTTATCTCACAGATGAAGACACAGCGCTTTCTTTTATGGAGCTTTCTCACCTTGGCTTTCAAGGTGGCATTGGGCAAATCAAATGGGGCTCAAATGAAAAAGATAACCTTAATGAATTTAAAGGTGTAAAGCTTCAAAATAATGTTGCGCGAGCAGTACTAACATACCTCAAAAGTATAGGGATTCCTGAAACAGATAACATCAAGATAACAATCTTCCAACGCCTTTTTCAAGACAAAGACGTAAGGGACTTGATTGGTATAGAATGGGAAAATGAAATTCTATCCTTTAGTGCAGATGAAGAATCAGTTGCCAACATACTCACCGAAATATTTTTAGATTTTACAGAACGCGGGAGCACCACCCTTAAAATCTTTACTGATAAAGACAGACTCAAGTACATTAATGAGCTTTTTGCACGAGGAGTCCCCAAGCCCAAGCCGGCAGACACAGAGGTTGGTTCCAGTTCAAAACAAAACACATCAGAGCAAGGTGAACTGGCTGGCACTTCCGAATCGAACGGAGCAGTTAAAGCGAGTAAGCCGCTACATGCACCTGACAATGCTGCCTGCCCTGCTGCAAAACCATCGTGGGATCGAAAAAATTTAATCCCCAAACGTTGTCGCCTTGGAATACCGAAATCCGCCACAAAAGCATCAAATATCGCCCATGAACTATCGCACGGCATTGAAGTAAAAAAAGCGCCCAACGCTGCAGCGGTGTTACTACGACTGTTGATTGAATTTTCAATTGACAATTACATAAGCAATCACGATATCGCTGTACCAAAAGACAAAGATAAATTATACTTTAAGGCCAGTAAAGTCGCTGAAGACCTATCAAAAGGCAGCTACATAAATCAAAAAGAATTCGAAAATTTGAATAAGCTAAGCCAAAATGATGCCATCTTTTCCGCGCATACGCTGAATGCGTGGGTTCATCACTCCCATTACTCACCAGACCCGCAAACCCTTTGCACATTTTGGGAGAATATTGAAAAATTCATCAGTCTTTGTTGGACAAAATAGCTGGCCAGAATAAAACCGGCGTGGTAGTTTTCGGGACTGGAGGAAGCCCCAATGGCATTTTACACACCACTGCGGTACCCTGGCGGCAAGGGTAAGCTTGCCCCATTTATCCAAGACATCTACACTGCCAACAATTTGAGCGACGGCACATATGTTGAGCCGTATGCCGGTGGTGCTGCAGTGGCCTTGAAGCTTTTGCTGGAAGGATACGCTTGGAATATCGTCATCAACGACATAGATAAGCGTGTATATTCTTTTTGGTGGTGCGTCCTCAATAACACCGAAGGGCTATGCCAGCAGATTCGAGACTGCCGCGTTGATATGGAAACATGGCATCAGCAAAAAGAAATTTATACTAACTTCAAAAATTACTCCGTTGAGGAAGTAGGCTTTGCAACCTTTTTCCTAAACAGGACAAATCGCTCTGGCATTCTTTGTGGTGGAGTAATTGGTGGGAAAAACCAGACTGGCAATTATAAAATAGATGCAAGATTTAACAAAAGCGATCTCATTTCAAGAATACAATTAATTGCAAAGTACAAATGCAGAATTAAACTTTACAACAAAGATGCTTTACAACTGGTGCAGGAATTAAACCCAAATTTTGATGATAAAACTTTGGTATATTTTGACCCACCATATTATGTTAAGGGAAAAATGTTGTATCAAAACTTTTATACACCAGAAGACCATAGTGCACTTGCCCAGTTCATCAAAGGCTCTAAGCATCCATGGATTGTCACATATGACAATATAGAAGAAATTAAAAAGCTATACGAAGACATAAATAACGTAGAATTTGATATTTCATACTATGCAAACAAAGAACGGCCACGTGGAAAAGAAATCATGTTTTTTAATAACATAAAAATACCTTGCATACCATATACACGAAAGATAGATTTTATTAAAAATGCAGTATAAAATCACAACAGCATTAAAATAACATTTACGATATAGACTTTTAATACTGTACACTTTTAATTATTTTTACGTTTTCAATCTATGCGGCTGGCCGCATAACCAGAGCGCTGTAACCCGCTAACATCACTGGCCCGTACCCTTTCGCAAGGGGTGCGGGCCATTTTTTTACACGCGTTTTTTCGCCCACAGCTAACACGCCAATTTTATTACGCAACACTTCAAAAAAACTGTCTCCATTCTCTCCATTCTATCCAGCCTACACTGACACGCTCTTTCCCCCAGGTTAAGCCTCGCAAAAGTGCAACGCAAAATTGCGTCAGCCGTTGCCGCCACGCGGCGTACGGATGACGACAGCACAGATGCGAGGAAACATGGCCACATTCACCCGAGCCCAAAAAGCAGAACAAATAGCCGAATGGAATAAAGCCCTGCTCAAATGCGCGCGTGGTCAGGAATACACCATCGGTTCGCGCCGTCTGCGCCGGGCAGACCTGCATGAAATCCGCAACACCCTTGACTGGCTTAACCACCAGCCCACGGTTGAAGATGAGCAGGCTGGACGTGGGGCCCTGCGGTTTACACAGCTTGTTCCCGGTCGCGGCGGCAGGGGGACCTACTGATGCCCAAAGCCCCGCAGCTCGAAATGAACTGGCTTGATCGCGCCATCGGCTATGTTGCCCCCATCTGGGGCGCACGCCGCATGCAGTCTCGTTATACGATGGCTGCCGCGCAGTACATGGCCTCCGGCCTGGTTACTGGCGTGCGCCGCCTTGCTGGTTCCGGTGAAGGCACCTTGGGCAACTGGAACCCGCGCCGCGAACAACGCCTTGCCGAAAACAGATCCTTTGACACAATCATGGCCCGGGCTGAATCCCTGGTTGCCAATGACGGCCATGCAGCAAGCAGTGTCAGCTCTCTGGCGCTCAACGTGGCAGGGCCGGGCCTCCGCCCACAGTCGTACCCAGAACACGCTGTGCTTGGCATCACCGAGGATCAGGCCGAAGCCTTTGCCGATTCCGCCGAGGCCGCCTGGTCGCTCTGGTGCAAGGAAGCCCACGCGGGCGATACCCTGACATTTGATGACCTGCAGTATCAGGCCGTCCACAGCATGTTCGTCACCGGCGAATTTTTGCATCTGCCGGTCTGGCTGGATGAGCCCGGGCGGACCTTCGGACTTGCCATACAGGATCTGCACCCGGCCCGGCTGCGCACGCCTTCTGACCTGCAGCAACGGGCGGATGTGCGCTGTGGCGTCCATTTGGGCAGATACAATCGCCCTCTTGGCTACTTCATCGCCAGCCCGTCGGATAATACAAGCAGCCTCAGCAGCCTCACGTCCGATCACTTCACCTATGTACCGCGCAAGATTGGCCACCGTTACGCCTGCCTCCACCGCTTCCATTCGGACATGCCGGAGCAGATACGCGGGGTCACCATCCTTTCGCCGGCCATGAAGCTTTTCCGCGATTTGTCGGATTATGTGGACTACGAGCTTGTGGGCGCTCTCATCGCTGCCAGCTTTACAGTTTTTATCGAAGCCCCAGGCGAAGTGCTGGCTGGTATGGGCAGTCTTGACGGCAAGTCCGCCGCAGGGCCAGTTGCTGCATATCCGCCGCAGTTGCAGCCCGGAACCCTCACCACAGGGCAAGCCGGGCACAAGCCCCACATCATTTCTTCCGCCCGCCCCGGCCCCACCTTTGACGCTTTTTATGAGCGCATCCTGCGTGCAGCTGCGGCCAGCACAGGCCAACCTTACGAAATGGTAGCCAAGGATTTCTCCAAAACCAACTACTCCAGCGCCCGCGCAGCCCTGCTCGAAGTCTGGAAAATGCACACGCTCTATCAGGAGTGGTTTGTGCGAGGCAATCTGAACCCCATCTGGGGCATGGTCATGGAAGAAGCCTGGTTGCGCGGCCTGCTTGCCGTGCCCGCTGGCGCTCCGTCCATTTACGATTCTCCCCGTATGGCACAGGCATGGCTCAGTTGCGTCTGGACGCGCCCGCCGCGCGGGCAGATCGACCAAGTCAAAGAACGCGAGGCAGAAAGTCGCGGGCTGGAGTCCCTCACAGAAACACGCACTGCCATCTGCCATTCCCGGGGTCTGGACTTTGAAACCATCGCCCGCACCCGGCAGCGTGAAGAAAAGCTGCTTAAAAAACTTGGCCTGCAACCCACACCCACAGCCCCCGGCAAGCCCAAAGAAACAGACACATCCGACGACGAAGACAGCGAGCGCGATCAGCAACACGACGGAGACGACGCGGCGGTAGCTGTTAGCCCGCTTGGCGGGCTTACAGATAGCGACAGCGATTTTTCCGCCCCTCGTTCTGAGTAAACAATTGCTGTCTTCACCCGTAGCTTCCTGCGTCGCAACGGTTGAAGCCAGGAGGAAAAAGAATGAACCTCAATGCCCTGTTAACCGCTCTGTCCGGGCTGTGGGCCATCACGCCTGATGCGCTGAACGCGTTTGTGTCTGACCTGCCGCAGCTCGTCGCTGGAACAGTCCCAGAGTCCCGCACCAATGACGATCTCGCAACACCCATCGAGGCGCCATACAGCATGGAAGGTTCCGTGGCTGTAATCCCGATCAAAGGCGCTCTGGCCAAGAACGGCCTCTCCTTTTTTGGTTTTCAGTTGCTCGCGTCCATGCGTGAAATCGGTGCAGCCCTTCGGCAAGCAGCAGCCGACCCCTCCGTGCGCGCCATCATGCTTGATGTGGAGTCTCCCGGCGGCACCGTTGACGGAACCGAAGAGCTGGCCGCCGCAGTGATCGCCGCCGGGCAGTCCAAGCCCCTGTACGCATACGCCGACGGCCTTATGGCCTCGGCGGCGTACTGGGCAGCCTGTGGCGCGCGCGAAATTGCCGCGCCAGCTACGGCGCAGGTGGGCAGCGTGGGTGTGGTGCTCATGCACCGCGAAGTCTCCCGGGCGCTGGATAACGCTGGCGTCAAAGTCAACATCATAACAGCCGGGCACTACAAGGCCGCCGGCAACATGGCCGAGCCTCTGTCGGATGAAATGCGCGCCTACATCCAGTCCAATATCGACAGCGTTTATGAACTGTTCCTCCAGGCTGTGGAACAGGGCCGTCATGTCAGCCGGGAAAAAGCCGTGGCCATGGCTGACGGCAAAATATTTTTGGCTGGGGATGCCCAGGATATGGGCCTCATTGACCGGGTGTGTAGCCGGACAGAGTTCATCAACAAAATACAAAAGGATTGCACAATGACACTCAGTGAGTTGAAAGCGCAGCACCCGGACACCGTGCAGGAGTTGCGCGCGGAGCTGCGGGAAGCGCTGCGAGCGGAGCTGTCCACAGAAAACAGTCAGGCGCTGGACGCCGCCAGGGCTGACGCCTCTGCCGTGCAGGATCGGATTGTCGCCCTGGCCGGAGCCATTTTCGGCAAAGAAGCTGGCGAAAAATTGAAGGCCGTGGCCGCGTCCGGTGTTTCGGCCGAGACGCTGGCCACCCTGCAAGGCGTGCTGGGGCAGCCTGAAGCTGCCAAGCCCAGCGGGCAGCAGGAAGCCCTGGCCGCCCTGGCTGCCGCCACGGCAAAGGTGCCGGCATCGCCCCTGGCGGCAGTGAGCAGCGAAGAAGACGCGGCGAAGCAGGATTTCGCCGCTCTGGTTGACGCCCATATAGCGGCCCACAACTGCGGCAAGGGCGAGGCTATCAAGGCTGTGGCCAACGCTAACCCCAATGCCCACAAAGAATGGATCGTCGCGCAGAACGCGACGCGCAAGTAGGAGCCCGTTATGGCTTATCACGAAAATTCCAGAAAAACCTTTTCGGCTGCGGGAATCATACCTGCCGACAGCCTGGTCAAACTGACAGCTTCCGGCATTGATGTATGCGGCGCGGGCGAGCTGCCTCTCGGTGTTACCGAAACTGGCGCGCGTATGGCTGATGACCCTGTAAGCGTTCGCATGCTCAACACTCCCGGCACAGTCGAAGTCGTAGCGTCTGCAGCCATAACTGCGGCGCAGTTGCTCACCAGCGGCGCCAACGGGTCTGTTGTGCCTTGCAGCGGCTCCGCCCCTGTGGTTGGCATGGCGCTTTGCACTGCGGCTTCCGGCGGCATTGTCGAACTGATGCCCATGTGCGTTCCCACCCTTTCCGGCGAGTAGGAGTAACCAATGCCCAGAACTTCTTCCATTTTTCGTCCCGACCTTGGCACGCTGGCGTATGAGTATAGCCTTGACGCCGCGTCCCAGGGCTTCATAGCCCAGCAGGTTCTTCCCCCCTTTTTTACTGCCAAAAAAACCGCGCAGTACCCCGTCATTCCCGCCGAAGCCATTCTGGAAGTGGCCGAAACCCAACGCGCTGCCCGCAGCGCCTACGCCCGTGGCGATTGGACGTTTGAAGACGCGGACTACAGCTGCAAGGAAAACGGCTGGGAAGAGCCGGTGGATGACAGCGAGGCCGCTCTTTACCGCAACTTCTTTGATGCCGAGGTCGTTGCCGTCAAGCGTGCGACCCTAATGGTCTTGCGCTCGCATGAAAAGCGCGTGGCCAAAGCGGTTATGTCCACAACCAACGGCATCTCTCGCTCTGCTGTTGCCAAGCCCTGGGACGATTATGCCAATGCTGACCCGTTGGCGGACGTGACCAAGGCTAAAAAGTATTTCCGTTTCGAGGTTGGCCTCACCCCCAATGCCCTGGTGCTCGACAAAGAGGTGCTGGGGCACGTCAGCCTGTGTCACGCGGTGATGGAACGCATCAAATACACCAGCCCCACCGCAATCCGTGGCGAACTGACCATTGAGCAGCTCAAGGCCTACTTTGGTGTCGCCAATATCATTGTCGCCGGTGGCGTCTACAATAACGCGGCCCGCAATCAGCCCAAGAATGTGGAAACCTTCTGGCCTCTGGACAGGGTTTTGCTGGCCTGCGTCTCCACAGGGGGGCAGGACCTGAAGGAACCCGCCCTGGGCCGCACCTTCGTATGGGAAGAAGACGCCCCGAACCTGCTTGTCACAGAGCAGTACCGTGAAGAACAGACGCGCAGTGACGTCTACCGTGTCCGGATGCATACCGACGAACGCCTCCAGTTCGCCGGGGCTGGCTATATCCTTACGGGCGCGACCACCGGCGAATCTGGCAACGACGGCTTTGATCTGCCGTAAGGAGCTACCATGGCCGAATTCCTGATTGCATACATCATTGTGAAGGCTTTTGAGGGCGGCTGGTGCAACGTAATTGGTGATGCCGGTGGTGAAACATACAGCGGCATTGCCCGCAATTTCTTTGGCGCTTGGAAGGGGTGGCAGCTTATTGATGCCGCCAAGTCCCATTCTTCATACCGCCAGGGGGCCACGGCCTTCACCCGCCATCTTACCAACATTCCTGGACTCGCTGATCTGGTCGAAGACTGGTACCGCACGGAGTGGTGGAACCGCATGGGCCTCGCGCAGTTTCCGCAGGCTGTGGCCAACGAAATCTTCGAGGAGTCCGTCAACCTCGGGCGCGGTGGTGCCGGCAAATATCTGCAGCGTTTGTGTAACGCCTTCAACTACAACAAGTCCACTGATCAGCGCCTTTTCACTGATCTGGTGGAAGACGGCGCAGTGGGCCAAAAAACTCTTGCAGCCCTGTCATCCATCCTTGCCCGGCGCTCTGGCCAGAATGAAATCGTGCATGCCCTCAACTGCATGCAGGGCGCACACTATGTGGGCCTTGCCGCCAAAAACTACCAGCACCGACAGTTCATGGACGGCTGGATGACCCGCACGCATTGCGGTAGCTGTTAGCCCGCATGGCGGGCTTACAGATAGCGACAGCGGTTTTTCCGCTCTTCGTTCTGAGTACACAATTGCTGTCTTCACCCGTAGCTTCCTGCGTCGCAACGGTTGAAGCAAGGAGTCTCTCATGAAAAAGCATGTCCTGTTCTTTGTGACCCTCATGGCCGTCATGGTCTTTGCTGTGTCCTTTTGTTCTCCCGCCATGGCCGAAGAAGCCGCCAGCTCGGCTGGCAGTTTTGACGTCATTTCCATGCTTGAAGGACTGTTGCCCGAAAGCACCATGACCTGGGTCACCTTTGCAATCACCATTTGTGCTGCTTTGGCAGTGGCCCTGCCCGCCCCCAAGGAAGGGGGCAACGCCATCTATAAGGTTGTGTATACGGCGATCCAATGGACGGCGTTGAACGTGGGCCGGGCCAAGAACGCAAGTTCGGCCAAATCCGGTGGCTAGGCTTTGCCTGCTGGCCGCACAGGTGCTGTATGCGATCGTTAACTGGTGGAAAACGCGGAAAAACGCTGAACGTACTACTGCTGTTCGTGATGATCCTGGCTCTGCCTGGGTGTCAAAGTTCGGCGGCACTGACGAGCGCAAGCCTCAGCCCGGCTCCGACGACGCCGGGGGCGGTGGTGACAAATAGTTGGGCATACGAGCATGACGGTCAGCTGGTGACCAAGGATGGCCAGTGGGTACACCTCCCGGCCAGCGAAGCCGGAGAACTCTTATTGTGGGTTGAGCATGCGGAGGCCACATGTCCTTAGAAAAAGTTTTGAATTACGCGCTTGGGGCCATCGGGGCGCTGCTGCTCATGCTTTTTGGACTTGTTACGTTTGAGTTTCAGGCTCTCAGTAATGATGTGCGTGGACTACAGGCTGCAATCACAGATCGGCTGGACAAGCATGAAACCAGGCTTGTCGATCACGACAACCGTCTTGTGCGGCTGGAAACGCTCAGGGACGTGAGGGATGGGCGATGAGCTTTGCCAGCGACCTTGCCGATGACCTCGGCACCTTTCTGGATCTTGATGAGTTTGGCGAAGAGCACACTATCGACGGCATCCCTGTTGTCGCCATCGTTGATGACGCACAAGGTTCGCTGACAACCGGGGCCGCCGGCGGCTTTGTCGATGCCGCCGGCCTGGCCCTGTTGTCCAACACCAGAACCGTCTTCCTTTATGAATCTGCGCTGCCCTTCACACCGGTGCCGGAGCAGCAATTGGAACTGGACGGCGAATTCTGGCTGGTGGCTGCGGAAGCGGACAGCGTGCGCCATGAAAAAGGCATGCTCATCCTCAAACTCATCAAAGTCTACTCGTGAGGCGCCATGATTGATCTGCGGTTTGACGTCAAAGATCTGAAGCGTGTTTTGGGTCCGCTCTCGGGCATGCCAAAGCTCGTTGATGATGGGCTGCGCTCCGCAATCCGGCGCACGGCCGCAACCATGCGCACTGACGTTAACAGGCAGATACGGCTGCACAGCTTCTTGAAAGCTGGCGACATCAGCCCGGCCATCAGCAAGCCCCTGTTCGCCAGCAGCGCTGGCAGCTTTGAGGGCGTTGTGCGTATTTCGGGCAAACCTCTTGCTATGGATAAGTTCCGCCTGGTGCCCAGGCGCGTGACTGCCCGCAAGCGCATGCGCAGCAGCAGGTGGGGATTGGCCGGCTACCAGATCGGCCCTGGGGAGCCGGTGCGTCAGGCTACGGAAAGAGGCGGCCGCTCAAAAGGTTTTGTCGTTCGGCTTGGCGGCAAGCTGTACCTCATGCGTCGCAGCGGAAAAAAAATGCAGCGCATGTATGGATACAGCGCACAGTATTTCGCGGTCTTTGATGCTGTGCGCCGCGCGGTTGAAAACAATGCCCGGCAAAACTTTGAAAAGCGAATGGCGCATGAACTGTCTTACAGGCTGGGGAAACTGCGGTGAACGTCTATCTACTCATGACTGCATTACGAAAAAGCCTTGAGCCCCAGCTCGCAACCTTGCCGCTGCCGAGCAGGCAGCGGCACACCCGGCCCGAACCCGGGCAGGAAATGCTTCGGCCCGCGACCATACGGGTGGGCCGCCTGCCGGCGAAAGAGGGCGGCGACACGTCCGACGCTCCTTTTGTGCTTATCCAGCCGATACATGGCCATGATGAAGACGGTTGTTCGTACACGACCATCGCCCTCCGTGTGTTGATCTGGAACGAGGATGGAGAGGCCGGGGAAAACGATCTGCAAAATCTGCTGGGGCTGCTGCGGCGAACGGTGCTTGCCTGCAAACAGCAACCTCTGGACGGGCGATATGTGCTTGAACCCGATGAGCGCGGACGCTTTGCATTCTGGGATCGTCCCGACGACCAACCACCACACTTTGCCGAAGCCTTTATTCTCACAAACTGGAAAATGCAGGGGATCTAAAATCATGAGTTACAACCACGGCGTATATGTTCAGGAGCAGGCCACAGGCCTGGTTACTCCTGTAGAAGTAAATTCCGCGCTGCCAATCATTGTGGGTACGGCCCCGGTGCATAACCTGCCTGCGGAAACGTCCCGCCCTGTCAACGCGCCCAAGCTCATCTACAGCATGCCCGATTTTGTCGCGGTGTTCGGTGCTCCGGCAACCGACGAATCCGCCGGTGGCTACACGCTGTATGAAGCGGCGCAGGTCTATCTGACGCGCTATAAGGTGGCTCCCATTGTTGCCATCAACGTCTTTGACCCTGCAAAGCATGTGGGCGGTGTTGACGATGATGCGCCTGGCGCGCCGGATGTCAGTAAAGTCACTGCCACGGATATCATCGGCGGTATTGACGCAGCAACCAACGCACGCAAAGGCGTGTCCCTTGTTGAAGAAGTGTTTCCACGCTTTCGACTCACGCCTGGGCAGATCCTGGCCCCGGGGTTTTCCGGCACGCCGTCCGTGGCGTTGGCGTTGGCAACGGCCTGCACCAACATCTGCGGGCATTTCCGCGCCACAGGCATCATTGATGTGCCCGGCGAGGTGCAGTCCTATACCGAAGTTCCCGCATGGCTCAATGACAATAACCTGACTGACGTCAACCTGATCGCCATGTTCGGTAGCCCGGTATACGGTGGCAAAGTTGAACACGGTTCCAGCCATCTTGCCGGGGTCATTGGCCAGCGCGATGCTGAAAATGAGGGCATCCCGTTCTGGTCGCCGTCCAACAAACGCCTCCAATGCGAAGGGCTTGTACATGCCGGTAAGGAGATGCACCTTACCCCCGCCGAAGCCGCCTACCTCAATGGCAACGGCATTGTCACCGGCCTCAACATGGTTGGTGGCCTGGTTGCCTGGGGCGATCAAACAGCCGGCTATCCTGGCGTCACCGACGTTAAGGATACCTCAATACCCATACGCCGCATGTTCAATTGGGTTGGCAACACCCTGGTGCTCACCTGCTGGCAGTATGTGAGCAACCCGCTGCGCCGTCGCATGATCGAAACCGTACAAGATACCTTCAACGTATGGCTTAACGGCCTTGTTGGCCGCGAATTCCTGCTTGGCGGCCGCGTGACGTTTGAAGAGGTGGATAACCCCACCACCGATCTCATGGCTGGCAAGGTTCGTTGGCATGTCTATCTCACTCCGCCCCAGGCTGCGCGCGAGCTGATCTTCATCCTTGAATACGACCCCGCGTACCTCTCCACTCTCTACGGCCTGACGGCATAACAGGAGCGCGTCATGTCTCAGATACTGCCTTCCACCAACCTGATTCCTGCCGTGTTGACCAACGCAAAAGTCTACAAGGATGGCGTGGATCAGCTTGGCGTCGCCACGGTTGAAGCCCCGGATTTCGAATACCTCACGGAGTCCATATCCGGCTTGGGTATCGCTGGTGAAATGGACGTGCCCGTCGCTGGCCACTTCAAATCCATGGCTCTCAAAATCAAATGGAACACTGCCAACGACAAGGCCGTGGTCCTGCTGCAGCCGGTCGGGCACCACATTGAAGTCCGCGGCAACATTCAGGAGCTCGATGCGGGCTCCGGTAAATTCGTGAACAAGGCCGTCAAGGTTGTGGCCAAGTCGCTCCCCAAGAAAATCGGCATCGGCAAGTTTGAACCTGGCAAAAAAATGGAGCCCGAAACCGAGCTTGAGATCTACTACTACAAACTGTGGCTTGGCGGTCGGGAGCTGGTCGAAGTCGACAAACTGAACTTCATCTTCCGACTCGACGGTATCGACCAGCTCGCCGAAGTGCGGGCGAACCTGGGTATGTAACCATAAAGGATTTTATCATGGCCAAAGAAAAAAATGTGACCATTGCCCTTGATTGGCCTGTCGAGCTTGCAGACCGCAAGCTCGACAGCGTCTGCATGCGCCGTCCGACCATGGGGGATCTCATTGATAACCCTGTTCGTGATGGGCTCGATTATCTCGGAGAAGTCCGGCTGTTTGCGGCCCTGTGCGGGCTGCATGAAGACGATCTGCGGGCGATGGATGCGGAGGACTATCTCAAGCTGCAGCAGCAGTATGCTTTTTTTCGCGGTGCCAAACAGCCCGAAAACGCGTCGGGAGGTGATGCTGCGGCTCGGTAGGCTGACGGGGTGGGGGTTGCAGGATCTGCGATCGTTGACCTGGGATGAGGTCCTGGACTGGCTTCAGGACGCTCTGGATCTTGAAGCGGAAATCAGGCGAGCGGCCGGAGTGTAACAACCCTGGCCAGCGCACGAACCACGGTAACAGCGGCCCCGGCAAGGGCTCCGAGCATGGGGCCGCATATGAACAGCACAGCCAGAGCAAAAAGCCCGTAGACAAATATGGCGGCAAAAATATCCATCGGAGATCCTCATGAGTAATACATTCGGCATCGGCTTTGCCGTTGGTGCGACGCTGTCGCCCACTGTCAGTAATGTATTTACGACAGTTGAGCAAAAAATCAAGTCCAGCAGCCAGCGTATGGAGGCGCTGTCTGCAAAATCCAAGGCGCTGGCCAGGGCGGACACACTCCGCACGCAGGTCCAGGGAACGCAGCGACTTTATGCTGCGGGCGGCGGGCATGATCCTTTGCTGCGTGAAACACTGCATCGTCAGGTTGCGGCATATAAAGAGGCTCAGGCGGCGGCACAAAAGTACGGCGTTGCCGTGGCGGACTATGGGCGCGCCCATGCCAAGGCCGAAACACAGCTGGCACGGACGCAAAACCGTTTGCAGTCACTGTCAAAAGCCCAGGCCGCTGCAGATCGCCGGAAAGATATTCGCGGCGGTTTGATGGAGGCAGCTGTGCCCGTGATGGCTGCTGCGCTGCCCGTCAAGGCTGCCATAGATTTCGAAAGCGCCATGGCTGACGCAGCCAAAACGATCGACGGCATGCGCGATGATACCGGTAAGCTGACCCCGAAATATTATGAAATGGAATCTGCTATCAAAGCCCTGGGCCGCACCCTGCCATTGACGCATGACGAAATCGCCCGGCTGTTTGCGTCTGGGGGGCAGCAGGGCATTGCTGGCATGGATGAGTTGCAAGACTTCACAACAATGGCTGCGCATATGAGCGTGGCCTTTGGCATGAGCACTGAAGAAGCTGCGGACGCCATCGGCGGGTACCGTAGCGCTATGCGGCTCTCATTTGATGATACGCGTAGTATGCTGGATCTTATGAACCAGTTCGCCAATACAACCTCAGCGTCTGAAAAAGGCATCGCAGACGTGGTGAGGCGTATCGGACCGCTGGGCAACGTCGGCGGTGTGGCGGCAAAGCCCATGACAGCACTCGCCGCAACATTGGACGCCATGAAGGTAAGCCCGGAAATTGCTGCCACGGGTATTAAAAATCTTATTCTGGCCATGACTGCGGGTAGCGCTGCGACAAAGGCACAAAAAGAGGCATATGCCTCGTTGGGAATTAGTACGGTCAAGCTTGCAAAGCAGATGCAAACAGACGGTCCGGCTGCGATTATCAGTGTGCTTGAAGCTGTGCAAAAACTCCCCAAGGCCCAGCAGTTGAGCACGATGCAGGAAATTTTCGGCAAAGAATCTCTTGGCGCCATCGCTCCGCTGCTCGACTCTCTTGACCAAGTCAAAAAAAATCTGGTCATTGCCAGCGACGAAACACAGTACGCAGGGGCAATGCAGCAGGAATTTGGCAATCGATCTGATACGACGGCCAATAAGCTGATCATTGCAGGCAATAGGGCAAAAGAACTGGGAATCATCCTAGGCAACGGCTTGCTGCCGGCCATCAATTCTATCCTTGAAACTGCCGGGCCCATCGTTTCCAGCATTGCTGGTTTTGCCCAAGAACATAAAACACTGACGACCGTACTTGTGGGCGCGGTTGCAGGCTTCCTTACTTTGCGCCTTGCAGGCATGGGCGCAGCTTACATGTTTCACGGGGTTAGCGGAGCATACCATATCACGCGAGCGGCTCTTGGTTTCCTTATTCCCGGTTTACGTGCCGCCGCTGTGGCCGAAGGAGCCACTGCAGCGGCAGCTAATGCCAGCGGAGCGTCGTCGTTGCGTACCAGCGCCGCCTGGGTATGGCACAAAGGGGTAATGATTGCCGGAGCTGCCGCCAGTCGCGCTGCTGCAGCTGGTCAATGGCTGCTCAATGCAGCCATGTATGCCAACCCTATCGGCCTGGTTATTGCCGGTGTTGTGGCCTTGGTTGGCGGCATGATCTACCTCTACAATACCTGTGAACCCATACGCACTGCGTTTGACAAGGTTTTTGGCTTCATTGGTGCAAAAGTCGGCTGGGCCGTCGGCAAGCTGCGCACGGTTGGGGAATGGCTTGGTGTTGTTGATAAGGCCGAAGCAGTACCCGTGCCTGATGGTGTTGTGACGGCTCCCCCTCCCGACGTGCCAGCTTTGCCTACATCGGGCGCTGTCCCTTCACTCCCCAGCAAAGCAGATCTTGATGCCCTTGGTCAGGGCGGCATGCCCGGCGCTGCTGGAGCAATGCCCGCAATGGGCGGCGCTGGTGCGTCTGTCAGTATGAACTTTACTCTCAACGGCCTCAGCGATGCCGGCTTTGCAAAGCGTCTTATGGCTGCGCTTGATAATAATCGCGGCGAATTTGAGCGCCTTGTATCAAGCATCGTGCATGACCAGGAGCGTTTGGCTTATGGCGGCTAAGACATACAGAACAGTCCAGGGCGATGCCTGGGATTCCATTGCCTACAAGCTGTGGGCCAAAGAGCATTTCATGCATTACCTCATGGCTGCCAACCCCGCGCACCTTGATATTCTCGTATTCACGGCCGGAATTGAGCTGTCTGTCCCTGCCCTACCCGTATCTTCAACAACAACGGAGGGTTTGCCGCCATGGATGCAATGAACGGAGTAAAAACCGCGCGGCGGGTCACACTGTCTGTTTCTATCGGCGGGCACGATGCCGCCAGTTATGTAGACCCATACCTGCTCGACTTCAGCTTTACTGACAATGCCGGCGGCAAGGCGGACGAAGTGCAGCTGACCCTCCATGACCGGGACGGTAAATGGAACGGAGAATGGCGTCCCAAGAAGGGTACCGCTGTTTTTGCAAGCATCACAGTACATGATTGGGAGGGCGATGGACACACCGCGACCCTACCCTGCGGCACTTTCAAAGTTGATGAAATTGAGTTCACTGGCCCGCCGGACAAGGTCAAGCTTAAGGCCGTCACGTCTGCGCTGACGTCTGGCTTGCGCGACGAAGATAAAACTCGCGCCTGGGAAAATTTTTCGCTTGGTAGTTTGGCTGGACAGCTCGCAACTGAAAACGGTTTGGAACTCATGTACGACGGCCCGGACCACAGTTTTGCGCGACAGGATCAGCGCGAAGAAAGTGATTTGGCTTTTTTACAGCGCCTGTCCAGCGAACGCGGCATGAACTGTAAAGTACACGATGGCAAACTCGTGATGTTTGATGCAGCTGGAGCTGATGCAAAATCTGCGGCCCTCACGATCCCCAAGACCGGCAACATGTACTCACCAGAGTCGTACAGTTTTAAAGAGTCCTCTTCCAAAACTGGCTACAAGGATGCCGATGTGGCGTACACCGATCCCACTACGGGCACGACACATACTGCCAAAGTGCGGGCCACCGACGCCGATGTGGATGAAAAAACCCTGCAGCTCAATCAGCGTGTCGAGTCTTCGGGTGAGGCAATACGTCTGGGCAAGGGTGAGCTACGCAATAAAAATAAGGAAAAAAACAAGGCGACACTCGAATTTATGGGCAACCCCGCTGTGGTCGCCGGGGTGGTCTTGGCCTTGACGGGCTTTGGCCAGTTTGATGGCCGCTGGTTCGTTGAAAAGGCAGAGCACAAGATCGGATCTGGCTACAAGACCTCCGTCGAAATACGCAAGACCTTGGACTATTAGGGGGCATTATGGGCGGTTTCGATTTTGCGGCATTGGAGCGGCGCGTCAGGGCATTGGAGGCTAACCGTGGTGCGAGCTTGCGCTTTGGCAAGGTTGTCGGTGTATCCGGCGGCGCTGCCAAGGTCCAACTTGAGGACGGCCAGGGTATGGTCAGCGCGCCCCTGCCAACGCTCCAACGCAGGGTGCTCAAAGACCAGGAGATCAAGTTGCCTGATGATGGCGAACCTGTGGCTTGCCTCTTTTCCGGGCAGGGCCTGGAGGCTGGCGTGGTTCTTGGCGCTGTGTACTCCCAGGCCAGTCCAGATCCGGAGCAGGAGCGCCAGTTGGAGTTCAGCCGTTTTAGCGATGGCACGGTCATTTTTTATGACCGTGAGGCTCACAAATTTTACGCAGACGTCAAAGGCGATGTGGATCTGAAAACAACCGGCACGGTCACCGTGAAAGCGGAAAAAGAGATCCTCGCTGAAAGCATGATCAACATCACGCTGCGCGCGCCCACAATCACCCTGGCCGGGCTGCTGCGTTGCACGGACAAGGATGGCAAGCCCGGGAGCGGTACGTTGCTGGGTGATTATCGCATCGAGCAAGGCGGGCTGGACGTGCCGGATGATGATGTCACTGCCGGCAACGTATCGGTGCGGCAACACGTCCACAAAGGTGTCCAGTCTGGCAGTGGGAACTCTCAAGAACCTGTTGGAGGCTAAATGCGCATCGGCAGTCTTGGCGACATAATTTTTGAGGTCAGCCCCATAGGCGGCCGCACGGTGACGCCTGGCCAGATTTCGCGCGAGCGGAAAGCCCGGTTTGAAGAACACAAGGTTGTAGGGGCTCTGCCGCGCCTTGAATTTCTTTCTCCGGAACTGGCCACTGTGGGCATGCCTATTCATCTGCGGGCGGACATGGGCGTCAATCCTGTCAGAGAGGCCGACCGACTGAGCAAGCTGTGCAAAGACGGCAAGGTCTATCGGCTCATCATCGCCGGCTGGAATTTTGGTTATTACGCTGTTGAGTCCGTGCAGCAGGACATGCGCTATACGGTCGGCGACAAAATTTTTGCTGTGGACGTGCGCGTTGCACTGAAGGAGTACGTCTGATGCCCGTCCTTGAACTTGCTGAAACATCCATGCCCTTGACCATCGGTGCCACTGGCCTTGCTGCCATTGAACAAAACATCCGCATCATTGTCACAACGCTTGCCTACAGCGTGGCTCTTGACCGGGGCTTTGCGCATGTTGGCGCGTTTATTGACGCTCCTACTCCCTACGAGGCCGCCCGCCTGATCGCCGACCTCACCGAAGCCATTGAAACCAAAGAGCCGCGCGTGCTTGTGGAGCGCATAACGCTGGAACCGTCTGCAGATGAGGCTATGCAGGGGCGTCTTTATCCAAAGGTTACTTACAGGCGGAAAGACGGAGTGACATTATGAATACCATAGGCCCCGCAGGGCGCGCGGTAGCGCGGTTTAGCGTAAATGGCGCATGCGGTCGGGCTTGCCCCGCCGCATATGCTTGCGCCGTTGAAGCGGGAAAGGACGGGGTGGCATTGTGAATGATATTAGCTTTGCGGATATTGATCCCGCCAGCGTCGAGGCCTCGGTCATCTCCGTCTACGAGAGGCTGACGAACACCACACTGTACGATGGCGACCCTGTGCGCCTGTTCCTCTGCTCCCTGGCATATGTGATCGCCACCCAGAATCAGGTCATTAATCTTGCGGGCAAACAAAACCTGGTGCGATATGCCGAAGGTCAACACCTGGAAGAATTGGGTAAAGGCGTTGGCACGGAACGCCTGGGCGTATCCCATGCCCGAGCAACGCAGCAGTTTGTTCTGGGAGCAGCACAAAGTTTTGCCGTCATAATTCCCGCCGGTACAAGGGTAACCACAGCCGATCGCAAGATGGTCTTTGCCCTGCATTCCGACCTGGTCATTCCGCCGGGAACGGTCGCCGGATCGGGAATGGTCGTGGCTGACAACGCAGGCTCGGCATGCAACGGCCTTGTGCCAGGGCAAATATGCCTGTTGGTTGACCCACTGCCCTATGTCAAAAGCACGGCCAACACAGCTACCAGCGCCCTCGGCGCGGATGTTGAGATGGACGATGCGTTTCGTGAGCGCATCCAGCTCGCGCCGGAGGCCTTCAGCTGCGCCGGACCAAGTGGAGCATACCGCGCTTTGGCCAGATCTGCACATCAGGATATCGCAGACGTGGCCGTGTGGTCGCCGGAGCCTGGATCGGTAGATCTTCGGCCAGTGGCCACTGGCGGCGAATTGCCCAGCGAGGAAGTGCTTGCGGCCGTGCGCGCCAGAATGTCACCTGATGATGCTGTGCCACTTAACGATACCGTGACCGTGGCGGCTCCAGACTTGGCGTTCTACGACCTGGATGTCGAATGGTCACTTTCCCGCACTGCGTCGGCCATGGCCAGCACAGTCAGCGCCGCTGTTGACGCAGCCGTGGAAAGCTACAGGATATGGCAACGCACAGTGCCAGGGCGGGACATAAATCCTACACGGCTGATCAGCTTAATGGAGCAAGCTGGAGCACGCCGGGTGCATGTTAAAAGCCCCATCTTTACGAAACTCGTACCGCGCCAGCTTGCCCGCGAAACCTCCGTGACGGTGACATTTACGGGGGTGGATGATGAGTAGCCTGGGCAGTCTGGATTTTCTGGATCTGCTGCCCGGCAGCATCTCCGGCGACACCACCATGCAGGCCGCAGCCAGGTCGCTTAATGGCGTACTGCATAGCACCAACTTGGCCATACCCAACCTGCTGCTCCAGGCGCGCCTGTGGAACCAACCCGCAGCAAGCATGCTGTCGCCGCTGGCCAGTCTGACAGAGGCTCGTGAAGGGCTCAAGCCCCTGACAATGGCCGAGCTGGAGCTGCTCGCGTGGCAAATGCATGTCGATTTCCGCGAGGTGGCCACCACCAGGGAGCAACTCGCGGAAATGGTGCGGCAAAGCATCCCCTGGCACCGCATCAAGGGTACACCTGCCAGTGTGCGCAAGGCCCTGGCGCTCTTTGGCTACTCGGCAATTATCGAACCCAACGGACCCGGTCGCTGGTGGGCCACATACCAGCTTGGGCTGCCGGAGCTTGTCGGCCTGGACGATGTGCGCCGCATCGTGGCCATCTGCAATGAGATGGCTCCGGCGCGCAGCAGACTGTGGCGTGTCTATGCGGGATTTGACCGACGCCCCATCGTGCTGACCAAGGGCCCGGCTCTCAGCAATGGATGGCTGACATACTATTCCGGCACGCATGTGCCTGTTGCTGACGACAACGTCATGGTGTCATTCGGCAGTCGCCGGGGGTTTCAGTCCGAGCAGCTCTACCCGGCCGACCTGGCTGCAGGCATGCAGACGTCACTACGCTATGGGGCGCTATGTCCCTACGTCGACCGCTTTATTCTTGGTCGTTCACGACTCACCGCCGACCGCTACCCACGTAACCATAGCTTTGTTGTTGGGCAGATCTCCAGCCTTATCTGGGCAGTGCGGACCGCCGCTGGATGGGACCGCCCATTGCCCCCGTGGCGCATGAATCGAGTACGGCGTGTGGCCAGGTCGCAAATTGTGCTTTCCTGCTCGCCCGACGGCCGCAGCACGGGTACATTGGGCGACAGTAACGCCCGCCTGTCCCGCACGTATGCCACCACCTTTGACGGATATGGCCGCTTGTCATCCATGCGACTTTCTCAGCCCGTGCACCGCGAGGTTCACGAGCTGACCCTCATGACGCACCAGCGTCATGCCTTTGCCCTGGCTGCGGTGAGTGATGAGCCCACGGCACGGCCCTGCGCCACAATTTCTGGCAGCACCGCATTGGGGACCCTGCCGCTTCATGACCTGCGCTGGGGCGGCCCGTGGACCTCCCGGCGCTGGTGGCCATACGTGGCAGAAACAAACATAACCTCTACCTCAACGGAGGACTAACATGGCCCTTGCAACCCTTACCAAAACAGGCCGAGCGGCCATTGCCGCCGCTATAGCCAATGAAAAGCTCTATCTCGCCTGGGGCAGTGGGGATGCGTCCTGGGACGATGAAGGCGCCACGTTGCCATCACTGGTTAATGCAACAGCGCTTATGGCCGAGGTTGGCCGCCGCGTCGTTTCCACTGTTGGCTTTGCTGCTCCGGATGATTCGGGGAGCATTGTCATTCCCGTGAGTCAGGGGAACAACGGGGAGGTGCAAGAGGCGCGTTATAGCCCGTCCGTTACCCCCACGCCGTATCTGTACGTGCTGACAAAATTTGACTTTGCCGACGCCGCCAATGCCGTTATCCGCGAAATGGGCGTGTTCATGGGCGGCTCGCCCGCCGAAGGACTGCCCCCTGGCCAGCGGTATTTTCTGCCTGCTGAAATAGCCGACCCCGGGTTGCTGCTGGCCGCCCAGATTATCAGCCCCTCAATTAACCGCTCACCCAGCGTGCGGCAGAGCGTCGAATTCGTCCTGCCCATATAAGGAGCATCCCATGCCTGAGATCAAAGACCACTACGACAATTTCGATGAAAGCAAGCACTACAGCCGGGTTATGTATCGTGACGGTTACGCCCTGCAGGGGGCCGAACTTAATGAAATGCAGAGCATTTCTGCGGCTCGGGACAGACGCCTCGCTGACGCTTTGTTTGCCGACGGCGACATCGTCAGCGATGCCGGCATTGTTGTTGATGCTGCCACGGGCTCTGTCACCTGCCTGGCCGGGCGCATCTACATCAAAGGTGAGGTGCGGGACGTGGAGTCCGCAACATTTACCGTGCCTACCACTGGCACCATAACCGTGGGTGTGCAGCTGGTGGAAACAGCAATCTCGGAGCTTGACGACCCCGCGCTGTATAACCCGGCCGTGGGCAGCCGTGGCGAAAGCGAAGCCGGGGCCTGGCGGTTGAAGGTAACCGCCGTTTGGGCTCTCTCCACTGATGTGGCCGGCAGCGAATTTTACCCCGTGCACTCCATTGACGACGGCGTACCCAGGGCCAAAGAGACGCCGCCCAACCTTGACAGCTTTAACCAGGGCATAGCCCGCTATGACCGCGATTCGACCGGCGGCGGCACATATGTCAGCTCGGGCATGCTGGTGCGCGCAGCGGACAGTGTTGGGGGCTCGCAGGTGTACACGGTCACTGAGGGCCGCTGCCGCGTGAACGGCTACGGAGTCGAGTTGCTCACCTCGCGCCGGATCAGTTACACGGCAGCGCCCGATCTGCGCTTTATTGACACCGAAGTCATAGAAGCGGACGGCAGCGCCACGCAACGCATCGCCGTTGCGCATCCGCCTATCAATGAGATCACGGCCCTGCGCGTGACCCTTCAAAAGACCGTGTCGCTGGTGCACGGCGCATATGCCGGCGCGTCCGACTCCTTGCCTGATACGTCCGTCATGTCGCTTGTGAATGTCAAACAGGGCGACACTGTGTATGAGGCGGGCAATGACTACAAAAAAAATGGCGACAAGGTTGACTGGTCGCCTGCAGGGGCGGAACCCGATCCTGGTTCCACATACACGGTCACGTACACATATCTGGACAAGAGCCTGACCCCGGGCGATGTGGACTTTGACGGCTTTACCGTCAGCGGCGCGGTGCCTGGCACGGGCATCATGGTGTCGTATCAGCAGGCTCTGCCGCGCATCGACAGACTGTGCATCAGTGCGGACGGCGTGTTTTCATGGCTGCAAGGGGTAGCGTCGGAAAGCAATGCTCTGGCTCCGGCAGTGCCCGCAACCATGCTTTCCCTGGCCAGCATCGTGCAGACCTGGCGCGGCCCCGGAACCGTAAAAAACGACGGTGTGCATGTTGTGCCCTGGAGCGACATGGAGGCCCTTGTAAACCGTGTGGACTATGTGCTGCAGGAAATTGCCCGGCAGCGCCTGGAGGCTGACGTGGCTACCCGCGAGTCTGGCGCACGCGTGGGTATGTTTGTTGACCCGCTGCGCGACGACAGTATGCGAGATCAAGGCATCGCACAGACCGCTGCCGTGGTGGGCGGGGTACTCACCCTGCCGGTTTCAGCCCGGGTGTATGGGCTGTCGGCCGACATTGCAACGCCCAAGGCCCGCAACTACACGCCGCGCGTCCTGCTCGCCCAGCCATACAAAACCGGCAGCATGCTCGTTAACCCCTATCAGGCTTTTGACCCCATGCCCGCTGATGTCGTGCTCGAGCCAGCGGTTGACCGCTGGACGGAAACCAAAACTGATTGGACCAGCACTGAAACCAGACGGATTACAAACATGGTCTACGCGCCTGGGGCGTGGGATCACGGCACGACATACACAAGCACATCAAGCAAGACCGAGGCGGTGGGCTCGACAACGTCCGAGCTCGAGTATCTGCGTCAGATTGATGTGGCCTTCACGATTTCGGGTTTTGGCCCGAAAGAAAAGCTGCAATCAATCGTATTTGACGGTGTTAACGTGTCCGCCAAGCAAAACAATCTGGCTGCCAATGCTTCCGGCATTCTCACCGGCTCTTTCACCATCCCGGCAGACATCCCTGCCGGGGCGAAAGCCGTGGCATTTACCGGAGCAGGCGGCACCAAGGGCAGCGCCACATTTGTGGGGCAAGGCACGCTGACGGCAACCACCCTGCGCCAGGTGCAGACGATCACGTCCACCGTCATCGATCCCCTGGCCCAGACGTTCATTCTGGACGAAGGTGTGCAGCTGGCGGGCGTGGATTTGTGGTTTCTGGCAAAAGGTGGCGAAGTGCGCGTGCAGATCCGCGAGGTGAGCGGCGGCTATCCCACCCGGACCGTGCTTGCCGAGGCCATTGTGCCGTCGTCGCAAATAGTGGTTTCCGGCGGCGGACACACGCGCGTGTTGTTTGATGCCCCTGTGCCGCTGGCTGCCGCCACCGACTATGCCGTGGTCGTGCTCTGCAATGACGCGACAACGGCCCTGGCTATCGCGGAACTGAGCCAGTTTGACTCCACGCTGCAACAGTGGGTGAGCGCCCAGCCCTACAGCGTAGGGGTGCTGCTCTCGTCAAGCAACGCTGTCACCTGGACGGCGCATCAGAACCGCGACCTGACCTTCCGGCTTCTTGGGGCCTCTTTCGCCGATGGGGCCGCCACCGTGCCCCTTGGCAGTGCCACATTGTCCTCTGCCGCCACGGACGTGGTCCTGCTGTCGCTGGCCGAAACCCCAACATCGCAAACACGTCTGGAATACGCCCTGGAGCTGCCCAGCGGCACGGTGCTGACCGTTGCCGAAGGCCAGCCCGTGCGCCTGACGGAGCCCGTCAGCGGCGGTATTTCCGTAACCGCCAAGCTGCTTGGCGACGCCAAGGGGTCGCCTGTGCTTTGGCCTGGCTCACAGTTGCTGGCTGGCAGCGTGCAGGAGTCCGCGGACTACTACAGTCGCAGCATTCCCGCCGCCGGAGCCACGCGAGCCGTGCTCATTTACGATGCCGTCATTCCCTCCGGCGCTGGCGTGACGCCGGAAATACAGATTGACGGCGGCGCGTGGGAAGCCATGACTGTGAGCGGTACCGTCACCCAGGGTGAGGGCGAGGTGGAATTCAAGTTTACATCGGCGTTGGCGGACGCGAGTCTCATTAAAGTACGGCTCGCTCTGACCGGCACCATTGCGGCCCGCCCCCAGGTAAGCAACATCCGGCTTATGGCCGTGGCGTAGGAGCTTTTATGGTAGACAATAAAACTCCGTATCTTGGGCTGCCGCTGCCAGATCTGGCCAACCAGCAGGATGAGGATGTGCCGCGCCTCGCCGAGGCGCTGGCCGGGCTGGACGCGCTTGCCGCCCAGAACGATGCGCGAATGGCGGTCGCGGAGGCTGGCTTGGAGGGTGCAGTCGAGCGAGTCGTGGTTTTGGAAGATGACACCCTGGAGCTGCGAAAAGGCATGGTGGCCCTCTCCGGACGCGTAGACGGTGTGGAAGCAAAGTCGCCTGATCTGGCTAGCAAGGACAAGGCGGGCATCGTTAAAATCGGCGAAGGTATTGCCGTGACGGAAGGGGGAATAATTTCTGTTCCCCCGCCGCCGGAGATTAATCTAGCGACAAAAAACAGCGCTGGAACGGTCATTGTTGGAGATGGTCTTGATGTCTCAGGCCCTATTGAAGAGGGGCAAGGCTTACCCGCCCCCGGTACGCTTTCGCTTGCTGCCCACTTGGATGAAAGCGGAAAAAAATATGGCAAGGGCGACAGTCAGTTTTTCGGGCACGTCAAGCTGGTCGATGACTTTGAGCAGAACGCCGATGCTACAAGCGGTATTTCCATTTCCCCCAAGGGAGTAAAAACGGCATTCGACAGATTGGTTGGCATTATAGGTGAACAGGTTATTACTTCCTCTCGTACCTGGGTTGTACCAGAAACGGGCCGTTATCAAATAACGGCTGTTGGTGGAGGCGGCAACGGGGGTGCCGGGGGAAAAGGAATAAGTGGTTACTATGAAGACAGCTCATGGGCTTGGAGTGGTGGAGGTGGTGGTGGAGGTGGAGCTGGTGAGCGTACACAGACTACGCAAAATCTGACAAAAGGCACCTCATATGTACTTACTGTTGGCGGAGTAAGTGGTACGTCCTCTTTTGGAGCGTTGCTTACTGCGCGTGGCGGAGGTGGCGGCGGAAACGGTGAACCAGGTGGCGGTTGGTCTGGCGGCGAGGCCAGGCCCGGCAACGGTGGCGCGGGTGGGGCTTCCTATGGGAGTGCGGCCGGTGGCGGCGCTGCAGGAAAAAGTGCATTTTATGGCGGTGGAGGTGGTGGCGGAGGTGGTGCGACCTCCTATGATGGCTACTACGGTAATGGCGGCTCTGGTGGGAGAGGGGCTACAGCAAGCGAGAACCCAGGTACTTACCCAGGTAGCGGCGGTTCCGCAGGTCGTCAAGGCTGCATAAAAATCAAAATCGTGCCTGTATAGGGGGATACTATGACTACTTTTTACTCGCCAGATGGCAACCCCGAAATATGGGATGAACAGCCAGAGGGATACATTACTGTCGAAGAATGGGAAGCCGCCCGCGCAGCCGAAGCAGCCGAAGCCGAAGTGGCACGCCTGGCCGAATACAACAAGTCTGAAAACGCAGCCGCCCGCAAACTCACAGCCATTGACGCCGAGACCTCCGCAGCCATTACTGCTGGTTTTGACTACGTGGTGGCTGATGTGACCTACCATTTTTCGTATGACGCCTCAGACCAGCAGAATTTTGCGGACAGCGCCAACGTGGCCATGCTCTCGGCTACGGGCTTGTCGGGCCTGCCTGCCAGTGTGACATGGAACGCCTATAAAAACTGGACGCCTGAAGCTGGGGGCGAGCTGGTGCGGCTGAACTTTGGCCCGGCGGATTTTCTCAATCTGTACGTAGGGGGCGCACTGGCCCATAAAGCGGCAAAAATGCAGATGGGCGGCGCGCGCAAGGCCGCTGTGGCCGAAGCCTTGGAACGTGGCGCAACCGCAGCGGAGATTGAAAGCATATGACGCGCACAGCTGTATTGCTGCACAACGCCAAGCAGCTACTCATCGCCTTCGACCAGCTTGTAAACGCCCTGGCGGGCTTCCTCCTTGCCCTGCTCTGCCTTTGCCCCCGGCTGCCCAGGCCCGGGCTGTGGTGGGCGGATGAAACCATAAGCGCCCACTGTTGGCGCTGGCATATCCACGGCGTGCGCAGTTGGCCGCGCCGCCTGGTCGATGGCATGGCGCTCATCCTGGGCGATGATGATCACTGCCTGGAAAGCTACAAAAGCGAGGTCGAGGGGCGGCAGCTGCCGCCGGAGATGCGAGAGTAGCACTTGCACTCTGCTCTATCTAGCATATGCTTCTTCCATGAAAGTTCTGCTATTACTTATACTCATGCTCGTGCCCGCCCAGGTTTACGCCTGGCCGGGCACGGTTGTTTCCGTTCACGATGGCGACAGCATTCGTGTGCGCCGGTCGGACTCTACGGTTGTCGCTATTCGCATTTATGGAATCGACTGTCCCGAGCTTGGGCAACCGCATGGAGAAGCCGCACGAGACCTGACCTCATCTCTATTGTTGGGCAAAACGGTGGAAGTTGTGCCGGTAGGCCAGCGGCCGAGCATAGACATACTGGGCCGCTGTACGGTTGCTGGATAGCGGTATTGGGTGAGAAAAAAATTGAATGCAGTGGCAAAAGAAACAGAAACGTATTGAGCGGCAACAAATTTGAGGGCAACTGGGGATTGTCATCACATTTAGAATAGTGGTAATATTTTATCACGTAATGTATATACAGGCGTTTTGAGCTGTTTCCACTATTATAATGGGATGTTGCCATGCGTACTGCTGCAAATGTTGGGAAAGTACTTCTTTGCCTTCTGGCGGTTTTATTTGTCTTCGCGGTGCCTCTAGCTGCTGCAGATGTTGTGGAATATCGCCTCAAACAGATAGAGGAAACTTCTGCTGAACAAAAAAAGCAGCTTGATAGACTGGAGCATAGAACTGCAAATATTGAGGAAGACACAACGCTGCTGTCAGGCTTTTCAAATCAGGTCTCAAAGTTTGGGCTGCCCAAATGGGCTGGACAATTTGTCGGTCTTTTATTGACCACTCTTTTGTTGGTGTTTGGGTATCTGAAAGATGCAAAAAGAAGAATTGATAAAATTAAAAAGGAAGCAAAAGAAGAAAAGGATGAAGTGAGCAGAAAATTTAATGATTTCCAAAAAACGCACCAAGCGCTTGAAAGAACGTATCAGAAGATAACGAACAATAATGAGCGGCTTTCGGTGTTGCTGGAACAGGATAACAT
This sequence comes from Desulfovibrio sp. 86, assembly GCF_902702915.1. Classification (NCBI taxonomy): domain Bacteria; kingdom Pseudomonadati; phylum Thermodesulfobacteriota; class Desulfovibrionia; order Desulfovibrionales; family Desulfovibrionaceae; genus Desulfovibrio; species Desulfovibrio sp. 86. The sequence continues at coordinate 3,306,572 of NZ_LR738849.1, read as the reverse complement.
TGAAAGCAATAACAGGCGCCTCGCGGCGCTTCTGACAAATATAGATGACGGGAATCCCCTATTGCAGCAAGTGTCTGAGGTTCAAAAAGTTGTTGATGTGTTAAAATGTAGTAGTTTAGACTTTATCTGACAGTCCTCTCCGTTTTGACGGATTTTTCTGTCCGATTAGTTGAGCTGTCCGACCTTTTCCATCCAAAGTTGTTTTCCGTCAAGGAGTGTCTGCATAGGCGTTCTGCCACAACACATTTTCCCTTGATGAGTTCGCTTTGAATTGTAGTTGTCTATCCAGGCGTCCAAGTCTACCTGCAACTCGTCCAGAGAGTGATACAGCTTACGCCGAAAAGCAACCTGATAAAACTCCTGCAAGATCGTTTTGTGGAAGCGCTCGCAAATGCCGTTTGTCTGCGGATGCCTGGCCTTTGTTTTGGTATGCTCTATGCCGTTCACGCCAAGATATAGTTCATAATCATGCTGTTCAACCTTGCCGCAGTATTCCGTGCCCCTGTCCGTCAGGATACGGATAAGACCCATTTCCTGTGAGGAAAAGAACGGCAGAACTCGGTCGTTGAGCAAATCGGCTCCGGTGATGGGCGTCTTGGTGGTGTAGAGCTTGGCTGCGGCCCACTTGGAGTATGTATCCACGAAGGTTTGTTGGTAAATGCGCCCCACGCCTTTGATGGTCCCGACGTAAAACGTGTCCTGGCTGCCGAGATACCCGGGATGGTGAGTTTCGATTTCACCACAGGCTTCGTCGTCGTGCTTTTTACGCTCCAGGGCCTGCACCTGAGCTTCCGTCAGCACAAGGCCTTCCTCGGCGGACTTCTTTTCCAGTGCGCGTAAACGCTGTTTCATGGATGCCAGCCCGTGCCGCATCCAGATGGAACGCACTCCGGAGGGAGAAACAAATACACCTTGTTTACGCAACTCGTTACTGGCCCGCACTTGCCCGTGGGCGGGAAAATCGATGGCAAAAGTGGTCACGGCGACTTCCGTGGCTTCTTCAACACGATTTTTCAGATTGGGTTTGCGCCTGCTGACATCAAACAGCGCCTCGACGCCCCCGGCATCTCGTGCTGTTTGATACCGGTAAAAGGTGTCTCTCGAAAAGCCCATGACGCGGCAGGCCTTGGAAATGTTGCCGAGTTCGGCGGCGAGATTCAGAAGTCCGGTCTTGTGCTTGATGACGTTTTGATTGAAGCTTTCCATTGGGATTCTCCGTGGGCATAGTACCCTGTTTGATGGTGCGTTTACACTTCCATCAAAACGGAGAGTCCCTTCTCTTTCAAGGGCTACTGTCAGATCAAGTCGCGACTACCTCAGTTAAAAACGGCACAACCCATCACGCTTGAAGACGCGCTTGCCATGAAAATTGAAGATCTTCGCAATGTCGCTGGGATATACCTGTTTCCGTGCCATGCCCGACTGGCCATGGAGGAAGGAAACTGGGAAGAGGCCTGCTTCTTTTGGCAAAAATATCTTGCGGTCGCCCCTGATAATGCGGTGAGTCTGTATTATCTGGGGTGGTGCTTATTGCAGCAGGGCAAGAGCACCAAAGACATTTTGCCTGCGGACCAGTACCGCCTGTTCATCGAGGCCTGCTACTATTTTGAGCATGTTCTCGCAATGCCTGATCTGCAGGGGCATAAGCACTTTCAGTGGCCTTTGTCCGAGGCGCGATTTCGCGCTTCGTTTTGCTGCGCCGATCCACAGAAGGCCAAGCGCCTCCGGCGGAAAGCCATGGAGAGCCTTGCCGACATTGCCACGCGTGAAAATGCGCACTTCCCAGAAATGGCCGCAATTGTCTTTTGGTTCAACCTTGAATTCCAGCTAGGGTATAGGCAGCGGCGCTTTGTAGCGCGGTTGGCTTTGCTGACCTGCCGTGCAGTTAAGGACAAGTACAATACTGAGAGTAGCTTTTTTGATACATATGGAAATGTACTAACCTTTTATGCTAGATGTTCATCAAGTCATGCGGAACGAAAAAAGATACTACTGTTAGCATTGGAGAATTTTGAATGTAACATTCAATACAGTGAAGGTGATTCCTTTTCAGGCTTGATAAATTCCGGATATTGCCTCACTGAATTGGCTCAAATTGAGCCCGATGATGTGAAGGCCGGTCCATCACTGCAGCGTGCGCTGGATTATTACACGCAGGCTATTGCGCTTAATCCGACAGCTAGTAATGTTTGGAGTAGTGCCGGTTTCAGTCTTATTGAGATTGCTAGGCGTCAAGAGAGTACAGCGGCCAAAAGAAAATCGCTATATGATGCGCGGAAAAAATGCGAAACAGCTGTGGAGCTTGACCCGAAAAACAGTGTCGCATGGAGTAACACTGGCCTTGTTCTTAGGGCACTTGCCTTGCTTGAAAATGATACGGCGCTTCAGTTTAAATTGCTGAACGACGCACTGGAAAAAAGTATGTACGCTGCTGAGCTTGATCCGACAACCATTACCGCCTATGCGAATGCTGGTTATTGTTTACAACAACTTGCTTTTTATGAAAAGAGCGACTCTGAAAAGTGCAAACGGCTGTACGAAGCACTGAAAAACTTTTCTAATGCTTCAATAGAACCTCAACTTGTTGACACGACTATCTGGATTTCCCTCGCGGAAACGCTTATGTTCCTTTCAGATATTGAACATGAATTGGCATCAAAACACGAATTACTGTGTAAAGCAGTAAAAAATATCAAACGCGCTGTGAAGAATGACAAGGAATGTAGTTCGGCGTGGTCTACTTGGGGGGTGACTCTTATAGGGCTTTCCAAACTGGAGCCCGATAACGCCGCGAAAGAAAAATTGCTCCGTGATGCACTTGAAAAATGCGAACAGGCTAAATCTATTGACCCGGCAGAGCCTGCTGCATGGAGCAATGTTGGGGCAACTCTTGTAGAGCTTTCAAGGATGACGCCTGATGTGGAGACCAAGCGGGAATTGCTGCAGAGTGCGGTAGAAAAATACGAGCGTGTTGTGCAGCTTGATTCGACACGCAGCCATTCCTTTTCTCTTTTGGGATCTGCGCTCAAAGACCTTGCTGGCCTTACGACTGATGGCGTGGCCAAAGGCGGATTACTGCGCGATGCACTGAAAAAATTTGCGCGTGCTGTGGAGCTTGACCCGACAGACGATTGGGCAAGGGAACGCGTGGAGAACCTCCAGAGTGAGCTGGCCAAAATGGCATAGGGAAGCGGCGGTTATTTTTGCTTGGGAGTAAGCCCTGGCGCAGGCTGCACGGTGTCCACAAAGCTTTCCGGCACATCAAACAGCGGCTTATAGGCAGTGGAAACTTCACTGGGGGCAATGCCTAATTTACTGCCAATGGCGGCGCTCAAGGCAGCCTCGTCAGTTATGCCCTGCGGCGTCTGATACTGGCTGCGCCACTTGCCCCACAGTTCCTGCATGGTCAGTTCCTGTTTGGTCAGGCCGTTTTCCGCAGCCTTCACCTGCTGCCATGTCCAGTTGTCGTTGCCGGAAACGCCTTTGCCGTCTGGCGCATAGTCCGCAACGGCAAGCTGCGTAGTCGCAACGCCCGCGCCAAACTGCGAATCCAGAGCCACACCCACAAACTGCACGCCAGCCGCCTTGGCATAATATTTGGCAGCAGCAATAACCGTGGCTGCCAGCTGTTCCTTGGTAACTGTGGACGTGTCTTCCAGCGGAATAATCTGCCCCTTGGCGTTTTTGCTGGCCAGAATGATGCGCAGGTTCAGTTTGGTGCGGCCCGTTGTGGCGCGGTGGTCCCTTTTGGCGTCATACACGGCATATGGCAGAGATTTTGCCTTGGCTACGTCCCATGATGGAGCAGCTTCGGCCGGGGGGGGAGTCAAAGCGGACTTGCCAGCAGCATCAAGAGCCATGGCGGCTCCGGCCGCGGCAACACGATCTTCCATGTTGGCTGCATTTGCATCTGCCTGAAATGCAAACAGGATGAACAAAACCAAAAAACCACAGGATTTTTTCATAGCATGCCCCTCACGGTCAGTGGAGCCACAGTCAACAGCTACTTTGTCACAACACAGGTTTTTGGCTATGCGAAAAGTGAAATCCGGGGCATGGGGTTGCGGAGCATAAAAAAGAGCGCCCACCGTTGCCCCTGCCAACGTAATGCACTTTACGCCCCAGAGGGCGTGATACCAGTTGTTCCAACATCACGTACCGCCCGAATAATCTTGCATATCTCATCCGCTGGTAGGCGGATGTCACTGGTCTGAACAAAACCTGTGGGTTTGCCGCCAACAATGCTTTGAAGAAAGACCATTTGCTGGGCATCCGTTATGGCATTTTGAACAAGCAAAGCTCTGTAGGCGGTTGCCATTGCCTTTCGCTCACCGGCGGCAATGCTGAAATTGACTAGGGACACCGCAAGTCTAAGAAAAATGATTACTGACGTCAGAACAATACCTGTAAAGACTAAGCTTATAAGTATCATGGGTCCGGCTTCAAGCGGAGCATCTGGCAACTTGTTCAGGACAGGCTCAACAATGTCGGGATAATACCATCTGACAATAAAAGTAATCCACGCAATAATTATCAATGCCGCAATGCCAAAATACAAGATTGAAAGACATCTGTGACTTTTTTCTAACCGGCCAAGAGCATTAGCCGGAGATTTTAGGGCCGCTGATTTTAAGACATTCTTCTTGAATGCTTCAAGATCTTCTTGTGCTAATTGTATATTTCCGTTCAGCGTACGAAGTTGCCCGATAGATTTTTCAACATTTTCACTAAATTCTGTTGCCCCCTTTTGTTGTTTTGCCTGCTGTTTGCGGAAATCTATCATTGCATACAGCCAGACACCGCCCTGCGTAGACTGCTCCGGTGGGCTTTCTGACCCACTTGAACTACCGCTGCCCATACCCATGGCGCAATATCCTATGGGACTTTGCATGGGAACTAGCCCTTTATTCGTACTTTCAATCCATTTTTCTATAAGCAACTTTTTCTTGTCATCAAGTTCTTCAATCGAGCGTGCTGTGGTGCTCAATCTGGCCAATGAATTAACTTCTTCTGATAAATCTACCAAACTGTTATACCATAATTTATAATCAGAAATTAAAGCTTCTATGTATGTTAGGTTTCCTTTGTTTCCTCTCTCTCTTAACAAATCAATTCCTGCTGGAAAATTATCCTCCCGAAAGCTTTGGAACATCTCTTTATCTTTGTTCACCCAATCCAAAAGATTTTCTGCTGATTGAAAAGATATTTCTTCATCAAATGGCAAGACAATAAAAGGCTGTTGTGGTTGCTTTGCGGCCGAAGTGGCATTGAGCTCTTGAGGGATACTGGCGTTATCAGTCATCGTGGCTCCCTTTTGGTGAATCGGCTCTATCTGGCTGAAAATTACGTTCCTCTACGTCTGCGGCACACATTACCGTGCCTTCTTTCACTGCTTTAACCCTAGCAAATCCCCAAATACACCGGCGATTTTCAATTAACCTTATTCCCTGTCAGTTCCTTGGTGCAACGAATGGGCAGCACTGGGCATGCCAGGGGCAGACACCATGTCTACTGGTCGCCCTGGGCATTCATTAGTTTGGGGTTTTTCAGTTCTTTGCATGGCCAGCAGTTCTTTCTGCAGGTTGATAACTTCGTCCTGAAGCCCTTCTAACTTTTTGTACAGGCGTATGATCTCGCCCTTGGCCTCGGCAAGCTCTTTTTTGGCTTCCGGGGCCATCTTCATTTCATTGGTGGATTCGTTCGTCTCCAGCTCTTCCCGCGCGTTGTCCACAATCATGCGCAGTACCTGTCCCCACGAGCCGCCGCAGTCTGCTGCCATGGCTTCGCCCACGCGCAGGATTTCCAGCGGTGGCACGGGCAAACCCTCGGGGGTACCTCGCCCAATAAACATTGGGCCTTCACCGAAGTAGAGCCACTGGCGCGACAAGCGAGGGTACCACTCTAAAAATGTTGGTAAGTATTGCCAAAGGTTGTGCTGGCCTTCTGGCTTCAGATACCCACCAAGAGTTTTATGGGTAACTCCGAGCTGTTGGGCGCATTTTGATTTGGCGAGATGATTTTTATCAAGTATTTTCAGTACTCTATCATATAGCATGGTGAAAAATTCCCATATATAGTATAAAATTACTTGACCATTGGTAATTTTTTACCATAAATACCAACTAAAGACGCCACGCTTTTAGAACCAATTTCGCAAAGCGTAAATGCAATCATTTTCTTAGCAGGGAGGCCACCCTATGGCAATGTCGCGGTATGAACGCCTTCTGGCCTGGAAGGATGCGCATCACATTTCCTTCAATGATATCGGTAAGCAGCTGGGTATGACCGCTAATGGTGCCCGCCAAGCTCTATTGAAACCAGAGATATTCCAAAAGCATCACGACAGGTTGGTAATTTTGGGCTTCCCCAAAGATTTACTGCCTGAACCCTGTGAAGAAAGAATGGGCAGACGCAAGCGCGAGCCGATATTCCCTGGCCTGCAGGCTCACGCTCAATAAGCACCCCTTATTACACTAAACCCTTTTTTTGACTTTTGCCCACGCAATTTACGGAGGCGCAATAGCATGGCCGGAAATATCGTTATCAAACCCTACCCTTCGCTGGTCGCTGTGACGCACCAGATGGTCAAGGCTGCGCCCTCGGGGCTTACGCCCGGCAGCATTGCCGAATTTGTGGGCTACACCAACTACAACACGATGATGTCTGAGCTGTCGCGCCAGCCAGGCCACAAGCTCGGCGCAGACATGCTGCTGCCGCTTATGGACGTGTGCGAGTGCGACGCGCCCGTGGATTTTCTGGCCAGGGAGCGCGGCGGCATTTTTTTGCGCCTGCAGCAACCAGCCGCCAGCGGTGGCGAGCTGGTGCAGAGCCTGGCCCGAACCATAAAGGAATTTGGCGAATACGCGGCCTCGGCTGCGGAACGCATTGCCGACGGCGATGTTGACCCCGAAGAGATGGTCAAGATCGACCGCGAAACCAATGACGTGGTTGAGGCCATACTGAGCTTTCGCAAACTGGCACTGGCCACACACGAGGCTAAGTACGGCAAATAAAAACGCCCCGACGTGCTGGAACCACGCCGGGGCAAAACTCCATAGGAGCTATCTGATGGCAAAAATCTATTTCGAAAAGCGGCAACCTGTCAAGCCTGAGGTCTGCAACAAAGGCCCGTACGTGGCCACCTACATTATAGCTGTTGGTGGTAAACGGTTGCCCGTGCGGGCAACGCACCATGACCTGCTGGACATGCTGCCCGGTATTTTGAGCGAAGGTGGCCGTATCTCCCAAGTTTGTCGGCAGGAAAAACGCGCATGAACGCCATACCCGCCAATACTGACCAGCTGACGGTCTACACCGTGGCATCCTACCGCCACCTGCATGCCGTGCGCCTGTTCCAGGCGCAGTTGCGCCTTCTGCCGGGCGTCAGGGTGCTGGACTGGACATGGGCCGCTGCGCCTTTGGGCTTGCCCGTCAACGAACGCCGGCAATGGATGAACGCCGGCAAGAGCTGCGCTATGGCCGAATTTTGTGAAACCTCCTGCGGGCAGGCCGACCTTATGGTCTACCTGGGCGATTCCGGCAAAGACACTGCAGTTCAAATCGGCATGGCCAAGGCCATCGGCACTCCCATCCTGGGTATAGCCGGGCCACTGGAAGAACCAGGGCTCATGCTGCATAGCGCGGTGGCCGAGTGGGTGCCAGGGCCGTTTGAGGCTATTGGGCGCATCAAACGCATGGCCCGCTGCCGCCTGCATGGCGAGGCGGATCAGGACTGCCGATCATGCCGGGCCGAACGCTCCTGCACGATGGCCACAAATTCCATCTGACTCCCTCACTAACGGGGGCTGCGTATCCGTCTACCACACGCAGAGGGAGAAATTTTATGAGCACACCTGCAATCATCCCCCCAGCGCCGGAACTTGGCGCACTCAAGAGCTACCTGCCCCTCCTGCCGCCCATGATAGCCAGAAAAAGAGTCCCATTTTTTACTGGTGGGGCCATTTCATCCAAAAAGCTGGCCAATGATGACTGGGGCGGCAAAGGGCCAAAAGTTCGGCAAAAAATTGGCGACGCGGTCGTGTACCCTACTCCGTTTTTTCTCGCATACCTTGAATCACAAGGAGTTACGACAATTGTTGTCCCAAAGATATAGCTCCCGGCTCGCCACCCTGCGAGAGCGTCAGTCTGGCCAGAGCTTTGCGACGCTTATCGAGGTCGCACAGGTGCAGGTAGACCTCGGTTGTTGTCACAGACCCGTGCCCCATAAGTTCTTTAAGCATGTAAACGTCCGCCCCGGCTTCCAGCATCCGGGTGGCAAAAGTGTGGCGCAAGGTATGCCACACAACGCGGTTCTGGGCGTTGATAACGCCCTCGTTGAGCTTCAGCTTTTCGGTAATACGGCGCATGGCCCGGTTAAGGCCGTTGGCGTCGCGTGCGGCGCCATCCTGCCCTGGAAAGAGATAAGGCCCCGCACTTGGGCTGGCCATTCTGCGCCGAAGCATTGCAAGGGCATCAGAAAACAGCTGCCCCACATGCAAGGTTCGGGAACGCCCGCCCTTGGTGGAAACATTGTTCTCAGAGCCCTTGATTACGCTGACCGTGCCCTTTATCGGGTCGCACGACTCGCGCAGCAGGTGAACAAGCTCTCCTGCGCGCAGGCCAATGTCCAGAGAGAGCAGGATCATGTCGTGCAGCTCGGTTACGTCTTCGTGCCTGCGCCCTTCATAACCCAGCAGAGATTCAATCTCCCTGTCATTGAGCACGCGCAGTCGGCGAGCATCAGCCTTTTGAACGCGCACTCCACGGTGTCCACGGTGCGTAATGACAGCAGGGTTCGGCCCGTCAAAAAGCACTGTGCCAGGAGCTCCAGGCGCGTCCGTTTGTTTGGCATAATTGAATGTCTCACGCACTACTTTAAGGGCATGGAGCACAGTTTGCGGCGACAGCCGGCCTTCTTTGTTGTTTTTGTTGCGCCCGGAGAGCGGCCTTTTGGCAGCAATGGTATCCCCAAGGGCCTGGAGGTCGGCGGTAGTAATCTCGTGGGCGACACGGGGGCCCAATACGGGCAGAATATGGTGGTCAAGCAGTCCTTCGACATTGGATGCATCAAGGCGGTGCTCCTTGGCCCAGGAGCGGTACGCCTCAGCCAGTTCACCAAAGGTGACGCGCTTGAGCTTCACGCGCTCGGCAATGCGGGCTTCTTCCGCCCTGGCGGCTTCCTGCATCTCACGCTTTTCTTTAAGAGACTGGGGGCGCTCTCCAGAACGGATGTTTTGCTTCAGCTCGTGGAGGAGGTTTACCGCCATTTCAAGCGTCCAGCCCTCAGAGGCCCAGCCAAGGGCCTCAAGATTTCTCTTGCCAGAACCAGAGCGATACCGTATTGCGAGATACCGATCAGAACGTCTGCCATACTTGCGCTCAGGGTGATCACGATAGAGAACACCCGTGGCGCTGCTTGCGTGCCAACGCAAATCATCGCCGCCAGTATTTGTAGCGTCACCGTTCTTTTTGGTGCCCATATGGTGCCCACCTTCAAAGTTATTTGGGGAACTTTAAGGAAAGGGGTTACACCACAGCACCATGATTTTCAAGGTATTACAATTCAAAGGGAACCATGGGGAAGTATGCGCGGCTTACTCCTAAGCTGTAGGCCACAAGTTCGATTCTTGTCGGGCGCACCATTATATTTCAAAGGGATATGCGATTTTATCGCGCATCCCTTTTGTTATTTTTGCGAAATTTTGGATTTGGTTGCCCGCGGTTGTCACCCGCCTGTCACCCGCGCCCCTGCTGAAGTAAAAGTCAAAAAAAGGTGCTTAGGGGTATAGCCATATCGAAGAATATCTTTTAACATTACCACCCATACTGACAACGATTACTAACTACAAAAAAGGAGATCGCAATGCCCCTGAGCTATAAAGACATGCAGGACTTGTTGATGCGGGAGCTGCGACTGTACCATTTTCCCATCGCCATAAATTTTCATAAAACTCAGGCTGATGTGGAAGAGTTCAAAAAGAAGGCCCGCTATGTTGAGCCCGTTAAGCCAATTACTTATTGCCAATGGGAAATAACCGCACGCATGCAGGGGCAGACCGTGCTGGCGACCAAGGAAAAGCTTGGTTGTACCAACTCGCAGGTTTCTTTCGGCTGGAAAGACATCGACGAAGCTGAGATCAAATCACAATCCAAATACTGCAAAGACTTGGCGCAGGCCGAGCGTTTTTTGCGCTCCAAACCCCGCCTGCCTCTGAACTCCGTTGTGGCAGTGTCTGTGGGCCCGCTGGCTGACGCCGTCATGCAGCCGGACGTGGTGCATTTTTACTGCGACAACCTGCAATCCTACCATCTTGCAGTAGATTACATGGCAGGAACAGATACCCATCCCCTGCGCCCCATGGTGACTATGAGCTCCTCCGCCTGCGGCGGCTCTGTATTCACCTACCTTGAACAGAGCATGAACATGTGCCCGGCCTGCTCCGGCAGCTACAACGCAGGCAAAACCGAGCGCGGCGAACTGAACGTCTTCATTCCCGGCGCGCACATCGGGGCTACGGTTGATCGCCTGATGGAACGCATAGCCAAATCAGGGGCCGCATCCATTACACGTCCCGGCGATCCTTTCCCGGGCGCGGATATCTGTAAAAACTGCCCCCTGATCATCTTTAAGAAAAGCGGCAATGAACCGGAAGCCTGCGCCAGTTGCTCCAAGGCATAAATAAATTCTTTTTAGGCAGAACCCCTTAGAGTAGCTGTTTTCTTTTGTTCACCTATTTTTCAATGCCCTTACGATAACTTCGTAAGGGCATTTTTGCGTACACTGGCGACTACCCTGTGGTTACCCCGGAGTGTACACACCACCCCAATGGCGAGGCATTCAGGGCTAAGTCAACTATAAGAGAGCGTGCGAAACCGCTCATGCATGAAGTCCACGTGCCAGCCCCAGTTGGCTGAAATTATAAATCCTCTCTAGAATGATTAAACGGCCAGAGATTCGTGGGCCAAAGTCAATTATCCGGAACTGGTCTTGTCATTCTTCACCGTAGAGTCTTGATGTCTTGTCCAACTTTAACTGCTTTATCTTGGCATACAATGTGGATCGCTTGATTTTCAAAATATCACAGGCACTGCCCGGCCCATATATTTTCCCTTTGCAAGCTTCAAGAACGTACTTGATGTAGCGTTTTTGCATCTCTTCAATACTGGGAAAATCATCGAAATAAATTGTTTTTTTGTTAGATGCATGATCAGAAACTGTTTCACGCTCCTTTGTCTGTGACGTCACAAGGAGTTTTAAGTCCAGAGTGCCATTGCGAGAGAGGATAACAGCGCGTTCGATGACACTTTTTAATTCCCGAATATTGCCAGGCCATGCGTAGGCCATAAGCTGCTGCTGTTCCGCAATGGAAATTTTAGATTGCTTCCGCTTATAACGTTTAGTGTAGTAATCGATAAAGTGTTGGGCGAGCAAAAGGATGTCATCGCGCCTTTCCCTTAGTGGGGGCAGGACAAATGGAACAACAGAAATGCGGTAGTAGAGATCTTCACGAAATGTTCCGTCCGCGACCATGCACTGCAAATCACGGTTTGTGGCCGCAACCAGGCGAAAATCAGATATGCGTGCCTTTTCTCCGCCGATTCGGAAAAATGTTTTTTCCTGTAGAACCCGGAGCAGTTTGACCTGTATTGACATGGGGATGTCGCCCAATTCATCGATAAACAGCGTTCCTTTGTCTGCGAGTTCCACAAGGCCGCATCGTTGGCGTAAGGCTCCGGTAAACGCGCCTTGTTCATGCCCGAAGAATTCACTTTCAAAAAGGGTCTCAGGAATACTGGATGGATGAACAGGGATAAAGGAACCCAGGCACCCGCTATGCTCGTGTATACGCTTCGCCAACACCTCCTTTCCCACACCAGTTTCTCCTAGTATAAGGATGGATGCGTCGGTAGGCGCCACACGATCCACTTCCTGCAGCATGGTCTGTAAGGATTTTCCGTAATACGGTGTTTTGCTGGCGTCTATTCTGGCTGCAGCTTCTTTATTTTTGTGGGCCGCCGTGGATGACGAGAATTCCATGCGCTTTTTTGTTTCATGAACAATGCGCAACTCCTGCTTGAGAAGTTTATGTAATGGATCCAGTATTTTTCGTGAAAGATGCGCAATATAATCAGGTAAATAAATATTTTCTAACATCATACAAAAAAATGAGCCTTCAAGGCTCATAAACGGGAAATATAGAGTTGCCTCAGTGCCATCGTTGTAGATTTCAGGGGTCTGGTCATTAATACTCTTAAGGCGTTGCAAGTGTTTTTCAAAAAAAAGACTCCCAATTTCTTCTGATGTAATATGATTTGCACCAAGGCACGTGCAGCCCCCTGTGTTATCTATGCTAAAGATAGCGCCGCGTTCAATTCTCAGTTCCTCACATATGACAACAATAATTTCTTGAATTCTTGCTTCGGGTTGTGTCCAAAATGAATTCTTTTCAAGGCATTGGGTAAGGGCCTCAACCTTGGCAAGTTCCTCTGAGTCTGTCAGCAGATTAGGGCGCCGCTGGTAAGGAATCCCATCGTAACTCAGGTGCTGGGAAAAGAGTTTTTTGCCTCTGGCGTAAAGCGCATTTGCTTCTTCTTTTGATCCCGCCTGTTCATATGATTGAGCCAGTGCAAGACATGTTCGCGCCAACTCCAGCGGCGCCTGTGCTGCCTCGGCATAGGCCAGGCTTTGGCGAAGAGTCTCTGCCACCACATATGGTGCAGCCCCGTCTCGCTGATACTTCTTGGCCCGAATGCGTAACGCTGCGGCACGAAACATCTTGTTAGGCCCACTCAACGCAAACGAAAGCTCCTGCTCAAAATCATATCCAGGTATGCGGGGCAAATCGTGCTCTTCATACGACCACAGCATGTCAAAAAGCCAGGTGCACCCGTAATACGGACGAGATTGCCCATATAACGCCGCCTGCTGCATGCTTTTATGGAGGACAGCATGCGATTCCGTAATCATATTTCTTTGATAATAATAAAAGGCAAGGACTCTTTTTCCCCAAATCCATAATCGAGTTTCTATTTCAACCTGCGTAGAGGAAAATACATCATCAAGAAATTTTAGCGATTTGTGATGTTCGCCCATACGCATCAAAACATCTGCAACTTGAACTTCGCTCCACAATTCTGCAAGGCGGTTGCCCTGAACATGAGATTGCCTGCGTACAGATTCCATTAATCCAAGTGCTAGCGTAAAGTCGCCGCAGCTACAAGCTGCACTAGCTGCAGTTCTAATTCCCATTGCAGAAAAATAGTCAAATCTATCTGCAAAAATTCCTATTTCATGCAGTTGTAAGCAGCGCAAAGTTTCCTTGCACTCTCCTTGCATAAAGTAAATAAGACCTTGAGCATATTTAGTAGAGCTCAAAATATCAGAATCTGCCAAAGCTTCAAGATTTACAATTGTCCTAGACAGAAATGCGTGCGTGTAAGCTGTATTGTGCTCATTTGACAAATGCAATTGGCAGGCTTCAGTCAAGTCAAGCAACAGGGTTGAACGCACATCACCAATAGATGCTGCGGCCCGCCTTGCGTTAGATAAAAGGGCAAGTGCTTCAGGGACGTTTTTTGCCAGGTACATGGCAAGATTCTCTGTACACCGAATCAAGACAACATACTTTGCGATGGCATCCGCTTGAGCGTTGTGCCATGACCACCCCTGAAGAATTTCCATCAGCATATCAAGGCATGTCTTTGCCGCCGCGCTTTTGCCGAAATGAATGAAGGAACGCACTTGTTTCAGCAAGGCTTCACTTGCACTGAGGTAATCCTTGTTGTGAAGCAGGGCTAGACCTTTGGCAATATCGTGCTGCGCATGCCCCTTCTCTACAAAGCATCCGACAGAAAAATTGACTACCTGCGCAGGTTGACAAGTCTCGGTCAGCATCCAAAGTCCTGCCGACTGATCGTGCATAGTGTGCCCTTGTTTTTCCAATTTAGTAAGCAAAACAAGCGCTTCTTTCTGTGAAATACCCATGGGTTCTGCAAGGTACAACAGGGAAACTGGTTTGCCTAAAGCAGACAGCAACAACAACAGCACTGACTTCACCGAAGGATCGTTATTGACAGGCATGGTCATCCCTCTCCCCGTGCAGATTACAAGAAAAAATCCAGAAAATTGGATTTTTTCCTGTAACATGGAGCATAAAAAATGAGAAGCGATAATATAAAATTCTAACAAACCAGCATGTTACATGAATTCAAGTTCTATGGCACACGCCTTGCTAATTTGAAGTCAATAATTGGAAGGATGATCCGTCATAAACTTGAGTTGAGGAGGGTAACGTGACCACACAAATTCTGTCGCCACCAGTGTTACAAGAATCAAACAAAAAACTTTACGTATCTTGCATCAAATGGGGGACAACCATCCTAGCGCCAAGCATGATAATTCTTGCATGCTTCTATGGCGGGCTTAGTAAAGAGGTAGCCTACTTTCTGGGGCTAACAGCGTGTGCCGTTTGCATGTGGGCGACAGGTGTTATGCCAAGCAATCTCGTCGCCATGATGCTGCCTGTCAGTTACATTTTGGTGGGAGTGGGAACGCCGCACGACATGTTGGTCAGTTGGACAGCGCCTATGGGGTGGCTGGTTCTTGGTGGGTTGCTAACTGGTCTTGTTCTTTCGCACACAGGGCTGGCCAAGCGCATTGCCCTTTGGTCGCTCCATAAAACGAGCGGCTCCATGTTTACCTTGCTCTGTGGCTTGTTGCTTGTCGGATTTATCATTGCCCCATTGCTTCCTACGGCACTCGGTAAGGGCATTCTTATGTCGGTCATCTGTATCGGCATTTGTGATGCTGCTAAATATGCCCCCAAATCACGTGAAGCATCGGTCATCATGTTAGCCGGATTTCTTGCCTCAACAGCGCCGCGCATGGGGCTGTATACAGGTGGCGGAGATGTGACTCTGGCTCTGGAACTGATGAAGTCAACCGGAGTCGCTCTGACCTGGGGCGACTATTTTATCCAAAACTATGTGCCGAACATTGTCTATTGTGTATGCTCAATGCTGCTCCTTCTGCCGGTGCTTCGCCCGAAACAAAATATAAATACTAGGAGCTATGTAGAAAGCCAATACCGGCAGATCGGAACAATAAGCACCATAGAAAAGCGGGCGGTATGTCTGTTCATCATCCTGACTGCATTGATGATGACTGATAAATACCATGGCATAAATGCCGGTTGGACCATCATGCTGATCGGGTTTATCAGCTTTATCCCAGGTCTTGGGCTTGTAGATAAAAAACAGCTGGAAACACTGAAGCTCGGTCCAGTCTTTTTTGTAGTCGGCTGCATGGCTGTCGGCGCAGGTGCAAAAGTCACAGGCGTGGATAAGCTTATTGCTGCCCAACTACTCCCCCTCCTTAGTGGCAAAGGAGAGTTGTTCACTATCGTCAGCACGTATCTTTCAGCCACAACGCTTAAATTTTTATTGACCCCAGTAGCGGCAGCCGGAGCTTTTACTGTCCCCCTGGTAGAGATTGCGAGATCTCTTGGGATGAATCCTCTTGGTCTTATATATACCTTTATATATGGGCTGGATCAGTTTGTGTTGCCCTACGAGTACGCTGTTCTGCTCGTGTACTATGCCACCGGATATGTCAGCTTAAGCTCTATAGTGAAATTTTTCACAGCACGGTTATTCATGACCTTGATTTTGCTCGTCATCGTCTTTTACCCGTACTGGAAATTGGCCGGAGCCATCTGATCGATAAATCCACTCATAAAAGGAGACGCTGCCAGGTTGTTGTGTGTCACAAGTAATCTTTAAACAAAAGGAAAAAGCGTATGATTTCCACATGTACATCAGAATTGCTGCCCGAAGAACTTATGGATCTCGACCGTATTGGTCGCACAGTGCTGGACGAATTTATTGAATACTTCAGCCGCGCTAATGCTCTGGAGTTAGCGCAAAAGTTGCACTATCCGCATGTGCGAATCGCGGGAGACAAGATTCAAATCTGGCAAACACCTGAAGAATATGCCAGAGACAGCGGGCACGAGGCCCTTAAGGATTCCGTTCAATGGGGGTATTCTGCATGGGGTCTGCGTCACCTTATCCAGGCCAGTGCCGATAAATTGCACTATGCGGTTGAGTTTTCAAGATTTACCAAAGAACATAAGCGCATTGTCACCTATGAATCTTTCTATATTATCACAAGGCATGGAGATCACTGGGGCATCCAGTCGCGTTCCAGTTATGCCGGTGTAGCCTCTAATAATACAGCTTACTAAAAGCTTTTTGTATCCTGGGCTGCTAGGCTTTAGTGGAGTTGCCCCTGCTAAACCGGACACTCCAAGATTTGCAATGAACGGATAAACTCACGAGGCGAGAGCATCCGCAGGGCCTTGTGCGGGGCATTTTCATTATAGTCTTCAAACCAGCAAGGGAGTAGCGCCATCACAGTTTCGGCATCCGGTCGATCATTGCAGAAGACGTAATCCCTTTTGAATGTTTTGACGAGAGCTTCAGCCATACCGTTACTTTGAGGGCTGCGAACTGGAGTAAACTTGCTGACGATGCCCAAGGCGGCGGCAAACGTTACTGTTTCTCTTGCCGTGTAGCAGGAGCCGTTGTCGGAGAGCCATTCAACTGGCTGCAATGTTTTGACATCCCCAAACCGCTTTTCAACGCATGCCAGCATGACGCTTTGCGCCATGTCAGCACTGTACCCGCCAGTGGTGGCGGCATAGGCCATAACTTCTCGGTCGCAAGTATCCAGGGCAAAAATGACGCGCACCCGCTCACCGTTGTCGCAGGCAATCTCAAACCCGTCAGAGCACCAACGCTGATTTCTTTGTAGTGTGGAAACCTTGCCCGTGTGTGCCTTGTCAGGTTGGCTGCCAGTAAACCGTGCCAGCAACAGGTTATTTTGCCTCATTATCCTGTACACACGTTTATGGTTGACCGGAGTGCGCCCATCGGCAACCAGTTGCCGATTAAGCAGTCGCTGGATACGCCGATAGCCGTAGGTCTGGCGTCCGCCCAAAAGTTCGACGATCAGCGGTAGAAGGAATGCGTCTTCTGCTTTGCTGTATCGTTCCGGGCGAGGCCGTGGGCTGCGGCTACGTTCATAGGTGTTGGATCGGGACACCGCCAGGGCGTCTGTGACCCGTTTCACTGGAAATCCTCCACGCCGGACAAGGGCAGCCGCGAGATAAGTTTTTTTTCGCGGCCAATGCGAACAGCTTCTTTGAGGATTTCCACTTCCAGTGTTTTGTTGCCAAGGACGCGTTCCAACTGACGGATTCGCTTTTTCAGGGCCTTTACTTCGGCAACGCTGACAACCTCGTCATTGGCTCCAATGGCTGTTTTGCCGCCTTCACTCATCTGCTTTCTCCAGCGGTAAAGCAAATTGGGAGCAACGCCATACGTTCGTGCCACCAGAGAAACCGACTGACCTGGGGCCATGCTGGCCTCTATCAGGCGAACTTTCTCGCCGACAGACCAACGGCGACGGGGCGTTATGTTTACTATCTCCACCGTTGAACTTGTTTTAGCACTAGTTCCAGACATAGTTCCAGCACCTCCTCCTTAGTTAGAGGGGTGTCCGGTCGAAATGGGGGCTACTCCATTTAGCAGCCCAGGATACCTTGAAGCACCAGTCAGAATATTAAGATAATTTTCTTATAATATTATGTAATTATAGAGAAAAATTGCAGACATCCTCCCTGTCCATGCAACCCTTAGGTAGAAACATTCTGGGGTGCATTGCTTTTCTGCTCTTCAGCCGCCGCCATGTGATCCTGGAATTCTTGAGGGCGCTCTTCACGGTATCGCTACAGCCAATTCCCGCTGATTTTTCATACTCTAGTGATGCTGCTGAACAGGCAGAAGTCCAGAATCTTGGTAATCCCCCCCAAAAAAAGTAGTATTTCAAGATAGAGTTTCAGAGAATAAGCAATCAGGAAATTTTACGCTGAAAAAGTCCCGATTCACGGACAGTAAAATCTTGGTGATTTTAAAACAGGCCAAAAAAAGGCTGCCCGTTCCCGAACTTTGCCGTAAGCACGGCATGAGTAGCGCGTCTTTTTACAAATGGCGGCCCAGGTTCGGCGGAATGGATGCATCCATGATGGCTCGAATGAAAAAGCTGAAAAAGGAAAATGCTCGTCTGAAGTGGTTGCCCGCAAGAAATTCGCTGAGATAACGGCCCGGAATACATAAGCGTCCGGCTTTTATCGTGGGCAGAGAAGCTGAACATTACAATACGCATATTCAACCGGGAAAACCGCAGCGGAATGCCTACATTGAGCGCTACAACCGAACAGTCCGTTACGGTGGCTGAATCAGTATCTTTTTTGAATCACTGGAAGAAATACAGGAATTTGCCACGGCCTGGCTGTGGACATATAACAATGAACGGCCAAACATGGCATTGGCGGCATCACCCCGGTCATGAAACGTAAACTGGTGACATAGGTTCTACTCTGAAGAGCTACTAAAAAGGGATTACTCGGGCTGGCCGCAGTATGCATCAGAATGCAGACTCAAAACGTCCGCAACCTAGAAAGTGCGCCGGACCGGCTGTAAGCAGACAAGAAACCATCGAACCGAAGTGAGATCAATCGTATAGGCTTGGGGCTATTCTGCCGCATCTTCTCCAGAGGGCTGAATTGTGCCGGATTCTTGTGCCTGCCCACACTCGCTTGCCAAAATTTCCATCCTTGTTTTCAACGTGGCATTTTCACGTATAAGCTTCAGGATTTTTTCCTGAAGCTCCTCATTCCTGGCAAGCAGTTTTTCCAATAACGCATCGCTAATATTTGCAGAGTGTTTCTCCACCTGGTCGCAGCCGAGACGTTGTTTTTCTGTCATTAACATCGCGCCCTCTCCCCAAAAAAGCCATTCCCGGTTCACCTGGGGAAAAGCGCGGACAATATTATTCAAAAGCTCAAGTCGAATTTTCGACTGGCCCTTAGGCTTAAGGTAGTCAAGAAACGTGGTTGGCTTTGAGCCAACCATCACCGCAAAATCATTCTGCGTCAAGCCATCAATGCTTTTACGCCAGGCGATCAAATCTCGCAGGCGTTCGCAAATCTCTTTTTGTTCTAATTTTCGATTGACCATATTCGAATTTTCGACTAAATATTTATCACCAGCAGCTAGAGCAAAGAACTTTTGAGAATAGGTATTCTTAAAGTTTAAGCCACATTCGTAATGGCGCGTACCCGCAAAATAATATGCGCTTACGCCACCACGACCGGCGCCTGTTCGCGCAGCCGTCGGAGTGTTTCAAAATGAAAAGGCCCTGATAGCCGCAGCCAAAAACCACGTACAAAAAACCGCATTTTCTTAATAACAAGGAGGTCGATCAATGGCAACAAAGCAACATACCCACCCGCAAAAACGGCATGCATCGCCATGCCCTCTCATAGTCAACGTAGGAATACTTTTTAGTCGGTGAAGGAAGCTTCTGTGACAGCCCGCTCTTACCCGACATTTCCAGTTACCGCCTTTGGAGCTGGGTTTCGCTTGGCGTGCGAAAATTGGACGTGGGGCACAGATCCGCATTGTGCAAAAAAATGGCATTCTGATTGAAGGATGGTACATACATGATTATTTCCGAAGAGGAACGTATGTATTTGACCAGGGATTTATGGGAATGCCTTTCTCCTGCGCAGCCAGAAGTGTACCCTGCAGGTAAGATGCGGCAACAACTGAAGCACAAGCATGCGCCACCTCCCCGGCGGAGAAGCGCTCGGCAGAGAACAAGAACCATAATCCAACAAGATAATGAAAGATATTCGCAAAAAATGAAAACCGGACACCCAAGCATTTCTGTGCCGCCCGCAAGCCGGGGCGTCGTATTTATCATGGCAATCTCAGCCGGCGTGGCAGGTTTTATGTTGGCAGGGTTCTTTGTCTGCCTCCTATTTGCCGGATTGATTGTTATATAGTCGTGTGCAATGCGCTGATAAAAAACTCGCAACTCTCGAGAGTATCCCGTTCATGCGCACATGGTTAACAGCGGCGCTGAAAAAGACTCTGACCGGAATTGCTCACCTGGACATTGCAAAGCCGTAAGGCTTCGAAGACATCAGGACTGCGGCACTGTGCGGGTTGTTTCGTGCTCGTTTTTCCGTGATGCCCAAACTACCCGCCGCACACTTTGCAGGCCCGAAAGCCCTTTGCTTTCGCTTCCTGTGGAGAGGCCAGCGGCACAGTGCACGCCTTGCAATTGAAATACTTGCAACCATTGTTGTGGTAAATGCGTGATTTTACGTTCCCCCTGTAGGCAGGCCATTCCGCCTGGGCGGTCATGCCCGGAGTTGCCGCCAGCAGGGCGAGAGTCAAAACAAAGGCCATGGTTACTATGCGTGGCATGCTGCACCTCCGGCAGTCAGGTTCCGTGACACAACGGACCGCTTAGGGCAAGGCTCAACCCAGCCAATTATACAGGGTTACCGGTCTCCCCTGCCCACCGTACCCCTTGGAACTGCCAAGCCGTCCGGTTTCCGCCAGATAATCGAAATACTTCTTTAAAGAAATACGCGAAATTCCAGCTACGCGTTCAATGTCTTTAAGACTGAAGAGGCCGGGCTGTTCTTTCAACACTGACACTACGGCTTCAAGGGTTTGGGCATCAATACCCTTTGGCCTGCCAGCGCCCCCTTCGGGCTTTTTTATGAAAATACGCCTGTCCAGGATGTCCTGAGTTATGGCGACTTCAGGCGACATAAGCAGGCGGCGCTTTTCTTGAAACTGCAACATAGATTCCCGAAAGCGCTCATAGGTGAAGGGTTTGACGATATAATCCGCCACTCCAAGCCTCAGGGCCTTCAGGATGTCTTCGCTGTTCTGGGCTGCCGTGATCATAATGACATCTGTATGAAAAAACTGGGATTTGATAATACGCAGCAGTTCCATACCGTCCATTCCGGGCATGAACACGTCGAGCAGCACCAAATCCACATGGCAGGCACGCAACAGAGCCAGGGCATCTTCGCCCGATCTGGCGGTATGTTCAAGGCTGAACTCATCAATACGCTCCAGATATCCGGCGGCAATGTCAGCCACCATAGGATCGTCTTCAACGATTATTGTGCGGATCATGCCCGCCCTCCGCTGGTGAGCATGGCCAGGGGAATATGCACCGTAAAGGACGTCCCCTGCCCCACATGAGAATCAACCTCAATGGATCCATCCAGCTCGTCAAGGGTCAAAAGCAGCATATACAGGCCGATGCCTCTGCCCGCCCCCTTGGTGGAAAAGCCTTTTTTGAAGATCTCCGGCAGATGCTCTTCGTTAATGCCCCGCCCGGTATCCGCAACGGTTATGACAAGAGTATCATCCTCGCAATGCACGGACAGATCAATGTGCTTTTCCTGCGTATAGCTGACAGCGTCAAAGGCATTGTCCACAAGGTTGCCAAGTATTGTTACAAGAGCATGCGATCCTGTTGGCGAAAGCGGTGGAATAACACCACTTCCGCCCAATGTCAGTGTAACATGGCGTTCGTTGGCACGACTGAACTTGCTTTCCAAAAGTCCGACAAGAATTGGGTCCTGCACATTAAGTTTGATGGATGAAGTTTCGCGTATTTTGCTGCCGATGATCTGCGACAGATATTCTTCAAGCTCTTCATAACGCTTGTTGCGCAGCAGTCCCGAAATAACATGCAATTTATTCAGATATTCGTGCGAGCGGGATCGCAAAGCCTCTGCATAATTGCTCAGCCCCGTCATGCGCTCCGCCAGGGCGCGCATCTCCGTCATATCCCGGAATGTTGCCACAGCGCCAATGGTTTTGCCCTGAATAATAATGGGGGATCGATTGGTCATGATGATCTGTCCATTGATGTTCTGTTCGCAGTCGTATTCAGGCTTGCCTTCCTTGAGAATGGCATCAAGGCGCGTTGACGGCACCACTTCCTGTACGGGGCGTCCCAGCAACTCTCCCTGCACCCCTGCGGAACGCAGGATTTTCTCAGCCATTTCATTGACGACAACAAGCCTGTTGTTTCTGTTAATGGCGATGATGCCCTCGCGTACAGTGCTCAGGATGGCGTTGCGTTCCTCAAGAAGCCGGGCGATCTGGTGCGGTTCCAGGCCAAAAAGAATTTTTTTGATTTTACGTGACAACAAAACGGCCAACAGAAGGCCAATGACCAGTGCAAGGCTGAACAGCCACGTCATGTGGCTGGTAAGACCGGATACGTTTTTTTCAATATCACGAGACATGATGCCAACCACAACGGCGCCGATCTGCTGGCCACTTTCGTTAAACACGGGCCTGAAAGCCCTTTGCGAAAAACCAAACGTGCCTCGCGCGGAAGAAATATAGGTCTTGCCCTGCAACGCTTCGCCCTCGTCGCCGCCCACAATGTGCGCGCCGATTTTTTGCTCCTCGGGGTGATATATTCGGTTGCCATGCATGTCTATGAGCACAATAAATTTTACGCCTGAAACACTTGTGAGCATGCGAAGAAAACCTGCCATCTGAAGCCAGGCATCCCCTTTTGGAGACCGCATTCCTTCAATGACAACAGGCGATTCTGCGGAAAGTTGCGCCACATTGGAGACCGTCTGTTCCGCCTGTTCAAAGCCGTATTTGCTGATGAAATACGAGCTTGCCAAATGGCTCAGAAGTATGGGGGGGCAGAGGGCCAGACTGACCATCATTACAAGCCTGATGAACAAGCTGTTATTTTTGACAAAATTCATCTGTAGTTATGCAGGCGACTGCCGGGATTATAGTGTTGTCGGACAAAAACGCCCGAATCGAAGCGGTGATGATGGCGGGGAAATAGAAAATTTTGCAAAAGATGATTCGGAGCATCCTGCCGCCAAACATCCGCCCACTCGGAACCGATGCCCATGGCAGCATAATATCAGGAGGGAAGTACTGTAACCATTTTTGATGCAAAACTGTTTTATCTGTCGTGTCTTTCTGGCGAGATGCAGTTCACGACATGCATGACGCCGTAAAACATAAAACAATTATGTCAACGTCCGTTTAACAGGGCAATATGTTATATTTTGCTTTTCGTTATTTGCTGTCAAGCCTGGCTTTCACGCCAGAATTACTGTGATGCTCTCCATTGACCTCTGATGTTGAAGAATTGTTTTCCCCTGCTTTCTTGTCAAACTGGCAAACCCCGATGCAGCGGATCCCGCCACAGTGCGGGCAGGCATTGCGCGGTTGCGGCAAAAAAAGATCACGAAATATTCGAAAGAAACTGCGCATACTCATCCGCAGTTTCTAACGCAGAAGCCAAATGCCCGCAACGGCCAACTCCGGCTTGCCATGTGGCCTGATTTGGGTCAACTTTGGCTAAAGCTCATTACTGTCTGATTATAAAAGGTGATTCTAATGGAAAATATGCGCTTTATGAAAAGAGCCGTCGAGCTTTCCAAAGAAAGCATGCGGCTTGGCGGGGGACCTTTTGGCGCAGTCGTTGTGAAGGACGGAAAAATAATTGGCGAGGGCATGAACAGGGTTGTCCCCCTCAACGACCCTACCGCCCATGCCGAAGTTGTGGCCATACGCGAGGCCTGTCAAAAACTTGCAACCTTTGACCTCTCGGGCGCGGTGGTCTTTGCCAGCTGTGAACCTTGCCCCATGTGCCTCAGCGCCATCTGGTGGGCTCGCATAGAAAAAATATATTTTTGCAATACACGCGAAGATGCGGCAGCCGCGGGTTTTGATGATGCGGCCATTTACCAGGAGCTCTCAAGAGATCTGACAGAAAGAAAACTGCCCATCGAACAGCTGCATTGCGACGAAGCATGCAACACATTCGCCACATGGCTCTCCGATGCTGGCAAAACGGCGTACTGATTTCGCTGACATTATCAGATTAGCTTTCAACCCTTCACAGTACAATATGTCATGAGGCGAAAACCGCATTTTCCGTTGCCCACGCTGCATTTGCGTGAGCGGTAGAGCATGTTCATTTTCATAGACAACATGCTCTAAAACCTGATTCTCCGCAGCAGGCCAACGCGCTTTCCTGCCAGCCGCCGCCCACACGGAGCAACCGGACCAGTGCTCTTTTGGGCACAACCAGTCTTGACAGCCGCCTATTTTAGAACTATGAAATGGAGATTCAAAGCCTGACGGTGCGACCTCATCGATATTTGTGGATTACGGCATCGCACCAATTGGTAGGTATAAAACTATCTTGTCGGTATCGCTCAAATTTCTTTTAACGCCGGTGATTTTTGGCGCTTTCTCTGCACAGCAAGAAAGCGCCGTTTTTTATGGTGGAGCACATACATGCAAGTAGCTGAATTAATTAACACCATTGAAGAAGTTGCGCCTTTGAAGGCAGCAGCCCCGTGGGACATTTCCGGGCTTCAGGTGGCAAGCTTGCGGCATGAGGTCAACAGCATCGCGGTCTGCCTTGACCCGACGCCGCACTCCGTCAGGCAATGCCTTGATCTTGGAGCGCAGTTCATCCTGAGCCATCACCCCTTGACGCTCAAGCCCTCGCTGCCGGCAAAACTTGACGCATACCATGACGTGTTGCGCCTGCTTTTGCGCGCGGATGTTCCCCTGTACGCGGCCCACACCTCGCTGGACGTCAACCCCAGAGGGCCTGCGGGCTGGTTGGCCACAGACTTGCGGCTTGACAACCTGACTGTGCTTGAACCGGTAGCCCCTGCCGACGCGGACGGGCATATGCTGGGATACGGCCTTGCGGGCGACCTGCCGCAGCCCCAGACTGTCGAGCACATCATTCGCGCGCTTGAAAGCATTCTTGATCTTTCCACGGCGACCCTGAGCGGGCCGCCCCCAGGAAAAATAGACCGGCTGGCATACTGCACCGGTTCCGGTTCATCACTGCTGGCTGCGGCCCATGAGGCCGGGGCCCAGTTGTTCATTACTGGTGATGTAAAATACCACACTGCGCTGGACGCTGAAATCCCGCTTCTGGATGTGGGTCACCACAGCCTTGAAGAAGAAATGATGCGCCGTATGTGCCACGTGCTCCAACAACGTGCTCACGGTGTCGCAGTGCACTTTGTGCCTTCTGCATCCCCGTTTCGCACCGTTGCCCTGTCATGAATCCTCAGGAGGATCTAATAAATGAATAATGCCGTTTACTTTGAACAGATAAAGCAGCTTGTTGAGCTGCAGAAAGTTGATGACGCCATTCACACAGTACGGCAGGAAATGGAGCGTGCCCCCAGCGAACTGGATTCGCTTGAACAGCGTTTCAGCGCCAGCGAAACGCAACGCAACTATATAGTGGACAAGCTGACCCACCTTCAGGATCAGCAAAAGCGCCTGTCGCTTGAAATCGATGATGACAGCGCCCGCATCAAGAAAAGCAAGAACAAGCTTATGCAGGTGGAAAATACGCGCGAATACCATGCCATGATGCGTGAAATGGACAGCATGGAAAAAGTGAACCGCTCCCGTGAAGAAGAAAAAATGACTCTCATGGAAGAACTGCAGTTCCAGAAAGACGCGCTGGCCGAAATTGATCTCACCCATATGGGCATAAAGGCCGAACTTGAAGTTAAGCGTGACGGCCTTGAAGAAAAGCTGCAAAAAGGCAATGCCGCGCTTACCGAGCTCAATGCCAAACGCGCCGAGGTCAGCAAAGCCATTCCCCAGCCCGTCTTCATGCGCTACGAATTCATCCGTGAACGCCTGGAACATCCCGTCATTGTGGCTGTTAAAGAAGGCATCTGCTCTGGCTGTCACATTGCCGTTCCGCCGCAGTCTTTCATCGAACTGCAGCGCGGCCAGCAGATTTTGAGTTGCCCCAACTGCCAGCGCCTCATTTTCTGGTGCGAGCACTTCAGCGTGGCTGATGCGCCGCAATGCGCCCCCAAGCCGCAGACGCTGACTGACTAAAACTTTTGGCTCATGAGCCAAGACCGGATCGCTCCCATAAAGATGATGCGATCCGGTCTTGCGGCGTGCTTTGCCGCCCATGCAGCCACAGATTGCGGGAGTCGGACAGACCGTCGCCGCGGGTGAAAACCCGGGGAGGAAAGTCCGGGCTCCACAGGGCAGGACGCTGGGTAACACCCAGGAGGGGCGACCCTCGGACAGCGCCACAGAAAGCAAACCGCCCGACCTTGGTCGGGTAAGGGTGAAACGGTGGTGTAAGAGACCACCAGATGCCGCGGTGACGCGGCATGCTCGGCATACCCCGTTCGGAGCAAGACCAAATAGGGAAGGCGGCTGGCCCGGCCACAGCCTTCCGGGTAGGTTGCTTGAGGGTGCGGGCAACCGTACTCCTAGAGGAATGACGGTCACACACGGGCAACCGTTGTGACAGAACCCGGCTTACAGTCCGACTCCCGCATACTGTCAGCCAAAGGCTCAATCATGCCTGAAAGTTCCATCCCCCTCCCAGGGCAGATCAAGCCCTGGGCCATACTTCTGGCGGCCGGGCAGGGCAGCCGCCTTGCCGCCGCCGCTGACGGCCGCGCCAAGCAGTTTCTGCATTGGCGGGGCGCGCCCCTGTACTGGCACTCCGCTAGGGCCATGAGCCGCAGCGCGGTAGTGGCGGGCATTGTTTTTGTTTTTCCCCAAAACGGACATGCAGAACACGAAGAGCGCCTGCGCGAGCTTCATGCGGCCGAAGACCTGGGCATTCCCTGGCTCACGGCTGTCGGTGGCGAAATGCGTCAGGATTCCGTACGGAACGCCCTGTCCGTGTTGCCCGCAGACGTCCGTCATGTGCTTATCCACGACGCGGCGCGCCCTTTCCTGACACCCGCTCTGGTGCGTCGCGTGTGCGAAGCTTTGCAGCGCGGCGCGTGCGGGGTCATTCCGGCCCTGCCCGTGACGGACACCATCAAGACCGTTGCTGACGGCCTTGTCACAGGAACCTTGCCGCGTCAGGCCCTTATGGCTGTTCAGACGCCGCAGGGTTTTTCTTCCGACCTTTTGCGCCAGGCGCATGCCCATGCCAGGGAAACGGGACTGAGCGTCACTGATGACGCCTCCCTGCTGGAAGCCCTTGGGCACAGCGTTCATGTGGTTGAAGGCGAGGCTGCCAACGTGAAAATTACCAATCCCGATGATCTGGCCCTTTTGCAGGAGGCCCCTGCCCTGCCACGTCCCTGTACCGGCATGGGCTATGATGTGCATCGTTACGGCCCTGGTCGGCCCATGAGGCTGGGGGGAATTCTCATTCCCGCAGGCCCCGAGGTTGTGGCCCACTCTGACGGCGATGTCCTCCTCCATGCCCTTACCGATGCCGTGCTCGGCTGCGCGGGCCTGGGCGATATCGGCCAGCACTTTCCCGACAAAGACCCCCGGTTTGACAATATTTCTTCGGCGCTTCTGCTGGATCAGGCTCTGGACATGGCGCGGCAGGCAGGCGTGCGCCTGTGCCACGCTGATATGACAGTTGTTGCCCAGACGCCACGCCTTGCCCCCTACCGCGAAGAGATCAGAAAAAATATCGCTCGCCTGCTGGCTCTGCCGCCCGCCTGCGTCAATCTTAAAGCCAGCACCGAGGAGGGACTGGGCTTTACGGGCCGCGCCGAGGGCATCAAGGCATACGCCGCTGTTACCGCGTGGGCACAAGACTGCCCCGCTCTTGTGCCGCCTTCTCCATTGCAACGCGACATCTGATTCCATAAGGATCGCCATGAACACAGAACTGTACCGTCCCTGGTTTGCCCACTATGACGCCTTTGTCCCCCGCATTACCGAGCCGTGGGACAAGCCTCTGTACGCCATGTTGGACGAAGCTGCGGACAAGTATCCCAACCGCCCGGCGATCATTTTTCATAACACGCGCATTTCCTACAAAAAGCTGCACGAATCTGCCGAACTTTTCGCAGGGGCGCTCAAGCGCCTTGGCGTAAAGACCGGCCAGCGCGTCGCCCTCATGATGCCCAACATGCCGCAGACGGTCATCGCCTTTTGGGGCATTATCAAGGCCGGGGCAGTGGTGGTCATGACCAATCCATTGTATATGGAAAAAGAGATCATGGCCAATATGCAGGATTCCGGGGCGGAACATATTGTCATGCTCGACATGCTCTGGCCGCGCGTTTCCGCCCTGCGTGACCGCCTGCCCCTGCGCAATTTTATCATAACCGGCGCGGCTGACGCCCTGTCTTTTCCCCTGAACTGGCTGTATCGCCTTAAAAAGGGCCGCAGCAAAAAAGCCCCCATCCCCTACGACGGCAAAAACGTTTTTGAGTGGAAAAAAATCTTCAAGGGTGCGGAGCGCTATTCCGCCCCCATCGCCGACCCCATGCATGACCCGATCATGCTCCAGTACACGGGAGGCACCACGGGCCTGCCCAAGGGCGTTACCCTTACGCATTCCAACCTGGGCACCAACTGCCGACAGGTGCTGGACATCATCAACGTCAAGGCAGAAGACCACCACACCTTCATATCGCTTCTACCTTTTTTTCATGTGTATGGTCTTACGACCGGGCTTATCATCCCCATTGCCCTGGCTGCCACCACTCTGCCGCTGCCCCGGTACGTGCCGCAGGACGTGCTGCGCCTCATCGCCAAGCACAAACCCACCATTTTCCCCGGCGCACCTTCGGTGTACATTTCTCTTTTACAGCAGAAAAATCTGGCGCAGTTCAACCTGCACAGCATCAAGATATGCGTGTCCGGCTCGGCTCCGCTGCCAAGAGAAATCTTCCGCCAGTTTCAGGAAACCACCGGCGCGTCCATTCTTGAGGGCTACGGGCTTACGGAGGCATCGCCCATCACCCACTGCAACCCCTTGGGCAGACAGGGGCAGAAGCCCAACTCCATTGGCATGCCCCTGCCCGGCACCGACGCCCGCATCGTGGATATGGAAGGCGGTTCCCTGACCCTGCCCCCCGGCAAGATGGGCGAACTTATCGTCTCAGGCCCGCAGATCATGAGCGGTTACTGGCGGCGGCCTGATGAGTCGGCCAGCGCCCTGCGCAACGGATGGCTCTATACCGGCGACCTGGCCACCATGGATGAAGACGGCTATTTTTATATTGTGGACAGAAAGAAGGACATGGTCATTGTCAGCGGTTACAACGTGTACCCCCGCGAGGTGGATGAAGTGCTGCTGGAACACCCCAAGGTTCAGGAAGCGGTGAGCGTGGGCATACGCGACGATATTCGCGGTGAGGTGCTCAAGGCATATGTTGTGCCCCAGGAAGGGGAAGAGCTCACCAAGGCTGACATCATCGCCTGGTGCCGCCAGAAGCTTGCCGGATACAAGGTGCCGCGCCTTGTGGAGTTCCGCAAGGAACTGCCCAAGACCATTGTGGGCAAAGTACTCAGACGCGCCCTGCGCGAAGAGGAAGAAGCCAAGATGGCCAAACGCAAGCAGCGCAAGGCGCAAAACGGTACAGTGCCCAACGCGGCCGGGAATGGCGAAGAACCCATGGGGCATTCCTGATGCGTATTCTGGCCCAAAGGGTCACGGAAGCTTCCGTCAGCGTTGATGGCCGCCAGGTGGCGGCCATCGGCCCTGGCATTATGGCTCTGGTGGGCTTTGGTCAGGAAGACGGGCCTGATTTCAGCACAAGCCCGGCATTTCAGGGTATGGCTCATAAACTGCTTGGTTTGCGTATCTTTCCCGGTCAGGGCGAACTCTCCAACAAGTTTCATACTTCGCTTGAAGAGTTTGGCGGCCAGCTTCTTCTTGTTCCCCAGTTCACCCTGTACGCGGACTGCCGCAAAGGGCGACGCCCATCCTTTATCGATGCGGGAGATCCCGACTGGGCAAGACCAATGTTTGACTATTTTGTGAAGATGGTTGACGAATCTTGTGCCGTCAGCGTATCTTCAGGCATCTTCGGTGCCGATATGGCGGTACGCCTGTGCAACTGGGGACCTGTCACCATATGGCTTGATTCGGCAAATCTTTTTGCCCGTTGACGCCCGCGCAGCCTGGAGGGCAGCCTGTGTTTACCCTGCAAGCGGAGTCTCATAAAAACGTCACGGTTCTGCGCTATCTGGGCGATATGCTCTTGCCTGATGTTCCCCAGTTCAGCCGCCAATTGGAAGCACACCTTCTGGCCCCTGGCATCAAACAGGTGATTCTGGATCTGAGCCACGTTGACAAGGTGGACTCCTCCGGTCTGGGAGTGCTTGTGAGCGCCAGCACCAAGAGCCGGGGGCACGGCAGAAGACTGGTTCTCCTGACGCCAGCGCCCCACGTGGCGGAGCTTTTGAAAAAAGTGGAAATTGAGGGTTTTTTCCCCACTTTTGACAGCGAAGAGGAATTGAAGGGCTATATTCCCGACGCTGCGGACTGACCGCCCGGGCGCATGCTTACAGGCTTTACGGATGGTGCATGGTGCAATACTACCTGCGGCATTACTTCAATCCCGATTTCGACCACCTCCACCTCAAACCGGGCGGAGAGAACGGCTCTTCTGACGTCTATAGCCTGGGGTACGTCCAGAACGCTATTGACGGTCAGGTGCTCGCTGAAATCATCCCCCTGGAAGATGCCGGGCCGGATCCCGACCCCCGCTTTATGCTTGACAAGCACAAGTTTCCGGCTGGCCCCAACACCCGCGTAGACCCCCAATATCCCAATTATCTGCTCGCTGCCGCCAACGGCTATGTATTTTATCTTGACGGCAAAATCACGGTAAAATGTCTGCTCAATGTCCGTCAGGACATCAGCTTCCAGACAGGCAATATTTTCTTTGTGGGCGACATGGCCATTCACGGCTCCGTGCGGGCGGGCTTTTCCGTCCAGGCCAACAATGTGCGCATAATGGGCATGGTGGAAGGCGGCGTTGTGCGCGCCAGACGTAATCTCATGATTGACGGCGGCGTGCGGGGCGGCGCAGGACAGCATAGCCTGGTGGATGCCGGGGGCAAACTGCTCTCCCCCTTTCTGGAAAAAGTGGAGGCCCGCGCCCGCGACAATATCGTTATTGAAAAAAGTTGTCTGTATTCCACTGTGTATGCCGGAGCCAGCATCGTCGTTCGGGAGCTTGCTTATGGGGGCATCATCAACGCCTACGGCAGCGTTTATGTTGGCAAGCAGCTTGGCAACAAGGCCGGCATTCCCACCAAGGTCTACCTGGGGTATGACCCGCTGAGCATTCGCCAGTTGGAAAAAATCGACAGCATCATTGCCCAGCAGTCACAGACCATTACGCACCTCAATGCCGTTGCCGGACACCTGCCGCCCGAAACCAATGAAACGAGCCGCAAGCTGGAGGCTCTTCGGGCGCAACGCCAGCAACTCATCAAACGACGCAACGATCTCTGGGCGCGTCTTTCCCTGGACGAAAACTATATGCACAACTGTCGCCTGCTGGTGCCGGGACGCATCTATCCTGGCGTGGAACTTTCCATCGGGCGTGCCTTCCTCACCATTGACAGCATCTACGACAAAGTGGTGTGCCGTCTGGTTGATAATGAAATTATCATCGAGCACTTACAGCACTCGCATCTGGGCGCGCCTCAATGAGCCAGCCGGGTTCCCTGTCAGACCACTATTCGTTTCGGGCCATCTATCCTGGTGGCGAGAACATCGCTCCCGATGCCGCTCCTGTTGACCTGGAAGCTTTCTGCAGCGCCCGCAGCTTCGCCATGCTTTCACCGGGCGGCCCGGAGCGAGAAACCGCCGTGGTCCAGGCGCTGCCGGATGAACAGTTGCGCGACGTCCTGCCTGTGCTTCTCGGCTGTGGCATGGGGCATGCCCTGCGTCTCCTGCTTGAACGCTGTGCAGGCCCTGTGGCCGTTGTGGAAAAAGAAGCTGAAATCCAAAAACTTAGCGGTGTTATTGCCGCCCTGCCCCCACAAGACCGCCAAAGAGTGCAGCTTGTCTCCCCGACAGACGTGGATGAGGCATTGCGCCAGCTGACCCACTGGCAGGCACAGCATAATGACTTGCGCCTGTTGCCCTTGCCGCTTCCCTTCTATCTGCGCCTAGATCGCGCCTACTACGGCCGCCTGCAAAAAGAGCTTGCGGCCAGCGTCCAGTTCGACTTCTGGAGCCGGGCCACGGGGCCGCGATTTGCAGATGCGCAACCGCGCGTCCTTCTGCTCACCAGCAAATATTTTCTCATGGGCGAGGTAGAGGGAGCGTGCCGCAGGCTGGGTCTTGAGTACAAACTTGTGCATATCAAGAACGACACCCTGGCCTGCACTGATTTTGTGCAGCAATTGCTGGAAGCCGTGGTGTCGTTCCGCCCGGACTGCTGCATCACGCTGAATCACATGGGCGTGGACGTTGAAGGCGTACTCATGGATCTGCTGGCCCGCCTTCAGTTGCCCCTGGCCTCATGGTTTGTGGACAATCCCCACCTCATCATCCACCTGTATTCCCGTTGCGTCAGCCCCTGGACAACCCTGTTCACCTGGGATGCGGACAATATCGAAAGCTTGCGGACTTCAGGTTTTGCGCATGTTTTCTATCTGCCCCTGGGCACGGACCCTGAGCGATTTCATCCCGACAAGGGCGCAGACGCCCCTGCCGCGTGGCAGGCGGATATTTCCTTTGTGGGAAATTCAATGGTCTACAAAGTGGGCGGCCGCCTGAAGCACGGGCGCTTTCCCCGCGCCCTGCTGCTCCCCTTCAATGAGGTTTCGCAGGCTTTTATGGAGAGCGAGCAGCGCTCTGTGGCCGGCTTTCTGCGCGATGCCTTTCCTCAGGTGTTTGCCCAGTATGAAGCCCTACCCGACAATGAGGCAAGACTCGCTTATGAAACCGCCGTCACCTGGCAAGCCACGCGCCTGTACCGCAATGGCTGCGTGCGCCGCCTTTTGCCCCTGAAACCGCTTATTGTGGGCGATGACGGCTGGAAGGCCGAATTCAGGCGCGAGCCAGTCCAGCCGCGTTATCTGGACGCGCTGAGTTACTATACCGACCTGCCGCGCTTTTACTGCCGCTCGCTGGTGAATTTCAACTGTACCAGCAAGCAGATGAAAGGCGCGGTGAACCAGAGAATTTTTGACGTGCCCGCCGCCGGGTCCTTTGTTCTTACTGACTGGCGCCCCCAGATGGAACAGCTCTTTGAACCGCATGAAATGATCTGCTACCGTGAGCCAGAGGAAGCGCCGCATCTGGCGCGGCACTATCTGGCCAACCACACCGAACGCCAGACCGTCGCCCAGCGGGCCCGCAAACGTGTTCTGGCCTGCCATACCTGGGCGCACCGCTTGCAAACGCTGCTGCAGCACATGCGCCAGGTATACGGAACCCCTGCCGCCAAAACTCCCCCGGGGCACAGGGAGCGCGCATGAGTGCAGACCCCATACTTGTCCTCCAGATGCACCGTATGGGGGACCTGATCCTCACTCTCCCCCTGCTCTTGCACCTGCTGCGTCATCACCCGGAGCATGAACTGTGGGTCACAGCAGAACCGCAGTTTTTTCAGGGGCTCATGCCTCTTTTGCCCAATGTGGTTTTTTTTCCGCCAAGCCATTGCGATGCATTGGCCCAGCGCCATTACGAGCTGGCCATTAATCTGAGCAGCCGCCCGCAGGCTCTGGACTGCCAGGCGCGGCTCAAGGCGGCCCGAAAACTTGGGCCTGAGCTGCTGGCAAAAAACAGCGTGCCCGGCAGTTTCAGCAATCAGCATGTCTGCGGCTACTGGCAGTTGTACCGGGCCGCCCTGACGCAAAATAACTGGAACAATGCATTCCATTGGGCTGACCTGCATCTGCTGGATCTTTTTACACATCCCAACCTGTCGGGGGTAGCACACCCACGGGCAAAGGCTGCCGGTACGCGGCGCGTCGGGCTGGTGCTCGGCGCGAGCGAAGCGGCCAAACGGCCAGATGTTGATTTTTGGGCACGGCTGGCGCGGCGTCTGGCTGCGGAAGGCGTCCTGCCGCTGCTTCTTGGCGGCCCGGCAGAACAGGAAATGGGGCGTGAAGTGGCCCGTAAAGCCGGACTGCGCGGCGCTGACCTGTGCGGACGCCTGTCTCTTAAAGACCTGGCGGCGCTCATGAGCACGCTGGATCTGTGCGTCACCCCTGACACTGGCCCCATGCATCTGGCGGACATGACAGGCGTACCAGTACTTAACCTTTCAATGGGGCCGGTGCATGCCCGTGAAACGGGGCCATCATCTCCGGGGCAGTATGTGTTGCGCGCCGCCATGAGCTGCGTCGGTTGCTGGCAGTGCCACCGCAGCCAGCTTTTCTGCAAGCAGGCTTTCACGCCGCCCGGTGTGGCGGCCCTGATTCTGAGCCTGCTGCACTCTTCCGGGCGCCCCGCTGTGCCGCCGGGTATGGCCCTGTCCCGTACGGGCCGCGATGCCATGGGGCTGCACACCCTTGAACGACTGGACGCTCCGGCAGAAAAAAGTTGCCGCCCGCTGCTGGAAGATTTCTGGCAGGCCGTCTTTCTTTTCCTCTACGACCCCGACCAGCGTGGGTTACTGGTGCAGAGACTCGAAAGGCTGCATGCCGCCTTTCCCCTTGTGACCAAAAACATCGCCAAGGATCTTGCCTCGCTGTGCGGCCAGTGCGCGCAACATCTCAGGATGTCCAGAGCAGACTTGCCGGGCGGCTTCTGGCGTTCTCAGCCGCCTGCCATCCGTCTTTTTACAGGCTACATTCATATGCGCTTGCAGAATGATGGCTATTCCTCACATGCCTGGAACACCGCGCTGAAAACTCTGGACGAAATCAGCTCCTTTTTTACCCGCTTGCCCTGAAAATTCTTCTTTTCCCGCCAATACGCGCCGGTTCGTACGGCCCCTGCCCTCTTTTTCTCCCCCAATTCCGGCAATACTTGCCTTCGCCGCCAAACACCATAAAACATAACACTCTAATATTACTAATTTTTTATTTTGGAACACTCTTTGAATGGGAAGGGCATCAAGGAGTGCATGATGCAGATTCTTCCCACAAGCGCCGGATCATTTGATTCCTTCATCAGCAGCAATAAGGAAAACTCTTCCTTTGCTGACTTTTTCGCTTCTGTGCACGACGCTATCAACAGCATGCAAGAGGGTGAAAACGTCTCGGTAAGTTCAGCGCTTGAGGAAGAGCAGCCCGCAGCCGCGGCGCCCAAGGTGCAAAGCCCCTACAGCCGCGCCTCTTCCGATGGCGTAACATATACGCTGGATGAGGTGTGCTTCACCAAGCAGGAACTGGCGCAATTGCGCTACGATCTTGTGAAGGCCGGAGCGCCAGAAGCCGCCCTGAAAAAGCTTGATGCTCTGGCGGGACAGCCCGACGGCGCAACACTGGCTCAGGTTATGGCCAGCTTGCAGACCTTGAACGGCGCGCCCCAACTCAGTGATGACGATAAGGCCCAGATCACCTCGCTGCTCAAAAAAATAGACCCCTCGGGCGTTCTGGACGCACGGGTGCAGCAGCTCATGGCTGAAGGCAAAGGAGAAGCGGCGCTCGGCACCGTCTATGCTTTTATTTCGCAGATGGACGCCACCACGGCTCTTGAGGTGAGCGCGACGGAGGCCCTTGCCTTCGGGCGTGGTCTGGGGCTTGACTCCTCAAATCTGCAAACGCTGGCCAACGGTTTTGGCGGCAACAACGGTGTTACCCTTCTTGTGGGACAATTTTCCGCTCTCATGGCTCCTGCAAGCGGTTTTTTCAATGAGCAAAAGACCGCCCAGAAGCAGTTGGACACCGCCCTGCAAACGACCCTGCAGCCCCTTGTGAGCAAGGCCCGCGCCCGTACTGAAAAAGAACGTCAGGCAAGCGCCCTGCGCATAAAAGAAGCCCAGCAAAGCAAGGTTCTCATCAGCAAAACGGTATCAAAAAACAGCCGTCAGATGTTGGACGAAACATTGAACGCTGCGGGCAATGAAGGCACAAGGCCCGTTGACGCCGAAAGCGCACTGCGTCAGAGCGACGCCATAAGCAGAAAGCTTGACGGCAGCCAGAGCGCTGGTATTGGCCATGCAGGCAGCCAGGAAGCAAAAGCTTCTGCCGACACAGGGTTTTCCAAGGCTTCTTCCAACAGGGAGCAGGCATCCAATACCCAGAGCGCCACCAACAGGCGATCCGAAGACACGCCTCTGACGCGCGCAACTGATGAGCGCCAAAACAATACAGGCCGCCACGCGGGCGAGAACCGCCAGGATGCCAACGCCGAGACAGGGCGCGATTCATCCTGGAATGAACTCACCCGCAAAGTTGAAACGAGTCCCATCTTTGCCATGCGGCAGGACACTCAGGTTGCGCCCTCCATAATGCACAATCCCAATGTTGTCCTTGAGCAAACCGAAGCCGTTGCGCAGCCGGCCCCCCTGGCCAGATATGTTGGGCAGCAAGTTGAGCAGGGCCTGCTTTCAAGCTCCCGCAACGGCACTACGCGCCTCGACCTGCAACTGCACCCGCAGGAACTGGGGGCCATCACCCTCAGCCTCAGCCTGCGCAACGGCGAAGTAAGCGCTACCATACGCTCGGAAAAATCAGAAACAGCCGAAATTGTCACCCGCCAGCTTGATGCCATCCGCACCAACCTTGAGCAGCAAGGGCTTAAGGTAGACAAGGTGGAGGTGCAGCTGAACTCACGCCAGCAGGACGAAAATGCCTGGCAAAATCTAGATCAGCACAACTCATGGCAGGAAGAAGATGCCCGGCGTGAAGAACTTGCGCGGTTAAAGCAACTTTCAACAATGCGAAATTCTTCAGATAATTCTGACGGAACCATTTTGGAACAGCCTGTGCATTCTTCTGCCCATGCGGCAAGATATGCCACCCGTTCATTAAATGTGGTGGCGTAAAAACAGCCGAGCGTAAGGAACAAGCCATGGCCAGCACCATTACCAATTCACTGAACCAGACCAATAATGAGTTCAATACAGCCCTGAGCAAACAGAAGGGCAGTAATCTGGACAAGGACTCCTTCATGCTTTTGCTGGTAACGCAGTTCAAGTATCAGGATCCGTTGAACCCGATGGAAGATAAGGAATTTATTGCCCAGATGGCGCAATTCTCCAGTCTTGAGCAGCTCATGAACCTCAATACGAGCATGAAGGGGCTTACAGACGCCACCAACACTCAGCAAATGGTCAATGCCACGTCGTACATCGGCAAGCAGGTGACCGTTACTGGCAACTCCATCGGCAAGACGACCAACGAGACCACCAAGGAAGTCAGCGTCACGCGCTTCCGCTATGCCCCTGCGGACAATACCGCTGGCGGCACCATTACAGTACGTGATGCCGACAACAACGCCGTCTATGTTGAAGAACTCAGCGCCAAGAACAAGGGCACGACATACGATTTCGCATGGGATGGCAAGAGAAACGACGGCACCGTGGCTGGCGACGGCGTATATACGGTCAACCTTGTGCTGCGCGACACCAAGGGAGACGCGGTTCTTTCTGACCAGGTGGTGGACGCCAAGGTGACGGGCGTTGTCACTGACAATGGCGTGGTTTACCTCGGCCTTGAGGGCGGCCAGCTCATGCCGCTCGCCAACGTTCGTCAGGTCGCGCTGCCTGTCACGACAACTGCAACTGACAGCAGTGATTCCAGCACAAGCACGGGTACAAATACCGGCAGCAGCGCTGCCACCACTAAAAGTGCAGTAGCATCCAGTGCAGCAGCTTTAAGTGCGGCAATCAGCGATGCGGCAACCACCAGTGCAGCGGCCATCAGTACGGCCGCCAGCAATGCGGCAGCCAGCAGCGCTGCGGCCAGCAATGCGGCAGCCAGCAGCGCTGCGGCCATCAATTCGGCAGTCCGTGACGCGGCAGCCAACAACAACATCAGTCTGGGCGACGTGCTTTAACAACAGTAAATCGGCAAAATGAGCCAGGGCAGCGCATAACAACGCGCCCGCTCAGAAAAAAAGATATCCCCCTATCCCAAGACACGGAGGAAGTTATGGGTCTTTCAGCCAGCATGTGGACAAGCGTTTCAGGCCTGCTCACCCACGGTCAAAAAATGAATGTGGTCGGCAACAATATAGCCAACGTGAGCACTCTTGGATTCAAGAGTCAGCGTATGGACTTCAACGATTATCTTTACAGGGGCATCGGCACCACCAGCGGCACCAACCAGATAGGCGCGGGAGCCGGCGTGTACGCCATCCTTGGTGATTTTTCGCAGGGGTCGCTTGAAACCACCAACTCCGCGACTGACCTTGCCATTGACGGCAACGGATTCTTCCAGGTGCGCAAGCCCAACAGCGAACAGATGTACTACTCGCGCGCCGGTGATTTCTATTTCAACAAAAGCCGCGAACTCCAGAATCCTGAAGGCTATTTGCTGCAAGGCTGGAAGGTCAATAACGAAAAGAAGCTGACATTCAACAACGGTGCTACCAACCTTGGCAATGCCAGTCTGAGCAAGTCGGCGTATGTTGGTTCAGGAACCCCCACTGACATCGTGCTGGACAGCTGGAATATCGTTCCCCAGCAGACCACGAATGTTACCTTCACTATGGGCCTTACCAATGATGGCAAGGGGGATCGCACCACCAGCAGCACCAGCCCCATGACCGCCCTCTTTGACCTGTGGGATGGAAAAAGCACTCCCCCAATAGCCGATACCGCCTATGCCACGCAGTCCAGCATTGATGTCTATGATGAAGGCGGCGGCACCCATACAATGACAGTCTACTATGACCAGGTTGACGCCAGCAAGACAGATTCCACCGGCAATACCATATACAACATCAAGGGATTGCCCGCCGGGTACACTATGTACGAATATCTGGTCACCATCCCCCCTTCACAGGACAACCGCAGTTTTGGCGGCACAGGGTACAATGAGGCCACCAACACCTGGACTACTGAGCCGACCAAGTTTTACAACGATCCCACGGCTGGCACCAATAAGAATGCGGGCGTGCTCATGAGCGGCGTCATGATCTTTAACGCCAGTGGTCAGCTGGTCAACCAGACCGCCTACACCTATGGCGCTACGGAAAGTCCTGCCGCCAACAATCAGGTTGCCGTGGATCCTTCGGCCAAATCTTCCTGGCAGCCAACCAAAGTGTCCAGCAACGGCCTGCCGGTTTTCTCCGCCAACTTCACGGGACAGCCCTTGGCCAACAGTGTGAGCGAAACCATGTCCAGTGGCGGGGGAACCCCTGTAAGCCAGGTGCAGAATTACATTACGGAACTGGATTTCGGCCTCAAAAGCCTTGGCACTCCTACGTGGACGAACAGCACATCACTCGCCGACCTGGCGGTACAGACTCCTACTCCGCCAGCCACGACCCCATTTGTTGACTATTCCAATGTTCCCATCATGAGCAACGGGCAACGCCAGGAATACGCCAGCGTGGCCAACACGACATCCTATACTGTACAAAACCGCACTCAGGATGGCTATGCTTCGGGTACTTTAAGCAACGTGAGCATAGATAACTCCGGCGTCGTTCATGGTGTCTACTCCAACGGCAAAACCTTGCCCCTGTATCAGATAGCTCTGTATGATTTTCAGAATCATCAGGGTCTGTACCGCGAAGGCGGCAACCTCTTCTCTGCGACAAATGATTCCGGCGAACCGCGACTGGGCGTGGCGGGCGACAATGGCTTTGGCACGACACGAGCCTACAATATTGAACAGTCCAACGTGGATATGACCACAGAGTTCGTGCAGATGATTTCGACACAGCGTGGCTTCCAGGCGAACTCCAAAGGCATCACAACCGTGGACACCATGCTGGAAACCGTTATCGGCATGAAGAGATAGTAAGCAATCTGTTTGAAAGGATGGAGGGTTCGGCTCTGGCACAGCCGAAAGCCGAACCCTCTACGGCGTTGGGGATAGCGCTGTGCCCTTTCCTTCCGTGCAGGCGTCGGCATAATGCCGACGCCTTTTTTTGAAGCCCCTCAGACTGGCGCGATGCGCCTGAGTTTTCTCAGCAGGTCATCTTTGCAAAGACACGCTTTAGAGGTTTGGACACGCCCGCTCCGGCATGACCGCGCGGATATCACGCAAAGATCCCGCGCATACGCTTTAGAGCATTTTAACTTTGAAAAAGTGTAAATGCTCTAAAGCTGCACTTTCGTGCAGCGCGCCACAACATGGCGTGGATTCAGCCGAGCTTTAGCCGTTGCAACGAAGGAAGCTACGGATGCTTCAAGCGTTGTGACGCAGGAAACTACGGATAAAGACAGCATGAGTAACTATACGTTTTGTTCTGTGCAATCGCTGTCGCCATTCGTAAGGCTCGTAACCTCGCCAACGACTGCCGCAAAGACAGCAATTGGTTAATAGAGCGACCAGCCTGCTGATGGTTGTCGCAAATCGCATTTTCGGCTGAATGAAAACTTTGAAATGCTTTTCATTTCAAAGTTGATCTGCTCTAGACCAGACGCCTGCCAGGCTTTTACAGGGTAGCTTCAAAGTAAACATGCCCTGACGGTAAAGCCTGTTTGGGGCAACACGGCCCCCATGCCAGCCCTTGGCAGCACTTTGTGTAACATGACGAAAGAAATTATAAAATTCTGCTTGACACTTTGCTCTTTTTCCCCTTAAAAGAACACCTCACAGCGCGTCCCCATCGTCTAGCCGGCCCAGGACAACGGCCTTTCACGCCGTCGACAGGGGTTCAAATCCCCTTGGGGACGCCAAAAATTTCAACAGGTTACACACAGTGCCTGTTATCGGAGTTACCGGGTTACAAACTCCGAGGTTACAATTTCCCTGCGAGTCGCAATCTCGTGGGGAATTTTACTTTCCAGCAGGCTACCCACTGCCTGCCCGATGCCGCTGCCGCCAAGTGCCGCCATGATGGCGGAATGATCCGTGTACAATCCCGCGCTGCGCACATACCGATCTGTGGTCGTCGCCCTGTAGTGCCCCATGAGCACCTGGGCCGCGTTCAGGCCGGAAGTCACGAAGGTGATGGCCGCACTTTTGTGCCGCAGGGCGTGAAACCCGAAGGGTTTCACCTTTGCCCGCGCACACAGCCGCTTCATAAACGTGTTCCGCTGCCGGTAAGGCTCTCCCAGAGCGCCGTCACAATGCGTCTGCATGAACACGTTGTCCACCTTGCAAGGCCGCGCCTCGCGCCACCACGTCAAGGCCTTCACCAACTCCGGGTGCATATCCAGCCAACGGTAGCGTTTTTGACCGCTGCCTGCCTTGTTGTCGCTCAGGCGCAGCTTGCCGTCTTCCAGCTTGACATCCCGTTCCCAGGAAAGACGAAAAATTTCGCCTCGCCTGCCCCCGGTGAAGTACAGGGTAAGGAGCAACACCAAATCCTGCCCCTGCGCTTGTTGCAGCACCTTGACCACATCCTCTTCGGAAGGCACATAGCGGTCTTTCTGCTCTACCTTGAAGGGTTTGATACCTTTGAAGGGGGCGACCACCTGCGGGAAGCCTTCCACACACTCCATGCCCCAGTTCCATGCAGCCAGCAGGTTCTTGCGATACTTGTTGGCCGTTTTGGCCCCCCGCTCATCCTGCACCAGGGAGAGAAACACATAAACCTGGGGCTTTGTAATCGCCTCAAGGTGTTCAATGCGGTTCTCCCGACAGAAGGCGAAGAAGGCCTGCATGTGCGTCTTCTTCTCAACCCACGTTGTGCGCCCCATTGTGCGGTGCGCGTGGGCCAGATACGCCTCCCCCCAGGCCAAGAGCCTCTCGCAGCCCGTAGGGGTCTGGGGCGTCTCCTCCACCACCGGAACGGGGAGTTGGCCCGCTTCGGCCAGTTTGCGTTGCTCCTCCTCCCATTCTTTTGCCGCCCGCCATTCCGGGCCGTGCTTCTTGCCGGGCGGAAACATCTTGCAGGCAACCTGCCTGCCGTCCAAAACCACCCGCGCCATCCACCGATTGCCTTTGTCCGTTCTCAAAGTCGGCATTGCTGAAATACTCCATCACAGTGCCCCATTTGAAACGCCAGCGGTTCCCAAAGCGCTTGCCGCCTAAGGCGTAAGCTACTCTTTTCACTGTGCGCGGGTCAAGACGCAGCGCGTTCGCAAGCTCGTCGAGAGTGAGAAAATCATCGGGGGCGCGGACAAATGTCCCGCAATGCCCCCCACCTGTTGCTGGCGTCACTGTTATGGGAATCGCGTTGTTATGCATACCGCGCCTCCTCATGGAAAATATGTCGTTCCGCTAACTCTCCATTATTTCATTGAACTTGCCATAATGCTTGGCAATTAACTCTTTCATGGTTCCACAGGCATTACACAGAAGCATTTTTTCGCGGTGGCGACGTACTGTGCTGTAGCTGATGCCCAATCGCGTTGCTATCTCAGTGTTACTGACATCTTCAAGAATGAGCGCAAAGATTTCAGCGCCACGCGGCGTGAGCTTGACGGTTGAGCTTGCCGGCAACTCCTGCGCACTGAGAACCCGCATCAGCGCGACATTGCTATGCACGTTCAACATTTTTCTGATCGTGGCCAAGTGTCGGAGCACCGTCGATTTTTGGAGGTAAAGCTGGGCTGCAATACCTTTTTATCCCCACCCCGTTACAAAGCAGCGCAACGACCTTGCGCTGCTGCCGTGTCAAGCGTTCTTCCATACTGCCTCCTTGTTGTTTGGTTATCGGAAAAGCTATTCATTTGAGGCAGTAGCATAAGTACAAGGGGCAGGTGCATTGGCAAAACTGTGTAAGTTTTGCCCTGGGGTAAAAAAAGTTTTGCCCGGCAATATCCTGACTCGCTGCTCAGAACGGCACGAAACACGTCATTTCAATGCCGATGACAGTAGATTGTCACCGACAGCAAATTTGATTTTTCATGAAAAATGCTGTATCAAGAAGCCCCTGCATGTTGTTCTCCTGTTCTCCTGTTCAATATTCCTCTGATCTGACCGCCTTCAGGGAGGCCTTAATGCCCCAAACACCAACCTCGCAGCAACAGGCGGTGATCTGTCAGACAGATGGGCCGCACCTTGTCATTGCGGGGCCGGGTTCGGGCAAGACGAAAAAAGCCAGAAAAGAGGGGTAGCCAGTTTTTGAGTAAAGTTAGTGTCAGCAGCTTTAGTGCAGTATTGGTTCAAAGACTGCCAGCTCGTACAGGATAGTGGTTGATTGCTCTGAATTGCAGGTGTCCGCAGGCTAAAGTGAGCTTGGCAATGACAATTTTTAAAAGGTAACAGCATGCTTCGGATTGAAGAACTCAAGCCCAATCTCACCGTTATCGGCATAATTCCTCATGCGGTAGTCCGTATTCTGGCTGTCGAGCCGATGGGCCAAAGCTGTTCTGTTGTGTACCGCACTCCAGACGGCCAGCTTGGCGACCGAATGGTTTTTCGCACAGACGAAGCCAGTCTTTCGCTTGCCGAAGCCGAACGCCCCTGGGCTTTCACCGCCTCTGGTGATGATTTCAAACTGGGGTTGGAAGCTTATCGCATAAGCCTTGCCCACCTTTTTGACCCTATGATGGCGGTTCACGCTTCTGACGTGGAGCCTTTGCCCCATCAGCTCACGGCAGTATATGAGTCCATGCTGCCCATGCAGCCCCTGCGCTTTGTGCTGGCTGACGACCCTGGCGCGGGAAAAACTGTGATGGCCGGGCTTTTAATACGTGAACTGAACATGCGGGCCGATGCCCAGCGCGTGCTCATAGTCGCCCCTGGCAGCCTGGTGGAACAATGGCACGATGAACTTTTTGAAAAATTCGGCATGAGCTTCACAATTTTTTCGCGTGAGCACATAGAGCTGGCGCACAGCGCTAACCCTTTTGACGAGCATGACTTCCTCATAGCCAGACTGGATCAGCTTTCACGCAGCGAAGATTTGCTGGAAAAGCTCAAGGCATCACACTGGGATCTGATTGTCGTGGATGAAGCCCACAAGCTTTCTGCCAGTTTTTCCGGTAACGACATCAAGCGCACCAAGCGCTTTCTGCTTGGTGAGCAGTTGCGCGCCATCACACGCCATTTTCTTCTCATGACGGCAACCCCGCACAATGGCAAAGAAGAAGATTTCCGGCTTTTTATGTCGCTTCTTGACCCGGATCGCTTTGGTGGAAAACTGAAGGGCGATGACAAAAGCAGTGTGGATGTCAGCGACCTTATGCGCCGCATGATAAAAGAAGACTTGCGCCGTTTTGACGGTTCCCACCTGTTTCCAGAGCGCTGGGCCTATACCGTGCCTTACCCTCTTTCAGAAAAGGAGCAGGAGCTTTACGACGCTGTTACCGACTATGTACGCAATGAAATGAACAAAGCCGAGCGCATGGTTGATGGCGCACGCCGTGGCTCCATTGGTTTTGCGCTCACCTCATTGCAGCGTCGC
This sequence comes from Desulfovibrio sp. 86, assembly GCF_902702915.1. Lineage (NCBI taxonomy): Bacteria > Pseudomonadati > Thermodesulfobacteriota > Desulfovibrionia > Desulfovibrionales > Desulfovibrionaceae > Desulfovibrio > Desulfovibrio sp. 86. The sequence continues at coordinate 3,262,528 of NZ_LR738849.1, read as the reverse complement.
TTGGCCTCCAGCCCCGAAGCAATTTATCAGTCACTCACCCGCAGACACAAAAAATTGCAGGATAAACTCGAAAAGCTAGACAATCCCACCCTGTCAGACCCCGCAGGAGCGCGTTCCTTTGCCCTGCCTGCCTCACTTCTTCAGGCTTTGCCGGAAAACATATGGGAAGCCGATGAATCCCTGAACTCTGAAGACTTTGAAAATATGGAAGAAAAGCTTGCCGACGAAGCAAGCACTGCGGAAACAAGGCAGGAATTGCAGGCGGAAATAACCTTGCTGCTGGGCCTGAAAGAGCAGGCCTATGCCATCGTTGCATCTGAGCAGGATAAAAAGTGGGATCAGCTTTCTGAACTTTTGCAAAACACACCGGAAATGCGCGACCCCAACGGGCGGCTACGCAAGCTGATTATCTTTACCGAATACCGCGACACCCTCAATTACCTGCAAACTCGTATTCAGGGCCTTTTGGGAAATCCGGACGCTGTGGTGTCCATTCACGGTAACGTCAAACGTCTTGACCGTCGTGACATTCAGGAGCGCTTCCGTACCGATGCCGAAGTGCAAGTGCTGGTAGCAACCGATGCTGCCGGTGAAGGCGTAAACCTGCAAAATGCCAACCTCATGATCAATTATGATCTGCCGTGGAACCCCAACAGGCTGGAGCAGCGTTTTGGGCGCATTCACCGCATCGGGCAGATTGAGGTTTGCCATTTGTGGAACCTTATTGCCGCTGGCACCAGAGAGGGCGAAGTCTTTACCCGTCTGCTGGAAAAGCTGGATACAGAACGTAAAGCTTTGGACGGCAGAGTGTTTGATATTCTGGGCGAAGTGTTCGAGGGGCAAAGTCTGAAAGACTTGCTCATTGAAGCCATCCGCTATGGTGATGACCCGGCCCGCAAAGAAAAGTTGTTCGCCAAGGTTGATGGAGTCATGGATTCTGCGCACATTCGCAGCATCCTTGATCGTAATGCCTTGTGCGAAGAAAGCATGACTGAAGAGCGCATTTTTGCCGTTAAGGAAGAGATGGAAAAGGCTGAAGCCCGCAAACTTCAACCCTATTTTATCCGCAGTTTTTTTGCCAAGGCTTTTGAGCAGGTGGGCGGCAGTATGGCCCCGCGTGAAAAGGGCCGCTATGAAATCAAGCACGTTCCTGCCATCATCAGAGAGCGCGATCGCAGCCTTATGGGCAAAGGCCGCCGCTGCATGACGCCGGTGCAGGCAAAATACGAACGCATTTGTTTTGAAAAAGACTATGTGCGCCTGAAAGACCGTGCTGGTGCGCCCTTGGCAGGGCTTATTCATCCTGGGCATCCGCTCATGCAGGCCGTAGTTGATATGACCCTTGAGAGCTCACTGGGCAAGCTCAAGCAGGGGGCTGTACTCGTTGACCCCAATGATACGGGCACCGTCCCCAGAATCATGTTTGTGCTGGATCACACCATCCGCGATAGCACTGGCGGTGACCGCCCCATTTCCCGCCGCATGCAGTTTGTGACCATTGATGAAACAGGGGCTGTTCACAACGGAGGTTGGGCACCGCACCTTGATTTTGAGGCGTTTACTCCAGAAAATGAGGCTGAAAATTCACTCCTGCACAAGCTTCTGAATACAGCCTGGATATCTCGCGATCTGGAGCAGAAGGCACTGAGCTTTGCCTCGCAGCATCTGGTGCCGGAACATTTGGACGAAGTCAAATATCGCCGCGAACAGCATGTGGAAAAAACCCTGACTGCCGTGCATGAGCGATTGAGCAAAGAAATCCAGCAGGCAGACAATCAATACCAACTTTGGCAAAGCAAGCTGGACACGCACAAAGAAGCCCGCCCTAATATGGAAAATGCCCGCAGAGTGGTGGAAACCTTAAGCGCCAGGCTAACCCTCCGCCGTCAGGAGCTGGGAGCCATGCGGGCCATAGTATCGCTTACCCCGGTGGTCACGGGCGGAGCCTTGATTATTCCGGCAGGATTGTTGGCGCGGGAGGCGCAGAATGAGGCCGCCCAATTTTGTCCAGACGCGCAGGCCAGAAGCCGGGTAGAACAGCTTGCCATGCAGGTCGTCATGAATGCAGAAAGGGCGCTAGGCAATACAGTGAAGGATGTTTCTGCCGACAAATGTGGCTGGGACATCACCAGCACTCCGCCCCTGCATGAGGGCAAAATACCCGATGCCCGGCATATCGAGGTCAAGGGCCGTGTGCGCGGCAGCGCCACCGTCACCGTTACCCGTAACGAAGTGTGCTATGGCCTCAACCAGAAAGACAAATTCATTCTGGCGCTGGTCTTTGTGGATGGTGAGAGCGTGGACGGGCCGCATTATGTGCGTAACCCCTTTGAGGTGGAACCCGACTGGCATGTGACCAGTGTGAATCTGGATGTTGCCAAACTCATGAGCCGTGCGGAAAAGCCCGCGTAGGGGTGGGGGGAGATTTTGACTACTATGCAAAACACTCCAAAAATGACAAGAAAAGAGCATTGCAATAAATGTTCTTGTGTTACGAACCATTATGTTGAAAGTAGCTTTCGACAAACTCACTATCACCCAGAATGCGATGAATTATATACAGATGAAGTCTGTTATATAGTAAGTTGCTGTGGGTGCAAGACAACATCTTTTGTTTGTATCTCTACTTGGTCTGAAGAACCAAGCGAGCCACAGCACGAAATATACCCACCGCGCACCCTAAGAAAAGAACCCGGATGGACATCACGTTTAGGCAGTGCCCATAAAAAATTATTAAGGGAAGTCTATATTGCGCTTGGAAATGATTGTCTTTCTTTGGCTGCAATGGGAATCAGAAGCATTGTAGATGCCTATATCACTGAAAAAGTTGGCGATTGCGGAACATTCACGAAGGGTATGGATGCTCTCCTCGCAAATGGGCACATCACGCAGAAAATGAAAGAAATTTTGGAAATTGTCGTGGATTGCGGCAATGCAGCAATACACAGGCAATTTAACCCTGAGCCAGAAGCAATAACGTTGCTGCTTGATACAGTTGAGCTTTTATTACATCAAGACATAATTGGACCCAAAGTGAACGCCATTAAAGCCGAAATACCTCCGCGCCCTGCAAAAAAGAAAAAGGCCTAACCCATGCCCGCAGATATAAAATCGCCGCGCAAGCTCATAGAAACAGCCCTGCCGCTGGATGCCATCAACGCTGCATGCGCCTATGAAAAGTTACCCGGCATTGGGCCGCATCCTCGCGGGCTCCACCAATGGTGGGCGCGGCGGCCTTTGGCGGCGGCGCGCGCCGTGCTTTTTGCCCAGCTTGTCAATGATCCCGGTTACGAACGCAACCTTGGGCGCGGCCTGAACAAAGAAAAAGCTGCCATCGAGCGCGAGCGGCTTTTCAGAATCATAGAAGACTTGGTTAAGTGGGAAAACACCAACAACTCTGAAGTGCTGGACGCTGCCAAGGCGGAAATATGGAAGTCATGGCGCGAAACCTGCGCCCTCAATAAAAACCATCCGCAAGCGGCAGAACTGTTCAACCCTGACAAACTCCCCGCCTTTCACGACCCCTTTGCCGGGGGCGGCAGCATTCCTTTGGAGGCGCAACGGCTGGGGCTGGAGGCCTGGGCCTCGGACTTGAACCCCGTGGCTGTGACCATCAACAAGGCTATGATTGAAATCCCGCCCAAGTTCGCGGGCCGCGCCCCCATTGGCCCGCCCACACAGGGGGGCAGTGGTGAACGCTTGCAGGGGCAATGGACAGGGGCTTCGGGTCTGGCCGAAGACGTGCGCCGCTATGGCGCGTGGATGCGGGCCGAAGCGCAAAAGCGCATCGGGCATCTGTACCCGCAGGTAGAAATTACGCCAGAAATGGTGACAGAACGGCCTGATTTGGAACAGTACAAGGGTCAAAAGCTCACCGTCATAGCCTGGCTCTGGGCGCGCACCGTCAAAAGCCCTAACCCGGCCTTTAATCATGTGGATGTGCCGCTGGCCGCCTCCTTTGTGCTGTCCAGCAAAACAGGTAAGGAAGCCTATGTGCAGCCTGTGGTGGAAGGCGACAGCTACCGCTTCACCGTGAAGGTGGGTACACCGCCGGAAGGGGCGAAGGCTGGGACCAAGCTCACTCGTGGGGCTAACTTTCAGTGCCTGCTTTCTACTTCGCCTCTTACGCCTGACTATATCAAGAACGAGGGCATGGCCGGGCGCATGGGCGCAAAGCTCATGGCCATTGTGGCAGAAGGCGATAGAGGCAGAGTGTACCTGACGCCGACGGAGGAGCACGAGAAAGTCGCTGGTCAGGCTCAACCCACATGGAAGCCTGAGACTTCACTTCCTGATGACCCGCGTAACTTTTGGACAGTCAGCTATGGCCTCGCAACCTACGGCGACCTCTTCACCCCGCGCCAGCTTGTGGCTCTGACCACCTTTTCTGATCTGGTGGGTGAGGCCATAGCCAAATGCCGAGCCGATGCCATAAAGGCAGGCTTGCCGGACGACGACAAGGGGCTGGACGCTGGCGGCCTTGGCGCACAGGCCTATGCTGAGGCTGTGGGGGTGTATTTGGCATTTGCAGTGGATAGGTGCTCTGACTTTTCTAATACCTGTACACGATGGGTGGCAGGCAACCAAAAAGTCATGAATCTTTTCGCAAAGCAATCTATCGCTATGACTTGGGATTTTCCAGAAACAGCTATTTTATATGATACCGTTGGAGGGTTTTACCCCGCAGCTGAATTTATTTCTCAATGTATTTTAAAGCTTGCAGGCAATAGCTTGCCAGGAATAGCAACTCAAAGCGATGCAAAGAATAATAAAATAAGCAATAGAAAAGTTATATCTACTGATCCACCATATTATGATAACATAGGATACGCCGACTTATCAGATTTTTTTTATTTATGGATAAAAAGAAGCTTATCTTCTATTTACAAAGCAATATATTTTACACTTGTTGTTCCTAAGGAGGATGAATTAGTTGCAACTCCTTATCGTCACGGATCTAAAGAAAGAGCTGAACTATTTTTCCTCAATGGCATGGGATTAGCTATCAAGAAAATGGCAGAATGTGCTCATGCTGCATTTCCTGTGAGCATTTATTACGCCTTTAAACAATCTGAAACAGCTGCTAATGACAGCACCAATAGTACAGGCTGGGAAGCATTTTTAGCAGCAGCTCTGGATTCCGGATTTGCCATTACTGGCACATGGCCGATGCGAAGTGAACAATCGAGCAGAATGATAGGAATAGGTACCAACGCCCTTGCCTCCTCCATAGTCCTTGTGTGCCGCAAGCGTGACCCCAGCGCTCCCACCATTTCACGGCGCGAATTTACCCGCGAACTCAACGCCTTGTTGCCCGAAGCCCTGCTGGATATGACGCGCGGCGGTGTCAATTCGCCTGTGGCCCCCGTGGATTTGTCGCAGGCCATCATAGGGCCGGGCATGGCGGTGTTTTCCAAATACAGCGCTGTGCTTGAGGCAGACGGCACGCCCATGAGCGTGCGCACCGCCCTTACCCTTATCAATCGCTTTCTGGCGGAAGACGACTTTGACGCCGACACGCAATTCTGCCTGGCCTGGTTCGATCAGGTGGGCTGGGATGTGGGCAAATACGGCGAGGCCGACGTGCTGGCCCGCGCCAAAGGCACCAGCGTGGGCGGCCTTGTGGAGGCTGGCGTGGTGGAAAGCGGCGGTGGCAACGTGCGCTTGCTGCGCTGGGCACAGATGCCTGCCGACTGGAACCCGGCCAAGGATAACCGCCTGCCGGTGTGGGAAGGGCTGCACCAGCTTATCCGCGCCCTCAACCAGCAGGGCGAAGCGGAAGCAGGCAAATTGCTGGCCCATATGCTGAACAAAACTGAAGCCATACGCAGCTTGGCCTATCGCCTGTACACCCTGTGCGAACGCAAAGGCTGGGCCGAAGACGCCCGCGCCTACAACGAGCTTATCACCTCGTGGCCGTCCATTGAACAAACTATGAGTACGCATGCCGTGACCACTGGGCCGGAACAAATACGCTTTGATATTTGAGCAGGAGAAAAACCATGCTGAAAACACTGGATATTACAAACTTTACCTGCTTCCCCAAAGCAAAGCTGGAGTTTTCTCCCGGCCTCAATGTCATTGTGGGGGAGAACGGTACGGGAAAAAGCCATTTGCTCAAATTGGGGTATGCTGTATTGCGTTCTCTCAGAAATATGCAAAAGGCACCAGCCAAAGAAGCTTATGGGCGTGACCTTGCAAACCACCTTGTTGCACTGTTCAAGCCAGATTCTCTCGGACGTTTGGCTTCACGTGTACAAGGGCGCAGCAGATGTGAAGTCTCTGCTAAAATTCATGGCACAGCAGACCTTTTATTTAATTTTTCGACACAGAGTTCTGACCTTGTAAATATCGACAATATTGATTTCAAGGAAGCATTAAAGGCAAAATCTCTATTTATTCCGCCCAAGGAAGTTTTATCAGTATACCCCGGCTTTGCGCTTGCTTTGGAAAACAAGGAGTTCGCTTTTGATGAAACGTACCTTGACATATGTAAAAACCTGAATGGTGTGCCCTTAAAAGGGAAACGCCTTACAGACATCGCGACACATCTTAACCCGCTTGAAGAAATTATGGGTGGCGATATGCGCCTTGAGAATAATTCATTCTATTTTCACTCTTCAAAAGGCAAGGGCATTTTTGAAGCGCACTTGATGGCAGAGGGCAGCAGGAAGCTTGGAATGTTGGCTTATCTTCTGAAGACAGGTGAGCTGACAAACAGTTCTTCTCTCTTTTGGGATGAGCCAGAAGCAAATCTTAATCCAAAGCTTCTTGTAGCCCTTGCTGATATCTTGGTAAGACTTTCCTCTATCATGCAAATTACTATTGCTACTCACAGCCTGTTTCTTGTCCGTGAACTGGAAATATTACATGAAAATAAGCAGCTCAAAAATTCAAAATATTTTGGTTTGCACTTTAATGAAGATGGAAACGGCGTCAGTGTGACGCAAGGCGGTTCTTCCAATCATATTGGGGATATTGTTGCGCTTGATGAGGAAATAGCCCAATCTTCACGCTATCTTAATATGGGAGACTGAGACTATGCCTGTCTTTGAAGAGCGTGGCCTAAAATTTTCATTTCCAGACACATGGAACGTTGTTCAGTACGACAAAGCTCCATTTTACAAAGATCGAATAATGCCTTTACAGCAAGCAAAAGCCGTTGATTTTTTATGCTGTGACAACACAAAACTTATTGTTGTTGAATCAAAACGCTACAAAGAAAAAGCACTTGAAGACGTTGATGAGTTGATACAAAAAGTAAGTTTACAATTTAAAGATACAATTTTTGGGCTTGTTTCTGCTTACGTCAGCAATGATAACAGTCTGGAAGTATACTACGAAGTTTTTTTAACGCAACCATATGGAAGCCACCACAAAATTGAACTTTACATTGATCTTGAGCATGAAAATCACCTGCTCACAAAGGAAAGTATCTACGCCCAAATTCTTAAAAAACTAAAAATAGTATTTGCAAATTTTGGCTTTGCTGTGCGTGTCCTTCATTCCCAGAATATGCAGAATCATCCTTGGAAAGCTGAGGTGCTCTAATGTCCCCAATCCGCCCCTGGCGTGAAGTGGTCGTCCCCCATGAAGATGTGCTGAAAGGCACCTTTCAGCAATCCGAGTTTGCCGCAGACATCAGCAGCGTGCATGAAGGCACAGCGCCCGTCGGCTACCTCGACCCGGTGCTCTTCTTTGACCGCACCTTCATTACGGAAGGCATGCGCCTGCTCATGCTCTCGGTGCTCAAGCGTCTTTCCGGTCAGGGGGGCGATCCGGTTATCCAACTGCAAACGGCCTTTGGTGGCGGCAAAACTCACACCCTGCTGGCGGTCTATCATCTGGTGAACGGCAAGGCTCCTGCCAGCAAGATGCAGGGCATTCCGGGCTTACTCGATTCAGCCAATGTGATGGAAGCCCCCCACGCCCGCCTTGTGGTGCTGGACGGCACCAAGCTGTCCCCTAACCAGCCAGCCAAACGCGGCAACTGCACGGTGCGCACGCTCTGGGGGGAGTTGGCCTGGCAGCTTGGCGGGGCCGATGCCTATGCACAAGTGGCTGATGCCGACAGCTCCGGCACGGCTCCCGGCAAGGAAGTGCTCTTACCCTTGCTGCAAAGCCATGCGCCGTGCGTTATCTTGATGGACGAAGTGGTGGCCTATATCCGCCAGTTTGAAGAGAGCAAGAATCTTACTGGTGGCAGTTTTGATTCCAACTTAAGTTTTGTGCAAAACCTTACCGAAGCCCTGAAGCTTGTGCCTACGGCGGTGCTGTTGGCATCACTGCCAGAATCACAAAAAGAAGCGGGTAGCCAGCGTGGTGTTATGGCGCTCGAAGCTCTGGCCCACTGCTTTGGGCGTGTGCATGCCTTATGGAAACCTGTGGCTGCGGAAGAAGCCTTTGAAATCGTTCGGCGTCGTCTTTTTGCACCTGCCCATGATAAGGACTCCGCCAAGGCCGCCTGTAGGGCCTATATTGACCTATACACAGGCAATAAAGACGAGTTCCCCATGGAGACGCAGGATGCCCGCTATGCTGCGCGTATGGAGCAGGCCTATCCTATTCATCCTGAAGTGTTTGACCGCCTGTATGAAGACTGGTCGACACTGGATAATTTTCAGCGTACACGCGGCGTGCTCAAGCTCATGGCCAAGGTTATCTACCGCTTGTGGAAAGACGGCAACAATGATCCCCTGCTCATGCCCGGCAGCCTGCCGCTCTACGATGCCGATGTGCGCAATGAAATGGTCTACTACCTGCCCAATGGCTGGGATCCGGTCATAGAGCGCGATATTGACGGAGACAGAGCAGAAACCACTACACTGGAAACACAAGATACGCGCCTTGGAAGTGTGCAATCGTGTCGCCGCGTTGCGCGTGCTATCTTCTTGGGTAGTGCGCCGGGGTCTGGATTACTTTCAGCGGGTACCGGTATTCGCGGAATTGAACAACAGCGCATCATGCTTGGCACAGCCATGCCAGGGCAACAGGTGGGCTTGTTCCGCGACGCACTGCGCCGTATCAGCCATAGTCTCCACTATATCAACTCGGCTGATTCGCGTTTTTGGTTTGATACCCGGCCCAATCTGCGCCGCGAGATGGAAGAGCGTAAACGCCGCTACCATCGTGAGGCAATTTTCCCTGTTATTCGCGGGAAATTGCAGGAGGCATTGCGCACCAGCACCTTTAGTGGTGTGCATGTCTTTACCCCCAGCCAAGATATCCCCGATGATGAAGCTCTGCGGCTAGTCGTGCTTGACCCCGCTCAGGCGTATAGCCGTAACGGCAACAACATGGCCTTTGGCGCAGCCCTGGACGTACTGAAAAAACGTGGCGAACAGCCTCGTGTCAATCAAAATCGCCTGCTCTTTCTAGCGCCCGACTACGATGGGGCAAGCCGCCTCTTGGATCAGGTAAGCACGGTGTTAGCATGGAAGTCCATTGAAGATGACATCAAGGATATGCGCCTGAACCTTGATCAATATCAGGCAAAGCAAGCGCGGCAAAGCCATATCACAGCACAGGACACCATGCAGCGCATGATAGCCGAAGTGTACAAATGGCTGCTTTCCCCCATGCAAACGGCTTCAAGCGGTAAAGTTAGTGACATAGAGTGGGAACCTTTCTCACTGAACACGGCAGCTCAGAGTATCCCCAAAACCATTGACCAGGTACTGCGCGATAACGAATTGCTCATCAGTGAGTGGGCACCCATTCACCTGCGCAACCTGCTCAAACTATGGTTCTGGAAGCCAGAGCAAAACGAAGCCGTTGCGCGAAGCGTGTGGCAGCACATGTGCCGCCAACTGTATTTACCGCGCCTGAAAACAGAAAGCGTGTTTACCGCAGCCATACAAGCCGGTTCAACCAGCCGGGATTTCTTTGGGCTTGCTCAGGGTAAAGAAACTGACCGTTATCTTGGTTTTACATTTGGCGTTGCCGCCATGCCCTTCATGGATAACGATTTGCTGCTGATCAATCCGGAAGCCGCTACAGCATGGCAGGTGGTGCTGGATGAAGAAAAAAGCGAGCGAGAAGCAGCGACAAGGCAACCAGGAGCAACGCCATCTGTGCCAGAAACTGGCGCAACGCCAACGTCCACGTCCACGGCGCTGCCTAGTGAAGCGCCAAGGCCTGTCCCTACGCTACGAAAAACCCGATTTTACGCTGCTGTGGATATTGAACCGCACGGTGCAAAAATGCGTTTTGCCGACATTGTGGACAACATTGTTCACCATTTGACCGAACGGACCGATACCAAGGCGATCATTAACATTGAAATTCAAGCCGAAAATGCCAGTGGATTTCAGGAAGACATACAGCGAGTGTTGAAAGAAAATGCCAGTACACTGAAGTTCAGAAGTGCTGCGTTTGAGGAATAGCCTATAGAATAGGAGGGGTTGCATGCGTGTTTCTCGCATCAAAATTGCAAACTTTCGAGGCGTCAAGAGCGCTGAACTCCTCCTTCCTGCCCACGGAGTTCTGATCGGCGACAACAACACCGGGAAGACAACCATTTTTGAAGCACTTGATCTTGTCCTTGGCCCAGATCGTCTTAATCGACAGCCCCCAATTGACGAGCATGATTTTTTCAAAGGTTGCTATACACCAACTGCCGCAAGCAGACAGGATGTCCCAATACAAGATGATGCAGAAACTACACAAGAGGCTGTAGAAATTGCTGAAGAATGCGCTGCCCCTCAAATTGAGATCGAAGTGACTCTTGTAGATTTGACTACAGAGCAGAAGGCCACTTTGGGTGATTACGCTGAATATTGGGATTCCATAGCAAACAAATTTTATGATGTCCCAGCTCCTGAAGGAATAGATGCCGCCAATATCACTGAGGCGCTTCGCGTCACCTTTCACGGCTGGTATGATGCCGAAGATGACGACTTTGAAGGGAAGACATATTTTACCCGAAGCCTTACCGAAGGGGAAAAGCCTGAGATTTTTACAAAAAAACACAAAAGGATATTTGGTTTTTTGTATCTTCGTTCCGTGCGGACTGGTTCACGTGCATTAAGTTTAGAGCGCGGAAGCTTGCTTGACATCATTTTGCGCATTAAAGAAATAAGACCACAAATGTGGGAAGATACTCTCACTACACTTTCAGCTATAACGGTGGCCAACAACCCAGAACTTGGTCTGTCACATACCCTAGAGAGTATAAGCACTGCATTAAAAAAATATGTTCCAAAAGAATGGGGAGGAGAGCCTCACTTAAAGGTATCAACGTTGACTCGTGAACATCTTAGAAAGGTAATTACTGCGTTTATTTCAACTGGTGATGGAGAGCATGCAGCACCATTTTATCGGCAAGGGACAGGCACAATCAATATGCTTGTCCTGGCAATGCTTTCGCAAATAGCAGAAGGAAGACAGCAGAATGTAATCTTCGTTATGGAAGAGCCAGAAACGGCAATGCCGCCCTATGCTCAAAAACGTATTATCCACGAAGTACAGCAACTAGCGTCACAAACTCTTTGGCTCTTCCGGGTTTTCCGTGGGTAGCTGATCTGCTAATGTCCTTCCCGGAGGGCACCAATGAAGGATACGGACCTATATTTTCGGATTCTGGGGCTGACCGAGCCCTGGTTTGTTGAGGCTGTTGAACTGGGGGTCGTCTCAGAAAACGGAAAATAAAGCACGCTAAGCCGGTGGCAGCGGTCGCAATGGCCTGAACTTCCCCGCACCGACCTTGGCACTGCTGCGCCATAGGTAATCGCCGGTCAGGTTGATATGCTCCCACCCCAGCGGTGACAGATATTGCAGCAACGTGTCGTCCAGCGCCTTGCCGTGGGCACGCAAAGCACTGGTGGCACGCTCCAGATAGACCGTGTTCCACAACACGATGGCCGCCGTCACCAGATTGAGGCCGCTGGCCCGGTAGCGCTGCTGCTCAAAACTGCGGTCGCGGATTTCACCCAATCGGTAGAAGAAGACCGCCCTGGCCAGCGCGTTGCGCGCCTCGCCCTTATTCAGCCCCGCATGGACGCGGCGGCGCAGCTCCACGCTTTGCAGCCAATCCAGAATGAACAGCGTGCGCTCGATGCGCCCCAGCTCGCGCAGGGCGACGGCCAAGCCGTTTTGGCGCGGATAGCTGCCGAGCTTGCGCAGCATCAGCGAGGCCGTCACCGTGCCCTGCTTGATCGAAGTGGCCAGCCGTAGGATTTCATCCCAATGAGCGCGAATAGCCTTGATGTTCAGCCTGTCGCTGCTAATCATCGGCTTGAGTGCATCGTAGGCAGTATCGCCCTTGGGAATGAACAGCTTGGTGTCGCCCAGGTCGCGGATGCGCGGCGCGAACCGGAATCCCAGAAAGTGCATCAGGCCGAACACATGATCGGTGAAGCCCGCCGTGTCGGTGTAGTGTTCCTCGATACGCAAGTCAGACTCGTGGTACAGCAGGCCATCGAGCACATAGGTCGAGTCGCGCAAGCCGACGTTGACCACCTTGGCGCTGAAGGGCGCGTATTGGTCGGAGATATGGGTATAGAACGTCCGCCCAGGGCTACTTCCATACTTCGGATTGATATGCCCGGTGCTCTCTGCCTTGCTGCCGGTTCGGAAGTTCTGGCCGTCCGACGATGACGTGGTGCCGTCGCCCCAGTTTCCGGCGAAGGGTTGTCGAAACTGTGCGTTCACCAGCTCGGCCAGCGCCGTCGAATAGGTTTCGTCGCGAACGTGCCAGGCTTGCAGCCAAGACAGCTTGGCGTAGGTGGTGCCAGGGCAGGATTCGGCCATCTTGGTGAGCCCAAGATTGATACCATCAGCCAGAATCGTCGTCATCAGCAAGGTTTTGTCCTTGGCCGTGTCGCCGGTCTTCAGGTGTGTGAAGTGGCGCGTGAAGCCCGTCCATTCATCGACCTCCATCAGCAACTCGGTGATCTTGAGGTGCGGCAGCAACATCGCCGACTGGTCAATCAAGGCTTGCGCGGCGTCTGGCACCGCTGCGTCCAGCGGCGTGATCTTCAGGCCCGATGCAGTGGTGATGATGGCGTCCGGTAAGTCGTTGGTCGCCGCCATGCGGTTGACTGTGGCGAGTTGCGCCTCCAATAATTCCAGTCGGTCATGCAGATATTGGTCGCAGTCGGTGGCCACGGCCAGTGGCAATTCGCTGGCCAGCTTCAGGGTGGCGAACTTCTCGATCGGCACCAGGTATTCGTCGAAGTCCTTGAACTGGCGCGAACCCTGCACCCAAACATCACCAGAGCGCAGTGCGTTCTTCAGCTCCGACAGGGCGCATAACTCGTAGTAACGCCGGTCAATACCCTCGTCGGTCAGAACCAGCTTTGCCCAGCGCGGCTTGATGAATGCGGTTGGCGCATCGGCGGGCACCTTGCGCGCGCTGTCGCTGTTCATGCCGCGCAGCACGTCGATGGCATCGAGCACACCCTTGGCGGTGGGCGCGGCGCGCAGTTTGAGCACGTCCAGGAACTGCGGCGCATAGCGGCGCAGCGTGGCGTAACTCTCGCCGATATGGTGCAGGAAATCAAAATCGGCAGGCCGCGCCAGCGTTTGCGCCTCGGTGACGCTGGCGGCGAAGGTGTCCCACGGCATGACCGCTTCGATGGCGGCGAACGGATCGCCGCCGCTTTGTTTGGCTTCAATCAGCGCCTGACCGATGCGCCCATACATCCGCACCTTGTCGTTGATCGCCTTGCCGGAAGCCTGGAACTGCTGTTGATGCTTGTTCTTGGCCGCATTGAACAGCTTGCCGATGATGCGGTCGTGAAGGTCGATGATTTCATCAGTGACGGTGGCCATGCCCTCGATGGCCAGTGCTACCAAGGTGGCGTAACGCCGCTGCGACTCGAACTTGGCCAGGTCGGCGGGCGTCATCTGGCCGCCCTCGCGGGCGATCTTGAGCAAGCGGTTTTGGTGTACCTGCCGTTCGATGCCAGCAGGTAGGTCAAGCGCCTGCCAGGCTTTGAGGCGTTCGATGTGTTCAAGCATGTGGCGCGAGTTCGGCTTGGCGGGCGATTGGCGCAGCCACGCTAGCCACGTCATTTTGCTACCATCCTTGCGCTTGAGCAGTTCGTCCAGGCGCTGGCGATGGACAGGTATCAAGGAATCGGCCAATGCCGCATGGATGCTCCGGTTGGCACGGGTAATGGCCTCGGCGCTTGCGCGCTCGATGGCATTCATGGCGGGTAGGATGATGCTCTGCCGCCGCAGGTTTTCAACAAGGGTGCTGGCCAGCACAATGCCTTTGTCTGTTTGCAAGGCCAGTTCGGTCAATGTATGCACGGCTTGCCGGTAGTGACTCATGGTGAAGGGCTTGAATCCAAACACCGTTTGCAGCTCGACCAAATGCTCCCGCCGTGTCTGCTCGCGCTGGCCGTAATCGTTCCAGCTTTCCACCGGCACCTTGAGTTGTGCGGCCACCATGCGCAGCAGGGGCGGAAATGGAGGTTCATCGACGCCCAAGAAGATGCCAGGGAATCGCAAGTAGCAAAGCTGCACGGCGAAGCCCAATCGATTCGCGGCGCCGCGACGCTGACGGATCACCGACAGGTCGGTTTCGTTGAACGTGTAGTGCCGTATCAGTTCGTCTTTGACATCTGGCAGTGCCAGCAGACTTTCGCGCTCGGTGGCGGACAGGATTGAGCGGCGTGGCATGGTCAGTCTTCCCGCAGGTACTGGTACAAGGTTTCGCGGCTGATGCCGAAGTCACGGGCCACCAAGGTTTTTTGGTCGCCTGCCGCAACTCGCCGTTTCAACTCGGCAATTTGTTCGCTGTTCAGCGATTTCTTTCGTCCCCGGTAGGCACCGCGCTGCTTGGCCAGCACGATTCCCTCGCGCTGACGTTCGCGGATCAGGGCGCGCTCGAACTCAGCAAAGGCTCCCATGACCGACAGCATCAGATTGGCCATCGGTGAGTCCTCGCCGGTGAACGTCAGCCCTTCTTTGACGAACTCCATGCGCACGCCCCGTTGTGTCAGCCCTTGGACGATGCGGCGCAGGTCATCAAGGTTGCGTGCCAACCTGTCCATGCTATGCACCACCACGGTGTCGCCCTCGCGGACGAAGGCCAGCAGCCTTTCAAGTTCGGGACGTTGTGTGTCCTTGCCTGAAGCCTTATCGGTGAATACCTTGCCGACTTCTATTTGTTCCAGTTGTCGATCAGGATTCTGGTCGAAGCTGCTGACGCGGACGTAGCCGATACGTTGACCTTGCAAGATGCCTCCAAAGGTAAAAATGTCAGGATGAAATCTATTACCCTTGGCTGAATGTGTCAATAAATATAAATTCACACTCTACTCTGACGTTGTTTGTGCTCAACATCTGACATCAGGTTAGGGCATAGCCTTAACTGACACCACCTCCCAGGGCCTGATATAAAGCAACACTATCGACTAGGCGTTGTGCCTGGGCCGCAATCATATTGATCCGGATTGACTGTGCCTGTTGCTGCGCGATGAGCAGTTGCAGGTAGCTGGCCGCGCCCAGCCGGTATTGCCGCTCGACCGACTGCAAGGAGGCCTGTGCAGCCATATCAGCGGCAGCGAGGGCAGTCAAAGTTTGTGCATCGCTTTCCACCGCGCGCAGGGTGTCGGCGACGTTACGCAAAGACTCCAATACGACGCTCTGGTAATTGGCTGCGGCGGCATCAAAAGCGGCGAGCGCCGCTCTTTTTTCAGCGGGTAGCCCTGGATTAAAAAGAGGCTGGGTGAGCTGCGCAACCAGGCCCCACACTGCCGAGCCACCACCGAACAGGGCACCGGTGGTCAGCGCTTGAGAGCCAAGGTTGGCGCTCAGGTTGATCTGTGGGTAGAGCTTGGCGACAGCCACACCATAGTCTGCATTGGCCGCATGCAACAGCGCCTCTGACGCCTGGATATCCGGTCGGCGGCGCACCAGTTCTGAGGGCACGACGAGCGGCATCTCGACGGGCAGAGTGAAATCGGCCAGAGTGAAGGCCGGGATGCCACCCGTGCCTGGGGCACGACCGGCTAGCACCGCCAGTAGATGTTCGGTTTGTTGCAGTTGTTTACGCAGCGCAGGCAGTTCTGCCCGCGTTTGCTCCGCCTGAGCTTGTAGGCTCAACGCTTCATCAGGTGAGGCCTGACCGATACGCACGCGTTCATGGGCTAGGCGCAGTTGCTCATCCTGCACGCGCAAAATGGCAGTAGTGGCTTCTAGTTGCGCGGCGAGGCGTGCTCGGGTAATGGCAGCGGTTGCCATGTTGCCGGCAAGGGCCAGGCGCGCAGCATTCAGTTCGAAGCGACGGTAGTCGGCGCGAGCAGCCAAGGCTTCGAGTGCGCGCCGGTTGCCGCCAGCCAGATCGAGGTTGTAATGCACGCCAACGCTGGCGTTGTAGAGGCTGAATTGACGTGCGTCTCCGCTCAACCCTTGGCTACTGGGACTCATTTGCTGGCGCTGAGATCCCAGTGCGACATCTACCTGTGGATATTGCGTCGAGCCCGCCTGTGCGGCAAGAAGCTCCTGCGCCTGTCGCAAATTGGCGCTGATGCTCGCCAGCGTCGGGCTGACATGGAAAGCTTCGTTGATCAGTCCGTCGAGTGCGGATGAACCCAAGCTTTGCCACCATTGCGTTTCGATCGGAAGCCCTTCGACTAGACGTTGTGTTTCGCCGAACTGCGTGGGAGCGGACGCGGTTCTATCAGCCACCGGTGTTGCAGTGTAGCGAGCCACATCGGGTGCGGTGGGACGCTGAAAATCAGGGCCGGCGGCGCAGCCGGCCAGACCGGCGGTGACCAGACCAGCTACCAGGTAAGTTGCCGCAAGCCGTCTTTTGAGGCTGATGGGGCGCTGGCATGTTTTAGCGTGCTCCATAAAAATGCTCCACGAAAGGTTTACGGAAAGCTTGGTGGCAGCCCAAGCAGCTTTCCTGCACGTGGGCGAATGATTGGATCACCGCCTTGCCGTCGCTGCTCGCAGCAGCCAGCTTCATGGCCAGCGCCGCCTCGTGAGTCTGCGCGTCAAAGTTTCTGAACTTGGTCGCATCAGCGCCGAGGTAAGCAAGGATGCGCATTTTTTCAGTAAGCGGTGGCTCGGGGTGTGCAGCAACTTTTGGGGCGAGCTGAACGACCTGAACCCATTTCTCCTGCGAAATCGCACCGGTAATAGCCTGCATGTTGCGCCCGAGTTCCTGCATGATCTTGCGTAGCGCCAGTGGCTCAACCTGGGTAGCGTCACCAGCCCAAGCTGGCAACTGAAAACCCCATAAAAGCAGGCAGGCCGTAACGGTCAGGGTGATAGTTCCAAATGCGTGGCTGTGTTTGCGGTGGGTCATGAAATTCTCCTGTAATTCAATCGTTCTCTCATTCGAACTCCCGCCCTTCGCCAGCTTCCTCATGGGTCACACCGTCGCGGATGTGGTAGATGCGCTTGAAAGTGGGGATGATCTTTTCGTCATGGGTGACGACGATGATGGCGGTCTCGAACTTCCGAGCCATGTCGTTGAGGATGCGAATCACCGCCATGGCACGCACGCTGTCGAGAGGTGCGGTGGGTTCATCCGCCAGGATCACCGGTGGGCGGTTAACCAATCCGCGCGCGATGGCAACCCGTTGCTGCTCGCCACCGGAGAGTTGCGATGGCATGGCGTGAACTCGGTGTTGCACATCAAGCGCCGTAAGCAATTCCAATGCCTTCGCTCGCGCCTCTGCATTCGCGACGCCTGCAAGCATCGGCAGCAGGGCCACGTTGTCGGTGACATCGAGAAACGGAATCAGGTACGGCGATTGGAAGACAAAACCAATTTTGTCGCGCCGCAAGGCGCGCAGATCACGAACTTGCCAACCGCCGTCGTATATCACTTCATTACCCAGCGTCATGCGGCCGTCGCTCGGATCGATCACCGCACCCAGGCATTTAAGCAGCGTGCTCTTGCCCGAGCCGGAAGGGCCGACCAATCCGACCACCTCACCTGGTGCAACCTGCATATTCACGTCCTTCAACGCGTAGACAGCCGTGTCACCTTTGCCAAAGCGTTTGCTTAGGCCTTCGATGCGGATTCCTTTTCCAATCATGGGGTCACCCTATCGCTTCGGCCGGATCGACCTTGAGTGCCATGCGAATGGCGACGATGCTGGCCAGCACGCAAATCACGAGCACGGCAAAAAAACCGGTCACGGAATCCATTGGCGTGAGCAGCACATATTTGGGGAACAGGGGGGCTGAGAAAGTGGCGGTGATCTTGCCGACCACGAAGCCAATCACCCCCAAGGCGAGCGCCTGCTGCATGATCATCGCGGCGATAGTTCGGTTGCGTGTGCCGATGAGCTTCAATACCGCGATCTCGCGGATTTTGTCCATCGTCAGCGAGTAGATGATGAAAGCGACGATGGCCGCGCTAACGATGGCCAGAATCACCAAGAACATGCCTATCTGTTTGGCCGACGTGGCGATCAACTTGCCGACGAGGATGTCTTCCATCTGTGCCCGTGTGTAGACCGTCAAACGCTTCCAGCGTCGGATGGATTCGGCAACCTCGTCCGGCGCATGACCAGGTTTCAGAGTGACCAGCACTGCATTGACGAACGCGTTGGTGCTCTGTGAAGCAATCACGGCATCCAGCAAACCAGGAACACCGGGTCGATTGAAGGCCGGGTTGGCTTCGGTGCGACGCCGGCTTTGCCAAATGGCGTCGTTGTCCTTGAGGAACTGAGCCTCTTGGGCATCCTTGAGCGGAATGAATACCATCGGGTCGCCGCTGGACGACACCATGCGCCGTGTCAGCCCCACGACGGTGTAATGATTTCGGCGAATGGCAAGACGATCTCCCAGTTTGAAGCCGGTGGCGATGTCGGCCACCGCCTCGTAGTGACCGCGCGTGATCTGGCGTCCAGCGACGAGATAAGGAGGCCATCCGGGTGTAGCCCCCAACGCACCGGGCGCGATGCCGACCACCATGGTGCGTACATCACTCTCGCCCTTGCGTACCTGCATGGTCAGGTAGGTCACGTTCGCTGCCTGTGAGACTCCCGGCATGGCGAGAATGGCGCGATACACGTCATCGTTGAGGCTGGACGACTCCGCATAAGGACCCAGAGTATCCTTTTGCACCACCCAAAGGTCAGCGCCACTGTTGTCGAGCAACGCCTTGCCGTCGTCCACCATGCCTCGGTACACCCCAGCCATGACCAGGGTGACGCCGATCAGCAGACCCAGACCGATGCCGGTGAAGACGAATTTTCCCCAGGCATGGAGAATGTCGCGGCCGGCCAGGCTGATCATCGTGACACTCCTGGGATATGGTCGACCACATGGATGCGGCTGCGCGCCGTCAGTGCCTTTTCGCTATAGGTCACAACCTGGTCCCCATTCTTGAGCCCTTCGCGCACCTGCACGTAACCATTGAGGTCGGAAGTGCCGAGCTTGACCGGGGAGAAATGCAGATCACCATCCACGATTTGCCAGACACCAACTTTGTCGCCCTCACGCTGGACGGCAGCGTTGGGGATCAGTGGAGCGGCCGGGAGCGCCGGCAAGTCAACCGTGACTTCGGCCAGTTCACCCACCGGTGGCAAAGGTTCTGGTTTGTTATCGAATGTCACCTTGGCAAGCGTTTCCTCGGTTACCGCGTCGGCCTTGGGTTCCACCCGCAGCACGCGACCTTTCAAGGTCTGGCCACCACGCGAACGCAGGACGATAAGAGTCGGCAACCCCCCAGCCAGCCCCGATGCGCTGATCTGGTCGAAGCGCGCATTGATCCACAAACTCTTGGGGTCGATCACTTCCACCACGGCCTGGCCCGCGACGATGGTCGTGCCGGGATCGGCATCGCGCACGGCGACTACACCGTCGACCGGCGCGATCAGGCGCAGATTGCTCCGCTGCGCGACGAGTCCTTCGCGGTCGGAGCGTGCCCGGACAATATCTTCCCGAGCGGCAGATAAGGCGGCATCGGCGATCTGCAGTTCCTGCCGCTTGGTGGTGACGATTTCCTCGCTGGTCGAGCGCACCGCAAACAATTGCTCGTAGCGGCGCGCCTGGGTTTGCGCGTAGGCTTGCCGGGCTTCTGCCTCGCGCAAAGCCGCTTCCGCACGCTTGAATGCCGACTCCTGTGAGCGCACCCGATCATCGAGGTCGACCGGCTCCATCTCGCCGAGCACCTGTCCGGCCTTGACCTGGTCGCCTACATGCACCTCCAGGCGTTTGACGCGCCCGGCAAACGTCGGCCCGATCTTGTAGGTGTAGCGCGCCTCCACCGTGCCGATGCCGAACAGCGCCGGTGTGATAGCCCGTGATTCCACGCTTGCCACCGTCACAGCGACCGGGGCGAGCGGCCCTGATCGCAGACCGACATAAATAAAAAGCACCAGCAAAGGAATGATGACGGCAAGCAGCGCCAGGGTGCGGCCTTGCAAGGGTAACTTTTTCATTGCGCACTCCTTATGCCACGCCGATAAATTGCAAAGACGCGCGGCGCATCGCGGTGCATACGTCCCACATCACCCGCCAACAGCGACTGCATGACCAAGCCCTGGATCGTGCCAATGAACAGCGTTGCCGCCGCCTCGTTGTCAAGCGAGGGAGACAACTCGCCGCTGGCCTTGCCTTTCTCGATGAGACGATGCAAACGTTCGCCGTAGCGCTGAATCAAGGTTTGCACCATGCGCTTGGCCGGTGTCGATTCGGCACGCTGAAGCTCACCAAACATCATTCTTGGCACGCCTGGGTGCTCAGCTACAAATTCGATATGACTCATGAACATCGCCTCCATGGCTGCCAAGGGCGACTCGATTCCTTGTGCGGATCGATCGATTCTGGCTAATAGGCGCTCTGCTACCCACTCCATGACCGCCTGCCAAATGGCTTCCTTGTTCGGGAAGTGCCGAAACAGCGCACCCTGGGTCAAGTTCATGTGTTTAGCGATAGCCGCAGTGGTTATCTCGCTTGGGTTTTGTGAACCGGCAAGCGCCACGACGGACTCGACAGTTACGGCACGACGTTCATCGGCCGGCAGATGCTTTGGATGGGTGTCCACGAGCACTCCTTGTAAGATAGTAATTAATTACTATCCTACCACAAGAAGGCAACTCAAACAAGAGAAAACCCGACGTACTCGTCAATATCTAGCGTCTGCAATGGGCTTAACGTGCTTTATTTTCCGTTTTCTGAGACGTCCCCAACTGGACACGGCGGAAGGTCGGGTAGACATCCGCGTGGAGCATGGTCCTGGTGTTCGCTGGTTTTGCCCTACTTGTGGTCGAGAGCTGGCTTGCCGCGACCATGTCGAGCCTCGTGTCTGGCGCCATCTGGACACGTGCCAGTTCAAGACGTTCCTGCATGCTCGGATTCCCCGAGTGGACTGCCCCGAGCATGGCGTCCTTCAGGTCAACGTGCCTTGGGCCGAGTCCAAGGCACGTTTCACCATATTGATGGAGCGATTGATCATCGACGTGCTGACCGAGTGCGCCACCGTAACAGGAGCGCGGCGCATCCTGCGCATCACCTGGGACGAAGCATGGGGTGTCATGGAAAGGGCGGTGCGCCGGGGCCGGGAGCGCAAGCAATCGAATCCCTCGCGGTATCTTGGCGTTGACGAGAAGGCATTCCGCAAGGGGCACGACTATGTGACCGTGGTTTGTGATCTGATCGGCAGCACGGTGGAGTATGTGGCCGACGAGCGTAAGGCCGAAAGCCTTGAGGGGTACTACCTTCAGTTCACCAAGGCTCAGTTGGAGCGGATCAAGGCCGTGGCCATGGACATGTGGGAGCCCTATTTTAAAGCTACGCTCAAACATGTGCCGGACGCGGCGGGGAAAATCGTTCACGATCGGTTCCACGTCATGAAACACGTAGGCGAGGCTGTGGACCGGGTACGCAAGCAAGAGCACCGCGAACTCACAAGTCAGGATGACCATCGACTCAAGGGCACGAAATTCCTCTGGCTATACCGGGAGGAGAATCTGCCGGACAAACACCGGCC
This sequence comes from Desulfovibrio sp. 86, assembly GCF_902702915.1. Taxonomy (NCBI): domain Bacteria; kingdom Pseudomonadati; phylum Thermodesulfobacteriota; class Desulfovibrionia; order Desulfovibrionales; family Desulfovibrionaceae; genus Desulfovibrio; species Desulfovibrio sp. 86. The sequence continues at coordinate 3,240,618 of NZ_LR738849.1, read as the reverse complement.
AGCCCTGGAGGCCTTGAAGACAGCGAACCTCAAGGTGGCCAAGGCCTGGGCCATGAAGGAAAGCCTGAACGACGTCTGGAAGTACCTGAGCACGGGATGGGCCAGACGTTTTGTGAAGCGATGGCTGGTCTGGGTGAACAGGTCAGATCTTGCCTCAATGCGCAAAGTGGGCGGACTGATTCAGAGACATCTTGAGAACATCCTGACCTTCTGCCGCCACAGGATCACCAACGGCGTGGCCGAGGGCCTCAACAGCAAGATCATGGCCATCAAGAGGAAGGCTTGCGGTTATAGGAACCGGGAGCATTTCAAGACAGCCATCTACTTCTTCTGTGGTGGTCTGGACCTCTACCCGGCCAGTTCCTGACAGGGGCTACCCACGGAAAACCCGGAAGAACCAACTCTTTTTACATCACATTCCCCCTATGTATTGGAAGAATTTACCCCTGAACAAACTGTTGTGCTTTCACGCGGGGAAGATTGCATCCTTTCAAATCGCCCAATATCGCTGCCAGATAATGTAAAGATGAAGCGCTACAGACAAGAATTCCGTATCAGATTCTGTGAAGGGCTCCTTGCCCGGCGAATTCTTATTGCAGAAGGAGCAACTGAGGCGTCGGCTTTCCCTGTTGCCTGTCGCCTCCTGGCAGAGTTAAACCCTGAAAAGTACTCTTCGCTTGAAGCGCTTGGCGTGTGCATAGTGGATGCAGATGGCGAGAGCAATATTCCTGGAATGGCCAAGCTTTACCGCGAGCTTGGGAAAAGGACTTTCGCCATATGTGATAAGCAAGAAGAAAACAACAAAGCGCTCATTAAGGAACAGGTTGAATTATTGCTGATGCATGAGGAAAAGGGCTTTGAAAATATGGTGTTAAGCGGCACGACAGAGGTTGCATTAAAACGCTTTGTCGCACGCATTGATTGGCCTCACCATCTTGCACAAAAGTACCCTGACCCAGAGGTAAAGGCACTTGAGGCGTTAAAAGAATACTTCATGTGGGCCAAAGCCAACTGGGGCATCGCTGACTTTATAGCACAGTGCTGTGAAACTGAGATTCCAACGTGGCTGCGTGACGCAGCGTTACAACTGAAAGCAGCATGTGAGCCCATGCCCGAAGCCGCCATGAACATGTGTGTTATGCATGAAGCTGGAACCGATGCTACTCACTAAAATTCAACAAGAGATAATAGATGCAGATGGGAATCTGCTCGTTACCGGTGGCCCAGGGTCAGGAAAAACTACCATTTCAATCCTCAAAGCAGGGCGTATCGTTGACCAGCACCTCAGCCTGGGTCAAAGAGTATTATTCCTCAGTTTTGCTCGTGCCACAGTCGCGCGGGTTATTGAAGCGATTGAACATGAGCATAAAATTCCAACGTCGCAAAAGGCATGCATCCATGTTGAGACGTATCACTTGAAGTAGTCGCGATTTGATCTGACAGTTGTCCCTTGAAAAGCGAGGGGAACTCCGTTTTGATGGAAGTGTAAACGTACCATCAACCGGGCACAGCGCCCACGGAGTTTCCCCATGGAAAGTTTCAATCAAAACGTCATCAAACACAAGACCGGACTTCTCAACCTTGCTGCCGAACTCGGCAATGTCTCCAGAGCCTGCCGCATCATGGGCTTTTCCAGAGATACCTTCTACCGGTATCAAACAGCACGAGACGCCGGAGGCGTTGAAGCGCTGTTTGAGGTCAGCCGCAAAAAGCCCAACCTGAAAAATCGCGTGGAAGAGGCCACGGAACTGGCGGTGTTGGATTTTGCGATAGCCTTCCCTGCTCATGGGCAAGTGCGGGCCAGCAACGAACTGCGCAAAACCGGCGTATTTGTGTCGCCGTCAGGGGTGCGTTCCATCTGGTTGCGCCATGACCTGGCCTCAATGAAGCAGCGCCTGAACGCCCTGGAGAAGAAGTCCGCTGAAGAGGGCATTGTGCTCACCGAAGCCCAGGTACAAGCTCTGGAGCGTAAAAAACACGACGATGAGGCTTGCGGCGAAATAGAAAGCCATCATCCCGGATATCTCGGCAGTCAGGACACATTTTACGTCGGCACCATCAAGGGCGTCGGCCGTATTTATCAGCAAACCTTTGTGGATACCTACTCTAAGTGGGCGGCTGCCAAGCTCTACACTACCAAAACACCCATCACCGGAGCCGACCTGCTCAATGACCGGGTTTTGCCATTCTTCACTTCAATGGAAATGGGCATTATCCGCATGCTGACGGACAGGGGCACAGAGTACTGCGGCAGACTGGAAACGCATGACTACCAGCTTTATCTGGGCATAAACAACATAGAACACACCAAGGCCAAGGCGCGGCATCCGCAGACAAACGGCATCTGCGAACGTTTCCACAAGACCATCCTGCACGAGTTTTACCAGGTTGCCTTCCGGCGGAAACTGTATAACTCTCTGGAGGAACTGCAGGCCGATCTGGATGTCTGGATGGAACATTACAACATCGAAAGGACACATCAAGGGAAAAAGTGTTGCGGCAGAACGCCATTGCAAACACTCCTTGACGGAAAACAGATCTGGAAGGAAAAGGTCGGACAACTCAACTAACCTGACAATCGGAACCATCAAAACGGAACCGACTGTCAGATCAAGTCTGAACTACTACATATCACTCCTTTTTTTGGCGCATTTTAAAGACTCATGGCTACCTCATTGGACTTCCACGGCGTTTAACCATTCTCACTCCCCCGGGTGAGGCCATAGCATTATCTCACATCCGTACAAATTTTCCGTCGAGAAAGATTACCCCCGAACAAGAGCAGGCAAAATTGCTCGCCGAGGAGACAGAGCGAAAACGCTTGGCATATGAAGAAGGGCAAGTTTGTTTCGACTTGTATGCCCCCTTAGTCGGCGACCTTCTCCACAGGAGTTCTCGCATCCGCAAGCTCGTTGCCGACATGCATCCTGTGATAATTCTGGATGAATTTCAGGATACAAATACTGCCCAGTGGCAAGTTGTTCAGGCATTAGGTGAGTTTTGCCGGTTAATAGCGCTAGCAGACCCAGACCAACGTATCTACGATTGGCTTGGCGCAGACCCCGCAAGGCTGGATCATTTCCGGGGGCTGTGCGTACCGCTAGAGTTCGACCTGGGTACAGACAACCACCGTAGCCCAGGAACTGATATTTCTCAGTTTGGAGACGACATCCTCACGGGGGACTTTGGCAAGCAAAGCTATCATGGCATCGAGTTAATCCAGTGTGATCACGTTCCGAACGTCGCTATGACAACATTGGTGAAAACTATATATACTGCCAGAAGTCAGCTTGTCTCTAAATATGGAAAAAATTGGTCATTAGCTGTGCTTGTACCTACAAAAAACATGGTTCACTTAGTTTCCGACGTTTTGCACAATCCTCCGGCAAAGATGCCCCCAATCAAGCATTCCGCAGTCACCGAAATGGAGGCCTCTATACTTGGGGCTGAAGTTGTTGCTTATTTAATGCAAACCAAAACTGCACACTGCGAGGCCTGTTTTATTGACATCTTGTGTTCCTATTATAAGGGCAGAAAAGGCGGCAATCCTACAAAGAAAGATTTGCATGAAGCCATCGCCATCAGTAAGGCTTATGAAGAATTAGTGAGTGCACAAAACGCTACTAAGACAAAGAAATCGCAGGCTAACCTTCTTAACACGCTAGCGGTACACGAACAAGTGCGTTCACTTATGCTGACGGGTAATCCGGCCGAAGATTGGATGGCTATTTTGGATATTCTTGCGCACGGCGAATGCGTGCGCCTAAAAGAGCTTGCAAAACATGTAGGCGTTTTAAAGATATTGGAAAGAGGGACGCAACTGCGCCAGGCTCTTTCACAAGACTGGCTTGCTAATGGCGGATACCATAATGCCCTAAAAATCATACGCCAAGCATTTGTTCAAGTACATTTTGCAACGACATCAAAGCCAGATTCTGGTGTCATCATTATGAATATGCACAAAGCCAAAGGGAAGCAGTTTGAGGAAGTGATCATCTTTGAAGGTGCCCCCGTTATTATCAAGCGCGAACTTTCCCACAACCCAGACAGAATTGTTTGGTCTAACACAGAAGACAATGTCACGGCACAGGCTCGACAAAACTTACGTGTGAGCGTTACAAGAAGTAAGAATAAGACTACAATATTAACACCAAAAATTGACCCATGCCTCTTGCTTCGGAATTTTGTTGTTGCTTTGAGCTCACAGGTGCCCCCCAAGGTGGACACCCTGTCAGTATAAATTGATCCCAGAATTGCATCCGTCTATTTCCTTAGCTCTACCACATATAATTTCCTTTCATCTCTCCAGCCCCCACCTCTGTACTTCACCCATCAATTCGTCAACCGTATAGTCTTCAGATGAACGATGAGTTGGCTCGCCTATCAGTAGATCGGCAACGCCACGAGGTAGTCTTGCGGGCTACCTCAAGGCAGCCCGGTACGGCGTTCGTTGTCTCCTTGAAATGGTCACTGGTTTGCATCCGCGTCATCTGTTAAAGATGCATTTCTCGGCATCCCTTTTTCACCAGACACTACCGAACCGCTCTCCTCTTTTGCGCCACCCACAGGCCTCCGTTTGTGAGCTGTGCGCACGTCAGCGTGCGCCTTAATAAGCGACGCCGAAAGTCCCAGACCATTTTCTTTCAGCAACTCGCTGAGGTCTTTGGCGCTGTAGCCCTTTTTCAATGCGGCCTGGATGTCTCTGCCAAGATGCGCCGCCAACTCCTGCTTGGACTTGTCCTTTTCCTTGACCGGCAGCTCCTGCAAGAGCTTGCGGGCAGCGGCAACCTGTTCTGGCCCAAATCTGACTGCTTTTGACATTGCTTGCCTCCTGAAATGATTTTCCGTCCATTCTTACACGAACAGCAAAAATTACACAATTATGCCACTCCCCGTCGTGGGTTCTTCGTGGCAGGCTGGGTGTTGTCTGACGACAACACGCACCCTGCCAAGGGCTGTGCCCTCTGGACTCCCCAAGGCAGGCGTTTTCGGCGCAGGCTTCTCACACGCCAGAGGCAGAAGAAAAAAGGCAAAGGCATGACAAAGCAGAAAGGCAAATTCCACAAGAGGTACACCCTCTGGGTGACGGAAGGGGAAGCGGCGCAGCTTGAAGAACAGGCCAGCATGTCCGGGCTTTCGGTCTCCGAATGCATCCGGCGACGCGGCTTCGGGGGCAGACCCCCTTGCACGAGGTCGCGGATTGTCGCCCACACGGACATGAATACCTTGCGCGAGCTGCGCCGCATCGGGGGGCTGCTCAAGCATCATTTCGAGACGCTGCGCCAGGCCGGGGCCAGCCGCGAGCACCTCGAAGAACAGGAAGAAACCCTGCGGATTTTGGGCCGCGCCGTGGAACGTCTGGGGAGAGAAAAGCGATGATCGTCAAGAAGGTCAAATACACCGATCAGGACAAGCCCAAGGTCTGGCAAATCGGCGATCTGGTGGATTACATCCGCCATCCGCACAATACGAACGCGCATGAAAAAATCGCCCACGCGGGCAGTCGCAACTTCATGTCCGGTACGCATGTCGGCCAGAAACTGGAGATGATTCTGCTTGCAGAGGAGAGCGTCCACAGCAAGATGCCTGTCTCACATTGGATTTTTTCATGGAAGGAGAACGAGCAGCCTGCCCCTGCCCAGGTGGACGAACTGGTGGACATATTTCTCGCGCACATGGGCCTGTCGGAGCATCAGACCGTCTACGGCCTGCACTACAATACGAAAAATTATCACGTCCACATCGCCGTCAATCGCATGCACCCAGGGACGCTGAAAGTAGCGATGCCCTTCAAAGGTTTTGACATTGAAGAGGGGCACAAAATCGTCGCCAAGGTGGAACGCAAACAGGGTTGGGCCAGTGAAGACTATACGCGCTATGTGATGTTGGAAGACGGAGAAATCGCCCGCAACAGGGTACAGAAACCGCCCCAGCCCCGTCAGGAAGCCCTGGCCGTGGAACGCCACACCGGCGAGAAATCCGCGCAGAGAATTGCTCAGGAGCGCGGGCACGACATCATCAAAAACGCGCAATCCTGGCAAGAATTACACGAAAAACTGGCTGAAAAAGGGCTGCGTTTTGAAAAGAAGGGGTCAGGAGCCATCGTCTTTGTGGGGGACATTGCGGTCAAGGCTTCGTCCGTGGATCGGGACTTCGGCATGGGCAAGCTGTGCAAGCGGTTGGGCGAATTTGTGCCCGCGCCGGAAGCCACAACGGACACAGAACCGCCCCAAAAACTGACCCCAGAACCCGTGAGCACGGTTAATCTGGAGGAATGGCGCGAGTATCAGGCAGAACGCCATGCAACCCCGAAAGTGACTCCCAAAAGCGACGAAAACAGCACTCGGCGGGAGGCGCTCAGGGCGCGGCATAGGGAACAGCGGCAACGCATTCTGCCCCGTGTGGCCAAGCACGGATTTTCCATGCTCAACATCGCCCGGCACTTCCTGAAGGTGCAGCAGCAGGAAGAGGTGCGCCAGCTTCGGCAGGAGTTGCGGCCCCAAAGGCGGCGCGGCAGGCCGACCTTTGAGACCTGGCTGCGCAGGCGGGGTTTGCACGTTCAGGCCGACCGCTGGAGGCACAGAAGGCGTTTTGAGACGATGCCGTCAGCACCTCCGGCAGAACAGCTTGTGCCGCAGCCCGCGCCCCTCAGCACGGTCAGCAGTCCAGAGCAGCAGTATTTTGAGCAGTATCTGGCAGCGGTGAACGCGGATCGCGTCCGCGTCACCTGCATCCGCATGGAGGCTGACGGCGGCAAAAAAGTCTTCATCCTCGAGAAGCAGAATGGCATGAGCAAGGGCTTCACGCTGGAAGAGGTGCAGGCCCACATGCCGGAAATGCTGCGATTGCAGCAACGCGGCGAAAACATCTACTACACGCCGCTTTCCGAGGGGCGGCACCATATCCTCATTGACGACATGACGCGGGAGAGCTTGGAAAAGCTCCATGAAGACGGCTTCCGGCCCGCCGTGGTGCTCGAAAGCTCGCCGGACAACTACCAATGTGTGCTCACCATCCCCAAGCTGCAAAGCCCGCACAACCGCGACGTGGGCAACCGGCTCACCGAGCAGTTGAATCGGGAATATGGGGACAAAAAGCTCTCCGGCTGCATTCATCCGCACCGGGCACCGGGCTTCGGCAACCTGAAGCCCAAGCACCGGCGCGAGGACGGCACCTTCCCCAAGGTCAAGCTGCTTCGGGCTGAAAAATGCCAATGCGCCAAAGCGCTGGAGCTGTCACGCCACATTGAGCGGGAGTGCGCCCAATTGGAAGCCAGACGGCAGCAGGTGCAGCCCCGCCGCCCTGTCTCTCCCGCGCCGCGCCCCACCGACACCACAGCGGCCTACTTCACGCATTTTGAGAATATCCGCAGGCATCTGACCGTGGAAGACTTCTCGCGCCTGGACGCCATGATCGCGCTGCGCCTGCGGGCCAACGGCCACAGCCTGCAGGCCGTGGCTGAAACCATCCGCCAGTGCGCCCCGTCCATCAGACAGGGCCGCGCCAAAAATGAAGGTCGTGACTGGCACCGCTATGCCGAGCGCACGACGGCCTATGCCTTCGGCGTGGCCGGTGACGTGGCCCTGGCGCGGAATGAGAAGTATTTTGAGCACTGGCGCAGGATCGAGGGGGTTGTGGAGCGCGAAGATAGGCAAGAAGCCCCGCGTGTGCGGATGCGATGAACTGGCCTGATTAGTGCATGAGCGCGGATGTGGTCGTGGGGAACCTAAAATTGCCTATGGCAACACGGGGTCAAGTATGATAGCTAGTTGAAGACCGAGCGTGTGCGTTTCAGTCGCTCTACGATTCAGCCTTTTTGCTAAAGCGAATACCCCATGAATACCCAGCGTGTTGACGCGCTTCTTGCCTATATTCTTCTAGAGGCTCAAAAATCTGATGATTTTGGAGAGCGCTCTCTAGGGCCTATTCATTTTATTAAATATATATATTTGGCAGATTTGTCCTATGCCGAAAACCATGAAGGTGAAACTTTTACAGGCATTCAATGGAGGTTCCATCATTTTGGCCCTTGGGATACGGCTCTGTGGCAAAGAATTGAACCCAGCCTAACAGCCTCTGGTGCGCAGGCCGCCAATTTTCCTTCTGACTTCTCTGACACCGGGTACACACGTTGGAATATTAACTCTATTGAGTGTCTTCAAGATGCGGCGAAGAACTTAAGCATTGATATTCAAGGTTTTGTATCAAGGGCTGTAAGGAAATTTGCGAATAGTACTTCTGATATTTTGCATTTCGTATACAATACACCACCAATGTTGCGTGCTGCACCGCAAGAATTCCTTGATTTTACACCATCTGGTTGGGTTTTTGAGCCAACAGTGTTCACCAAAAGTAAAAATATTACATTAACGGCAAAACAAGAAAAAAAAATCAAAGAATGGCAGTCAAGTGCGTCAAAAATACTGCAAGCAAAAATAGCTGAGCAAATAGCGAAAAGAAAAAAAAATACTATGCAGCCTATTGCGGTTTACGATTCTGTCTATTTTGAAGGGATTGCTGCGCTTGATGCAGACATAAGTCCCCCTTTGGCTGAGGGAAACATAAGCGTTTCTATTGCAGAAGATGTTTGGAAATCAAAGGCTCGTTATGACCCCTGATTATCCGATAGATTGTGTCCAGCCACTCTGCACCTCCTGGTGGGAAAAACGGGATAACCTTAAAAGAACCGCGTGGTGTTTGGCTGAAGCGCATGTCCGGCATGTTGGTGAAACCCCTTATGTATTGGAGCCTGTTGGACGTGGCGGGTCTCATGCTGGAGATCATTCTGTTGCACATTTTAAAATGACAGCATTTGATAACGCGAAGTCTGTACCTGAAATCACCAATCTTCCCATTGCGGCTGTTCCATGTTTCCCCGGTGAAATACTTACAGTAGGCAGGGGCAAACGTCGCCCTGTCCTTATTTTAGCTGGGCCAGGTACGGCTGTAGAAGAACATCTACGGCAGAAAGCATCGAGGGCAAAATTTGCTCCTGTGTATTTGGTTGCCCCTTATTATTCTGTCGACTCTGGCGGCATCAGAGAAGGATTCAAACCTGAATTTGTTCAGCGAGTGCGCTCATTACAGTATACTCAATTCTTTTGGGATAGTTTGCCCCATGAACGTGGACACAGTGCCATTTTACGCCTTGACCATATTCAACCAATAGAACCATCTGTTGCCAGTCTTCGCCCTCTGCCGTGGATTCTCTCAGAAGAAGCGCAAACTGTTTTGACAGACGCTATACGTCTACATTTGAGCGGCTTGCCTCCCGAACAAGATAGCATATGGAATATAGCAAGGCAGGAGCTTGCAAAATATCCTATTATTACTGAATAGCTATACCCCTATAATATCACTTCCATAGCCCGGTTCGCCCTGCATATGCTTCAGTTAACTCATGATGGCACCGTAGTTTTGGCGCACAAGGGCCAGTTTGACCTTTTGTGGGAACAGTTGCCCATGAGCGGCCTTAACGGTTTTTGTTTCTGCCAGTTCTAGGCTGGTGATGCTTTGCATATCTTAAATGATGAATCAGGGCCTTTATTCAGAAAACTATCAAGTGCTGAAACATGTCGGGCAGGCTGTGTCTTTCGTAAAAGCGGTAGACAAGATTACCAGGCTGGCACTTCTGTTCGTCCTTGTCACTGAGCGCCAGACGAAAGCCGTTACCGTCTACACCCGATAACGAGCGCAGGATGAATTTGCATCATTGAGACAACCAATACAACGAATAGCCTCGTGACGAAGACGACAATGTCAACGCCTCAAGCATTTGTGTGCAAGGCGCGGCGCAAAAGCTCTTTCAGAAGGACTTCAGTACTGAACCCTTCCAGTGTACATACGCCACCCGATGTGGCCAGAGGAAGCAGAATAGGTACTTGCTCTGCTGGTTGCAGCCAGCGCGAACCTTGCCCGGTCAACACCCACACAGGATTGATCCCTTTCATCAACAGCAGCTTGAGAAGCCATTCGGCAGGCACAGCGCCGCGCTTTTTCGCATCCGAAATGCTGGACTGGCGAATGCCCAGAAATTCGGCAAGCTCTACCTGTGTGCGGCAGGGAACGGCTTCATACACGCGGGCAAGACAGGCACCCGCGTCTGGTTCCGGCAGGGGAAAAGACGTGTGATTGGTCATGACAGCTCTCCGGTGTTGCCAGAATGGCAACCACCGAAAAGCGATTGCCGGGAGCTTCTAACCGTCCTAGCGGCGGCGGAGTTATTCCCCTGCAAGCAGGGTATTGTATTCCTCGCACACCCGGCAGACCATACGACATAAGAATGTCGCCAACCAGCGAGTGCGGGAAAGCGACCCCGTGGATGAGCCACGGCCCGCTAGGAATAAAGGTGTTAGAAGCACCTGCTTTTTTATGCCCGAAGGCCGGATGAAAAGCAACGGCCTCTAATCATGTTCACATAGCCACCCAACCCTCCAGTTTCTTGGGCACTCACGCACACCTCCGTGCCAAAGCCTTACTACGCTCCTTTTGTCACGGCTGCCGCACATTACATTGCGCAGGCGGCCGGAGCCGATTCTCCCCTTGACGGTGTAGTAGTGTGTTTTATTTAATATAGGAGAAAACCTAAGCCCAGTTCAGATGGAGGAAATATGGCTAGCGATACAACGTTATTGTATTCCCTGCTCACGCTTGATTTGAAAGATGCTGAAAGCTATCGGGACGGTTTTTATACTTTTCTGAATAGTGCCGGTTGGAACAAACGAGAAGAGGCAGATACGGCCTGGACGCAAATTTTAACGGTTCCTGACACCTCGGTTGATGACGTTGCCAGAACTTTTAGCGTTGAATTTAATAAGAAATTTGTTTCTTACCTAAATGATCAATGGGGAGAGGAACATGGTGATCTGCCGCCCAGCATGAACGTGATGGGCATCATGCAGATAGGAGATATGGGCTATTTTTCTGTACGCTTCGAAATGAATCGTAAAAAGCTTGAAGCAGGGGCCACCGTAAAATATGTTTCTTAGAAAAAGCGGTAAATTGGCTCTTTCAGGCCTTCCCTCTATTTTTTTGTCTGCATGGCAGAAAATGACAGTATTTTATCTGTACAAGTCACGGCGACAAAAAGCCCCTGAAAGGGGCATACATCCATGCAGGTCAATTGGTCTGCCCAAACTGCCAAAGTTGAATGTAAGACTTGCCTGATATGTGGGGTCGCACGGTACAGTACACAGCCCCTCTTGTTTCAGAGCAAGAGGGGCTTGAGCGTTTCATAAAGGCCGACTTGCATGAGCAGCGAGTATGAGCTACCTTGCCGAAATACTTATGGAGGGCTTATGAGCAAATCAGACCTGATCAAAAAACTGAAAGAAGAAGCCGGGCTTGCCACACTGGCCCAAGCCGAAGCAGCGTATGAAAAGTTATTTGCCAGCATTGCCGAGACATTGAAGAGTGGCAATGCCGTTACCATTCCGGGCTTTGGCAGCTTCAAAACCACAAAGCGCGCTGCCCGCAAAGGCCGCAACCCTCGGACAGGCGCTGAAATTCAAATCCCTGCGTCAACGGTGGTGAAGTTCACCCCCGGCAAGGCACTGAAGGAAAGTCTGTAGCCCTCTTCAGACTTTCTTGTGCTTCAGGCAATGTCGTTCTAAGTCGCCATTCTGGTACATAGCCCGGTTCATCCTGCATACGCTTCAATTCGCGCATGACGGCACCGTGGTTCTCGCGCACCAGGGCCAGTTCGCCTTGCTGCGGGAACTCCTGCCCCAGAGCGGCCTTGACCGTAGCCAATTCCGCCATTTCCTGGCGCACGTTGGTTTGATAGGTCTGGTGCGCCTGTTCAAGGCCCTTATCCAGAAAGTTATCCAGGCGCTGAAACATGCCGGAGAGGCTGAACTTTTCGTCAAAGCCGTAGACCAAATTGTCGGGCTGAAACTCCTGTTCACCCTTGCCTTTGAGGGCCAGGCGAAAGCCGTCCCCGCCCGCCCCAAGTGACGAGCGCAGCATGGACACCTCAAAGCCCCGGTAGGTGCCCAGGGTGGGCTTTGCTCGCGCTTCCCGCGTGATGTCCTTTACGCCGTCACGCAAGATGTTTTGGATCTGCTCGCTGTTTTTCTCCCCCAGCACTTTGCCGTCCTTGAACCACTCCAGCCGAATGCGCTCCTTGCCCTTTTCGCTGAAGGTGCGGGTGTGGCTGTCGCGCTGTGAACAGTTGGCGGCGTAGGCTTCCTGAGCCTTGGCAAGCCTCTCTTCGGCAGCGCCAAGCCATTTGAGGCGGTCGCGCAGGCGGTGCTGCGACCGCTGGTGCTGCGAATACAGGGCTTCCAGCTTGCGCAAGTCGCTGGCCAGCTTCACCTGCATGAGGATGAGCGGGTTGCCGGAGGCCGCTGCCTTCATGTCTGCCGCATTGGCGGCTTCGGACTGCACATCGTCAATGACGCGCTGGAGCAGGTCGCCCTTGCGGAATTGCTCGATGGCGGCGGCTTTTTGCTCTATGACCTGCCACATCCTGGCGTCATATGTCTGTTTTGTGGCGTAATAATAGATACCTACGGAAAACTTGTCCGGGTCGCGCTCATACAGGCTATTGCCCTGGCGGATGATGCGCCCGTTGCGTTGCTCAAGATCACTTGGCCTCCACGGCGCGTCCAGATGATGCGCGGCCACAAGGCGTTTCTGCACGTTCATGCCCGCGCCCATTTTGGCCGTGGAGCCAAGCAGGATGCGCACCCGGCCCGCCTGCATGTCGCTGAACAGCTTGGCCTTGCGGATGTCGGTATTGGCATCGTGGATGAAGGCGATCTCGTCGGCGGGAATGCCGCGCTCCATGAGCTTTTGCCGCATGTCCTCATAAACGGAAAAACGCGCATCAGCGGCCACGCAGGCGTCCATGTCTGCGGCCACGGATGTGTCCACACCGTCATCGTCGCCGGGTTCCACCGAATCCGTGTCAGGCGCTGCGTCATCCCGATCCGAAAAATCCCCCACGTCTTCAGACGCGCCCGCTCCAAAGTCCTCTTCCACAAACTCCAACCCGGGGACGGGGGCAGGCGCTGCCGACCCCACGCCCTTGGGTGTGGACAAATCGCAGAACACGAGCTGCGTCCCCTTGTCCGCCGCCGTGTCCTGCCAAATCTGCACGATGCGATCCACCGCCGCGTTGACCTTGGAAGCGTCATTGTCTCCGGCTTCCGAGTCAATGAGACGATAATCCAGCCCGGCCTTGCGGGCGTCATTGGTAATTTTCAGCGGATTGTCGATGCGAGGGTCTTTGGGCAGATGCTCCATACGGTGGATGATCTGATCCATGTAGACAGCCTGGTCGCCGGAACGCTCCACCACATGATTATGCGGCTTGCCGCCCGTGATCGGAGGTGTCAGGGGGCGCATACCGGCCTGCTTGGCCTGTTCGTCCAGATCGTTTTTCGTCACCACGTCCGCAAAGGAGCGGTACATGGAGAGCAACTCCGGCACGTTCTGAAAGCTGGCAAAACGCGATTTCAGCTTGTAATTCACCCCCGTGGCGTCAAGTTCCCAGCCGTTGGTGATCTGCCCGAAGGTGGATGCCCAGGCGTCAAAATACTCGATGCCCTTGCTTTTCAGCTCATCAGACTGCAAATAGCGTTGCAGCGTATACACTTCGGCAATGGTGTTGCTGATGGGGGTGCCGGTCATGAAATACACGCCCCGGCCATCATTCTTTTTTTGCAGATACCGGCACTTGATGAACATGTCCAAAGCCTTGGCAGAACCTGTGATATTGCCAAGGCCCGACACGTTCATCGTGGTTGTATAGCTCAGGTTCTTGAACTCGTGGCTCTCGTCCACAAAGAGCGCGTCCACCCCTAAGTCGCCAAAATCCACGGCCCTGTCCTTGGGGCCGGTTTTGGCCATGAGCGCCTCATAGCGGGTTTCCATCTTCTCCCGCTGTTTTTCAAGCTGCTTGATGGTGGCCCGACCCCCGTTGTTTTCCTTGGCGTCGGCAATGGCTTCAATGACGGCATCAATCTGTTCTTGCAGGATTTCTTCCTGCATATCGCGGGGCATGTCGATTTTTTTGAAGCTGGAATGCGCCACCACCACGGCGTCCCAATCGCCGGTGGCCACCCGGCTGAAGAGGCGTTCGCGGTTCTGCTTTGTGAAGTCGGTCTTGTCGGCCACCAGAATGTTGGCACCGGGATACAATCGGTAAAACTCATCTCGCCACTGGTACAGCAGGTGGTTGGGCACCACCACCATCGGCTTGGCGCAAAAGCCCATGCGCTTGGATTCCATGATGGTAGCAATGCAGGCCATCGTCTTACCCGCGCCCACAACGTGGTCAAACAGCGCCGTGCCTTCCTGAATGCCGCGCCAGACCACATCCTTCTGATGCGGTCGCAGGGTCACGTCAGAAGACGCGCCCACAAGCTGCACATGCGAGCCGTCATAGCGCGGCGGCACATGGGTATTGAAGCGTTCATTATACAGCGTGGCCAGCATGGTGCGCCGCTCGTCATCCGTCCATACCCAATCCAGAAAGGCTTGCTTCACCTCATCGGCCTTCTGCATGGCGGCGGCGGTGAGTTCCTGATCCACCACCATGATAGGGCGGTCTTGCTCGTCATAGGCACCGCTCTCCTTTTCCACCTTGATGGGGCGATTGGAGAGCAGAGATTCAAGAATTTTTTCCGCAGGGTATTCGGGAATGCCCCATACCTCCGTATTGGCCGACCGGTCATAGATGGACACCTTGGCTTCCCAGCGCCCCAGAATGGGAACGTATTTGACGCTCTGATGCCCCCGGCCTCCGTGGATGCGCTCTTCGATGAAGTCGGAGAGCACCTCGCCGGGCACCCAGGTGGAACCGAACTTCACGCCAATGTCCACGGCCTCGATCTCTGGCGGCATGGCGGCGGTGAGGGCTTCCACATTGGGCTGATACTGCGGGTTGTCTACTGCCACAGCCCGCGCCCTGTGGAGCTTGTCGCGCACATTGCCGGTGAGATATTTGTCGCGGATTTCCCATTCCGCGCTGGCCGGGTTGCGGAAAATCAGGCCTTCGTCCTGCAATTCCTTCTGAATGGCTTCTGCCGGGCGGTGCAGCAACTGGTTCATGCGGGCAAAATCCACCTTGCCCGATTCGCGCAGGCTGATGACCAGGGCGTCCTTGGCCGTGTCGGCCCGATCCACTATCTGTGTGGGTTTTAACACCCGCTGCCGGAAAATAGCGGCCTTGCGGGCCGATGCCGGACGCGGAGACCGCTCCTGACGCCTGGCCAGGTCTTTGGAAAGCCCCTTGTCGTACTCCAGTTCCAGCGACTCCAGCAGCGAATGCTCCGGGTCTTCGCGCATGAGGCTGCGGTTGGTCTGGGAATTGAGGTGCCCGTGGCGGCGCACAAAATTGTCATACTGCACGTTGAGCTGACGCCGTGCGCCTTCAATCATTTTCTCTTCTGCGTCATTTTTTTCCAGATTGAGAAGGTCGCGCAGGCTGTCGCGCACCTGAATCATGGCCGCAAGGCGTTGCCGGGCCGTATCATTCTTGATGGGCACCGCTTCGTAGGTGCTGTCGCCAAAACCACCGGCAGCCTTGAAAACGATTTTGCGGCTCTGCGGCTCCACGCAGAACGCGCCCATTTTCAGGGACTGAAAGTAGTCGGAGGCGATGAAGGCTTCATTGCGGGCTTCGCTGACGGCCGCTGCCGGGCTTTCTTCCCTTGGCACATACTGCATGGGCGGCAGCACCTGCACCCGCTTGGCAATTTCCGCACCCAAATCAATGTCTGATGGAGCCACACAGTTGAGCGCGTCCTGAAACATGCCGCCCGAATAGACCATGCTGCCGATGATCTGGCCGGGCAGTTCGACAAAGTATTTGTTGATGGTGGCAGGACGGGTGCCGCCTTCTTTCAGGTCTTCAGCTTCCACCGTGGCCGTCTGCACCCAATCCTTGCTGCGTAAAGGCTGACCGTCATGTTTGCGGAAGAAGAGAATATCGGTGGTCACGTCCGTGAGGGCGTTCTGCCGAAAAGCTGTCTCCGGCAGGCGCACGGCCCCCAGAAGGTCGGCGGACTCCGCAATATGCGCCCGTGCGCTGGGGTCTGCCGCGTCCATGAAGAAGCGGCTGACCACAAAGGCCCCGATGCCGCCAGGGCGCAGCAGACTGACGGATTTTGCCAGAAAGTAATTGTGGATGGAAAAGCCGCGCAGCTCAGGGAAGTTGGGATCGTAGAGGGTCTGCTTGCCAAAGGGCGGGTTGCCGACGACAAGATCAAAGTTGGCCCGCTGAAGCTCCACATTCTGAAAGCCGTTGTTCAGGTGCCGGGCCTTGGGGTAGAGATAGCGCGAAATGGCCGCTGTGGTGGGGTCAAGTTCCACGGCCAGAATGTCGGCATTGTAGCCCTGGGGCATCAACCCCATGAAGTTGCCGATGCCCGCAGAAGGCTCCAGAACGCGCAGCGGCCCGCCTTCACGCAAACCAAGGGTGTTCAGGCCCTGGTAAATACCCTGAATGACGGTTTCGGACGTGAAATGCGCGTCCTGGGTGGAACGACGGGCCTTGGCGTACTCGTCCGGCGCAAGCAGGCTTTGCAGCTCCTGATATTCCGCAGCCCACTTTTCGTTGCGGGCGTCAAAGGCCTGGGGGAGTCCCCCCCAGCCCACATAGCGCACCAGAACCTTTTTTTCATCCGGCCCGGCCACATCCACCTTGCGTTCCTGCAAATCCTTGAGCAGGCGGATGGCGGCGATGTTGTCGGCAAACTTGGTCTTTGCGCCGCCGTGGCCAAGCCGGTCGTCCGGGCCTATATGGTAATTCTCAGGCTCGTATCCACCCCGGCGTTCTGCAAAATCTCCCAGTCGCTCATCCCCTGGCGGCTGGCTTCCCAGGCCGAATCCGAGTTCAGCACGTTCGCTTCCCTCGTACATTGCTGATCCAGCGTCACCAGAAACGAAACTTCCCCTCTCGCTTCCAGACGGCGCAGATCGTCCGGCTGGTTCAGCGCCCAGCGATCCAGAATCAAATAGGCTGAGTTGGGGAACCCGCCCCGGCGTACTTCGCGCAGGGTTTCTGGGCGCAGCACTGTGCGGGCGATGTCCAGCGGGTTGGTCTGTCGGTCGAGCATGGTGTTCCTCCTTCTTGTCGGCGTGTGCGTTCTCGCGCCGAAGTTGTTCAATTTGATCCGCTGCCACGTCAAAATTGAAACTCAGTTGCCGTGGGTCATAGGTCTGCTTGCGTGGCCGCGCCATAATGCCTACCTTGGTACGGTCACAACCTCCCCGCTTTTGCCAAAGGACAGTGTGGCCGCGTTCAGTATGCGGATGCCCCCCTTGGGGGAGTCGTCCTCAATAAAGACAACCTTGTCACCCTGTTGCAAATCCAGTTTCTTGCGAACCGCCACGGGGATGGTGATCTGCCCCTTGGAGGTCATGGTGGACACTTCCATGTTCATGAGGTGCTCCTTGTTTTATTCCTTACTTTCCTTGTATTCCTTACCAAGAAAAAAGCAAGCGAAAACGAGGGCACCTCCCCCGGTTAGAGCATTTTTTCGTTGAGCTGCGCGTTGGTGATAATGGTAATGACTTTATCCCGCGCCGCCGTGTCGCCCTCACGGGCCTTCCTGGCGATGGATAGAGCCTCGCGCAGTTGGCCTGCCGTGAAGTCGCAGGAAGGAAAGCGGATGCCCGCCAGAACATAGGTGGGCGTAATGCTGATGCGTCCATACCCCGCGAGAATGTCTTCATTGACGATCGTAGTGGCGCTGTCGGCAAGTGCTTCGCCAAAACTTTCAGCGGGAATGGCCGCTTCCTGAAAGGCCAGCAGGAGCGAGGCTTCATAGGGCACGGGAATGCCCAGGGCCGTCTGCGGCAGCACCTTGTCCCAGAAGAGGTTGGCCGCGTTGGCAGAGAACTTTTTGAGAGCCTCGTAGCTCAGAGCCTTTTTGAGGGATTCGCCGTATTGGTCAGTCGGAATATGCCGCACCACAATACACATATCCGGCACGGCTCGTTGGGCTTGCAGCGGTTCGCGGATGCCGCAATAGGAGCATTCAAGATTGACCCAATACTCCACAAGATCGCCCTGAAAGTCTTTTGCAGACCGCCCGTCCAGGCATTGACGGTCAGCCAGGGTTTCAAAGGGATTATAGGGAAGAGCCAAGTCTTTGCCCACTTCGGCCCGGACTTTGGCTTCCACGGCAACGCGATCCGACATGGGCGTTCCGGCATGAGCCATATACACAGGCAAGAACAACAACGTGCTAACGACAATTGCAAAAATGTTATGCTGCCACATCATAGGAAACCTCCTGTCCAAGTTGGATAAGTTGCGGCACACGGAGCTGCGCCATTTTGAGTGAAGGGTTGGCGTAGAACATGTCTCCGCGCACCACCTGCCCGGAGAAGATGAAATGCGCCTCACCCTCGATCTGTTCCTGAAGATCGCGTAAATCCACGCGGTCTTCTTTTTCTATGGTGGTATTCATGGTGTCGGCGTAGACGGAGCCGGACTTGTCGTTGACCGAGAAGCCGGAGCTGCGCACCACCGTGCCTTGCCCGGCCTGGCCGCGTATCAGCTCCCAGGTCTTTTCAGCGTCTTGCAGCTTCATGAATATTTTTATGGATGTGTTGGCCACCATCTGTTGTGCGCCTTTCTTGTCCGCCTCCAGAATGCCCGCGTAATCCTGACTGGCCACAATGGCCGCAATGCCAAGGCCACGCCCCTGCGTCAGCACCACTTCAAAGCCCGGCGTCACGATGGCCGCGTATTCGTCCACGATGCACAGATACGGCCCGATGCCGATGGTGTCCGTAGGCAGGGCTTCCAGCACATCAGCGGCGTCACCTTCAATCTGCGCCCCCAGCCCCACGGCGCAGGCATTACGGATAGCCGACAGGCTGATTTTGCCGAGGCTCGCCAGTTCCGCAGGCGCTTTTTCCAGCGAAGGCAATAAAACTACGAGGATGCGCCGCTGCATGATGGCGTCCGCGAAATCGACCTCGCCGTCTTCCGCACCGTAGATATGGCTGTAGGTATCTGTCAGGCTGGACAGCGCCTTGCCGAAGTAGGATTGGGCATAGCCGAATTGCTCCGCAAACGAAGGAGGCTGATCCTTCAATTCCCGCCCGGCAATCCAGCCGGACGTGCCCAGGGCCGCTTTGATGGAGGCGCTCGATTCCGCGTCCAACTCAGGACGCAGAGCCAGTTCCACGCATTTTTCCAGAGCCAGGGCGTCGCGGATCACACTGGTGGAAAGCTTGAGCAATCCCTTGTCCCGCAAGTCCACCAGGGCATACATGACGCCGGAAATGAGGGCCTGCGCCTTGTCGGCAAAGATGCTGTTGGCCCCATCCGAAACGGGCATGAGCGACACCAGAAGTTGCGTCAGGGCTTCGGCGCTGCCGAAAGTGAAGGGATTGTTGGTGTTGGAGAGACGGCGCGGGGATTTACCCTTGACCTTGCCGCTTGTGCCGTAGTTGAGCACCCGGAAATCATCATCACGCCCCAGAAACCGCGCCATCTGCCAAATCTGCACGGCCAGCTTGGGGCTGGCTTTGGGGTCGATGTAGAAAAGGCCGCTGCCCGTGGCGAGGGCATTGTAGGCAAGCGAGACCAGAGTCTCCGTTTTGCCGGAGCCGGTGGTGCCGAAAAGCAGCGCATGGGTCAGAATATCCTTGGCCTTCAGCCACAGCTCTTTGCTGTCCTGCAAGCGATTGCCCAGAAAGAAAATGCCTTCGGGCTTGGCAAAGCCCCGTCTGCCGGGCAGGGGGTCGCCCCTATCCGTGCCGTACAAACCGAGCGGCATACGGAACGGCAGTCGTTCATTCCTCACACACAGACAGCGCAGGATAAAGAAGAACAAGCCAAGCCCGAACAGCGGCGTTGCCGCCACAGGGAAGGCAAACAGACACACTCCCGCCCCGAACACGCCGGAAGTCTGCACCGTGCCGTTTTTGAGGGCGTCCGCCAGTTGCTGCACCGGCGAACGCACATCGCGCAGCAGGGTTTTGCGTTCCTGAGCCTCTCTGTCTTCCAGACCGCGTACTTTCCGTTCGCTCATAGACAAGTCCTCAAAATTGTTCCTGGTACAAATTGGGGTCAATATTGGCATCATATGGGGGGTCAGGCTCCTCAGCCGCCGCCGTCACCACATCGCCCTCCACCTGCGCAGAATGAAGCACCCTGTCTGCCAGCCACCCCTGCGCGGCCAGTGTGTCCCGCAGGCGCTTCACGGCATGGGCCGTGCGCATTTCCCGTAGCGTCCTGCCCGCCTTTTCTTCCGCCGCGTAATGCGCCCAGGCGGCGAAACCCTCTGCCCAGGCCACCCGGCCACCGCACTGACTCAGCGCGTACCAGAGCCGGCGGTCACAAGGCCGCAGCCAAAGGAATTGCGAAGACGCCAGCACCCCCTTGCGGCGGGCCAGCGTGAGCAGGGCCATGAACCACGGCAGTTCAAAGGCGGCATGACGCTTGATAAGCGGATTGGCCAGCAGCCTTTTGTTGGCGTTCCAGACCCGCACCATGTTTTGCGTGAAGGCGGGCTGTTCCAGCACGAGGCAGGCCGGGGCCGGATTTTCTGTATAGGAGGCAGACACCGCATCCAGCAGGCTGAGGCACCCTTTCTTGTCGCCCACGGCATAGGCCAGAAAGGAAGCGGCCAGAACTTTACGTTCGCAGC
>NZ_LR738849.1:2415000-2615000 GCF_902702915.1 Desulfovibrio sp. 86 | reverse complement strand
GGCAGCCTCAAGCGCGCGGATGTTGCGCCCTTCACGGCCGATGATGCGTCCCTTCATGTCTTCGCTGGGCAGGGTGACGGCGGTGACTGTCTGCTCGTTCACGTAGTCGCCAGCGTAGCGCTGAATGACGTTACAGAGAATTTCTTTGGCTTTGCGGTCTGCGGTTTCGCGGGCTTCCATCTCAATCTGACGGATCATCTTTGCAGATTCGTGCCGCGTCTTGGCTTCCACTTCCATGAAAAGCTGGGCCTTCGCTTCTTCAACGGTAAAGCCCGATATCTGCGCCAGGCGTTGTTCCTGCTCCTCTATGCGGGTTTGCAGAAACATCTCGGATTCGGACAATTGCCGCTCTTTGCGGGCCAGATCCTTTTCGGAGGCGAGCAGCTCGTGCTCTTTGGCGGTGGCTTTTTCCAGTTTTTCTTCAAGGCGGCCGCTCATTTCTTCCAGCTTGCGCTCGCGGGTTTTGACTTCGCGTTCCCGCTCCTTGAACTCGTTTTCAAGTTCGCGTTTCTGGTTGAAGAGATCGTCCTGCCCCTGGAGCAGAATTTCTTTTTTCTGTGCCTGAGCCTCTTTACGGGCTTCGGCCACAATACGCTTGGCCAGGTCATCGGCGTCGCCGATGCGTTTTGTGGTAGACCGCTTATACACCACCACGCCCAGTGCCGCCCCCAGCAGCACAGACGCAAGCAGCGCCACGATGAACAATGGGTCCATGAATCCAGCCTCTCTTTTATCAATACGGGACCAGTCCTAGAGCATTTGACGCTTGAAATGCTCGTGTACGGCAGGCAAAGCCTGCCTACGCGCATTTCGTGGCAAGGATTTTCAAAAAATCCTTGCAGAGCAGTTAACGCATTGCATGCGCAAACTGCTCTAGAACCAGCCCGGCGAACACCGGCAGCCAATACTGGCCGCCGTAGCAATTGAGCCCAAAGGGCTGCTGTAACCTTGGCTGGACGCCGTAAACACGGCAATAAGGATGGCGTTGCAAGAAGAAGTGACGGCCCCATAGCGGAAGCTGGAATTCCAAACTACTGCTGAAAGCGGCTTTTTCCCCAGAGAGCCGTGTCATGCTTGCGGTACAGAACCTGGATAACCAGGTCGGGAACCAGTATGTCCCCTTCAGGCGTCCCGGTCGTGGCCGGGCTTGCACACTGAGGACAGTGACGACTCCCTTTAATATACTTGTCAGGTTAGCACCGAGGCATAGATCACGCGCTCCCCAGGGAAACGCCCAGAGGTCTAATCAGACCCCTCTATCTTCGAAAGCATGGCCTCTACGCGCTCGCGCGCGTCCGCCTGCTCTTTCTGCGATTGCAACAAATCATCCGCCAGCCCAAGGGCCATAAAGGTCAGCAGAATATCCTTGGTCTGCCCTCCGTGGAACCTCAGCTTCTGGTCAGCAAACCGTTCTTCAACAAGCCTCACGGCCTCATGAACACGGTCCATATCTGCACCAGGCTTAAAAGCGATGCTTAAGCCTAGAACGGTTAGGTTGATAGCGTCCTGATTCACAAAAACCTACTCTACGCTGTCGTGCTCCTGAATGTTGCGCAGTACGGCGTCAATGCGCTTCAGCGCCTGAGCCCGCAACTGTTCTTCATTCTCCAGAGCCTCGCGCAGCCTGTGGTTTTCTTCTTCCAGAGCGGTCTTTTCCGCCCCCATAGCGGCAGACTCGGCGCTGATGCGCACATTCTCCGCCTTGAGGCGGTCAAGCCTGGCTAAAAGAGCCGCAACTTGTGTTTCAAGCTGTCCCAGAAGTTCCATGGTTCATAGATAGCATCGTGCCAGAGCCTTGGCAAGAATGGATGCAGTAAATTCGAAAAAAACCCGCGCCACGCACGGCTTGGCGGCCCAAATTCCCGCTTGTGCGCCATGGCAGCGGATTTGCGGCATTTTCGTGACAAACGGTTTTGGCTCCTAACAAGAAAAACGGGAACTGAAGAACCCACACCGCGTCGCGCCTTGCCCTTTTCTTCTGTTGTCACGCTCTGCGTTGCCGCACCTGTATTGCCATACCCTGCGTTGCCCGCGCCCTGCGCAAATCAGCGGCGCGTGCCCCGTACAGGCGCCCCCCAGGATCCGCGTCAGTTTTTCCGGCGCGGCAGATTTTTCTGCTTTTCCCTGGCGATGCCCAGTTCTCCAGCAGGCACGTCTATGGTGATGACCGACCCCGCCCCCACAAGCGCGTCGTCGCCCACGCTCACCGGGGCCACCAGGGCTGTGTTGCTGCCAATGAAGGCTCGCTGGCCTATCTTGGTGACATGCTTGTTTTTGCCGTCATAATTGCAGGTGATGGTGCCAGCGCCGATATTGCTGCCCGCTCCCACATCCGCGTCGCCGAGATAGCTCAGGTGGTTGGCTTTGGCCCCCCGGCCCAGGCGCGTCTTTTTCAGCTCGACAAAATTGCCCACATGCGACTGGGACTCAAGCACCGCGCCGGGGCGCAGCCGTGCGTAGGGCCCCACAAGGGCATCGTCACCCACATGGGCGCCTTCAAGGTGCGAAAAGGAACGTATCTGCGCCCCGTTGCTGACGACGCTGTCGCGGATCACGCAGTGCGAGGCCACGGAAGCGCCGCGCAGGATGCGCGAATGCCCGTAAATTTCACAAGGACCAGTAAGCTCCACGCCGGGTTCCACCTCGGCCAGGAGACCCACGCGCACGCTGGCGGCCGCGTGAATGATGACGCCCGAGGCAAGCAGATCGCGTACCCTTCGCTCGCGCAGGGTTTCTTCCATCCGCTCCAGTTCCAGGGGCGAGTTCACCCCCATGAGGCCGTCGTCGCGTCCGCAGCGCACGCCGAGAACATTGTATTTTTCCGCCACAGCCAGGCCGACGAGGTCGGTGATATAGTATTCGCCGCTCTTGTTGGCTTTGCCGATACGGGGCAGCAGGCTTTCCACCGCGTTCAGCGCGCAGTAGTACATGCCCGCGTTGACTTCATTGGTTGGCGGCCCGTAGAGCGACGGATCGTAATCCTTGGCCTCCACAATGGCGCGCACATCTTCGCCCTGCCGCACCACGCGGCCATAAGCGCCGGGGTTGTCCAGTTCAATGGTGGCAAAGGCCAGGTCAGCGCCCACGGCTTCGGCCAGAAACTGGCGCACGAGCGATTCCGAGAGCAGGGGCGCGTCGCCGTTGACCACCAGCAGGTGGGTGCAGCCCGCCGCGACCAGCGTGGGCAGAGCCTGTATGAGAGCATGCCCGGTGCCGAGCTGCTGTTTCTGAAGAACAAAGGATGCGTCCGGAAAGGCGGCTTGCACCATTTCGGCCTTGTGTCCTGTCACAATCCAGACATCTTCGGCAAATACGGGGCGCAAGGCCGCGAGCACACTGGCCAGCATGGGTTCGCCCAGCATGGTCTGCAAAACCTTGGGCTTGTCGGAATGCATGCGGGTGCCCTTGCCTGCCGCCAGAATGAGGGCCGCGTTTTTTGGCATTACTGTCTCCTTATCTCCACGTAAAACGAAAAACTTCACGCAGGGCAATAGCCTCTTGCGTCAAAAACGGCAAGGCAAATGCACGAAGGGTCTCAACTGCCGGATGCAGCAAAGCGCTGTAAAATGCCTGGAATTCCAGAAACCTGAAGATGCTGCGACATGGCAGAAATCTGACTGTCGAGTTCCGCCGCGCTGCACTCCGCAAAATAAGGATAGCGGTCTACAAGCAATTTTAGAGCGTTAATCGCATCAGGAGTCAGATCATCGGCCATAAGTCCGGCGGTTTTGATGGCTTGGGCCGGGTAATATCGCTGTATACAGCGCAGATCCGCGTTGCTGCCTTTTGAACTCGCATACAGACGCTCCGCTTCCTGAAGCGCCCGAACAAACATGTCTTGCATTTTAAGAGCAAACGCTTTGCAGAATGTAACCTGGTTTGCCAGATTGAGGCAGCCGCTGGCCAGGGCCAGCCATCCGCCCAGCTTTTCCTGCGAATCCGTCAGGTTCGAGGAATCAAGCATATTGGCCACAAGGCTTCGAAGGGACACCTCATGCAGAAGCATGTGTTCCCTGTTGGTGGTGGTGCTTGTTTGATGTCTGCGGTAGATAACCAATCCTTCAGCAGCCAGACCAGCGCGACATCCCGTACTGAAACAGCGCAGCCAATATTCATAATCCTCACAGCCTGTAAGCGACACGTTGAACAGACCGGCCTGCCGTATGACCTTTTCACGCAGCATGAATGAGTGAATAGGCGCAACATTGGCGCAACATATATGGATATTCCAATACCCGCGCATGAGCGGCCACAAACAGTTGGCCCCGTCGCTGCCTTGCGTGTGGTAATCAAAGCAGCGACACAGTGACATGTCCAGATGGGGATGCTTTGCAAACATATCCAGGTGGGTGGATAGAACTTCTTCCATCAGCACATCGTCGGCATCCAGAAAAACGACAAAGTCACCACGTGCTTTTTGTATGCCGGTATTGCGCGCTGTCGACACCCCGCTCTTTTGCTGCCGGACGTAAACGATGTCCCGCTGCATCTGACGGGCCACGTCCTGCGTATTGTCCGTGGAGCCATCGTCCACCACGATGATTTCCACATCCAGGTTGTCCGCCCTCTGGCGCAGGACGCTATGTACGGCTTCTGGCAAAAACTGCGCGTAATTGTACGTAGGAATAATGACGGAAACCAGCGGAGGAGATGCCATGGCGTGTCCTGTGTGGCGGATGGAGGGAATGTGTGCGCCAGCGGCTGCCCGAACAGCACCGCCACTGGCGCACATGACGGACAAGAAGGTCCAATGCCGTGCTGCCGCGTCTATACCATTTCCGCATTGAGAATATCCATTCTCGCGGTAGCCGTTAGGCGACGAAGAAGCCCTGCGGCTGGCGACAGCACCGCTAGTGAACTTGCTCTAGAGCAGATTAACTTTGAAATGCTTCACATTTCAAAGTGTTCATTCAGCCGAAAAATGCGATTTGCGGCTGGATCCACGCCACGTTGTGGCGCGCTGTACTTTCGTACAGCGTTAGAGCAGTTGCACTTTTTCAAAGGTAAAATGCTCTAATCCTGCCAGATAAAGGTAAAGACCTGCTCCACGTCCGGGTGCAGGGTCAGATGCACGGGGCAGGACGCGGTGCAGCGCTCCATGATGGTTTTTTCCTTGGCGGAATAGGAGCGCGGCGGCATTTTGAACACAACCTCAATCTTGCCGATGCGGCGCGGGTCGGCACTCATGGTCTTGGTGATCTCCACTTCCGTGCCGGTCACGTCCACCCCGTGGGTTTTGCCGTACATGCCTATAATGGTCATGGCGCAGGTTCCGAGGGCCGTGGCGCAAAGGTCTGTGGGCGAAAAGGCTTCACCCTTGCCCTGGTTGTCGCTGGGGGCATCGGTAAAAATCTTGGCTCTACTCTGGTTATGCACGCATTCCATACGCAGGTCGCCAAGGTATCTGGCGCTGATAGTAGCCATGAGAACTCCTTTTTCCGCACGGCCTGATGGCCGACATGCGCGCCCGTAAGCGCGGCGGACAGGTTTGGTTGAGGTTATGGAAACGCTGATTTATCTCGTTTGGCGGCCTTGCTTCACTTTTTTTGAAACAGTCGAGGACGAAAGGGTCCACTCCTGCTTGAAAAAAGATCGCGCCTGACCAAAGGAAATACCTGCGCGTTTCCAGAAGGCTCTTTAATCCGCGTTTCCTTAAAAAACCTGATGCTCTCGCAGAATGTTGCAGGCAATGGCAAGCAGCGTCAAGCCTCCCGCCAGTTCCGCCCACCCATTGAACGCGCAGAGATTGGCCAGCGTTTTGCCAATACGCACCCCGCCAGCCGTGATACACGCGCAAATAATCCCTATGAGCGCGGCTTCGCCCCAGATGGGCGTTCCAAGAATGGCCAGCGACAGCCCTACCGCCAGGGCGTCAATGCTGGTGGCGACGCTCAGCACCAAAAGATTGCTGCCCGCTGTGGGGTCCACGGCGGGACAGGCGCAGGATTCCCTGTGCCTGAGCGCCCGCAGCCCTGACAGGGTCATCTTGCCGCCTATCCAGGCCAGCAGGACAAAAGCTATCCAGTGGTCCCAGGCTTCCATGTACTCGCGTACGGACACTCCGAGGTACCAGCCGATGACGGGCATGGCGAACTGAAAAAAGCCAAAGGCGGCTGAGAGGCGCACATAATGGCGCGGGCTTGGCTTTTGCAGGGCGCAGCCCGAGACTACGGCAACGGCAAAAGCATCCATGGACAGGGCAACGGCAAGCAGAAATACGGCGAAAAAGGTCATGGATCGCGTCTCGTTCGTGGCAGGCCACGTATCTGGGTTATGGTTTGTCGGGTCCAGGACTATAGATCAAGCCCTGCCAACGGACAAGCGTACCTGTGCTCTGGTACAAAATCAGAATGACTGAAGTGTCACAGCGCCGATAAAATTCCGCGAAACCTTGCCCGACAACCACTCATTGCGTGACGGCCCCACATTTTTTCGCGCCGCCAGCCTTGTGGGCATCTTGCTACGGCGGGCGTCACGGGCTACAAGACGGCATGCAAAACATACCTGAAGGGCTTTTTTACTGGCAATGGGCCTCCAATATACTGAACCTTGGCATGAGCGCCGCTGCGGCCTTGCCGATCATCATGGTCCTTACCCTGCTGGCCGGAAGACGCGGCAATGCCCGCCTCTGCATTTTGGGAACACAAAGCCTCACACGGCTGGCCCTTGGGCTCGGCCTGCTGGGTCCGCTGCTGACCGCTGCGGATCTCGCTGCCACGCTCATTAGCCTCGGCGGCTCGGCCAGCCTCCTGAACAGTCTTTCCCTGTGGGACGACGCGGTGCTGCCCTACACCACCACGGTGCTGGCCTGGATTGGCGGCCTGTGCTGCCTGTGGATTGCGGCCTATCTGGACGGGCGCTCTCCCCTTGCCGCAGGGCTGCCTGACGCTGGCGATCCCGATAAAGACGGATCTGCCGCGAAAAACGGCGCGGGCACTGCCTCCAAAGGCCGGTCAGCCCGCAAGGCGCGCCGCGCTCCGGCCCCTGTGGAAGGTTCCGGCTCGAGCGATCAACTGGCGGGCCAAGCCATGCGCGGCAGGCTGTGCCTGTACCTGATGGCCGCCATCTGCTTTTTTGGCGCGCAGGTTCTGCCCAACTGGTCTTTTTCCGGGCCGCCGCAGGGCATGGAATGGGGACGCATGGTTTCTGCCGTGCTTGGCACGGCCACGCACAACTACTTCACCTGCTTTGCCCCTGCGGGCGCTTTCGCCTTGCTGGCCCTGTCTTTTTCCCACCGCAAGGGCGCGCCATTTCCCGCCATTGCCGACCTTGAAAAGGCCGCCCGCTGGTGCTCACTGTGGGCCATGATAGGATACATACCCCGCTGCATTGACAGATGGGGCATGTTCATCGGACTGTCGTTCAGCGGCCAGAGCCTGCCCGACTGGCTCATGCCGCAAATTGTCGGCCTCGTGCCCATGACGCTGGCTGTGGCCTGCTGGGCCATACTGTTTACCGTGCGCTCCCGCCTGCGGTTGCTGTGGCTCAACTGGCTGGCCCTGGCGCTGCTGGTTGTGCGCCAGAGCCTGCCCTTCATCCTATACCTGCTGCGAAGCGCGTCCTGATCCAGGCATCCAGCGCGGCCAGAACGCGCCGCTCAATTGCAGCATACAGTGAGGTTCGCATGCGCATCCCCGGTTTTTCCCCCCTTCTTCTGGCCTGCGTGCTGGTTTTGGGTTTCGGCGTCCTTGCCGCGCACGCGGCTTCCGAGACGCCGGCGGCCGCAACCAGGGACTTTGCCCGCTTCAGCGCCAAACTGCCCGCGGGATGGGATGGCGAAGAGCGCACCGGCTTTCGTTCCGGTAACGATGACGAATGCATGCTGGTGCTCGGCCTCAAGGACCCGGCGGGCGACAACTACAGGGCGCTGGTGAGCGTTTTTGTTCTGCCCAACGAAAAAAAGGCCGCAAGCCAAAGCATAGCCGAAGACCTGCGCCAGTTTCAGGCCGAGACTACAGAACCGCAACAGGACGGCCACTTCTGGTCATTCAGCGGCGAGCCGCGCAGCCAGGCATTCCAGTCTTCTGCCCTGACCAGGGTTCACGCCACGGCTGACATGGTGCTTATCGCCATTATTCAGGACCCGGAAAACCTGGGGGCCCTGGCCGTCTTCGACAGCCTGAAAGGACTGACGCCGCAAACCCGCGACCTGCTCGGCCAGTAAACGCCCAAAGGCCGGAGGAGCCGCTCGCATGGCAGCAGGAGCGGCTCCTGCGCCGACCGCCTTCCAGACAACCCTCGTCCCACTGGAGCACGGCAGCTTTTACAGTGCTCTTATCATACTCTGGCGGTTTCGTGAGCGGACGCCCGCCGTAGTGAACGTCCACTCACGAAACCGCCAGAGCAATATCAAAGTGAAGTTGCTCTAAAGGGCAGGCAAAAAATTTCCTGTTCAAGCTTGACTCTTCAGGCAAAATTACCTAGAAGTTTTTTGTCTTACGGCCCTTTTAACCCTTAACCCCAAACCAAGACCCGTTATGGACAGTTTACCCAGTAGTATTCAACCCTGTGCGATCAGCTTGCCTGAAATAGCACGCTACGGCCTGTAACGGTTCCTTCCCGCTCGCCGCAGCCTGTTTCGGGCATCGGAGGCGAGCCATGAAATTCTCTCTCTTTCTTTGCATTATGCTGGGTGTGGCATTTTTCGCCATCAACCTCTTTCTGGTGCTGACCGCGTCACCCCGGAATTTGCGAGTGTTTTCTCCCGCGCCTGCGGCCTCTTGCGTCAATCCCGCAAGATAGCCACAGCCAACAGGCAGTTATGTAACGGCCTGTTCATTGGCGCAAACCGGTAGTGAAGCAACCCCGCCAAACGGAATAAATCAGCGTTTCCGTAACGCGCATGCCGCGCAAAACCGCCGCCCCAGAGGCGGCCCGCGAAAAAGGAGTTCCTGAGTCATGGACCATCCCCCTAGTAGCTTCGCAGCGAATGACCAAACAGTGTTCGCTGCGGACATGATGCGCTTCAACATTATTACCGCCGCATCGGCCGCAAGGCTGCATTTCCTCTCCTATACCGCATAGGCAGGACATGCTTCCGCCGCGCGTCCAAGCGGCAGGAGGCCATGCCAATGTTTTTTGATTTCCGCAAGGCGGCGCGCCCCGCGTCTGCCCACACCTCCCTTAAGGCCGCAGAGGCCGCACAGAAAAACCTTACCGAGCTTTTCGCCAGCCTTGATTCGTGCAGCGAAGGCCTTCAGGAATCCCAGGCAGTGGCCCGGCTTGAGACTGAAGGCCGCAACGACGTCGCGCGCGAACGTGTGCCCAACCCCTTGGTGCAGCTCGCCGGGGCTTTTAATAATCCCTTCATTTACGTGCTGCTTCTTATCAGCGCCGTCAGCTTTTACAGCGACTACTGGCTGCCCCTTGGCGCTGGCGAAGAAACCGACGGCACCAGCGCCGCCATTGTGCTGATCATGGTGCTGCTGAGCGGGTTCATGCGCTTCTGGCAGGAATACCGCTCAAACAAAGCCGCCGAAGCTTTGCAGGCCATGGTGCACACAACGGCCGCCGTTACCCGCCGCAATGAGGACGGACAGTCCGAAACCAGAGAAATTCCTCTGGCGGATCTGGTTCCCGGCGATCTTG
Source organism: Desulfovibrio sp. 86 (assembly GCF_902702915.1). Classification (NCBI taxonomy): domain Bacteria; kingdom Pseudomonadati; phylum Thermodesulfobacteriota; class Desulfovibrionia; order Desulfovibrionales; family Desulfovibrionaceae; genus Desulfovibrio; species Desulfovibrio sp. 86. The sequence continues at coordinate 2,605,412 of NZ_LR738849.1, read as the reverse complement.
TGCGGCTTTCCGCCGGGGACATGATCCCCGCTGATGTCCGCCTCGTCGAGTCGCGCGACCTTTTCGTCAGCCAGGCTGCCCTTACCGGGGAATCCCTGCCTGTGGAAAAATACGACACCCTTGCCGCAGTGGCGGAAAAATCCGCCGAAACCTCCGGGGAGGCCGCGCCCTCGGGCCGCGCCCTTGATGCGGGCAATATGTGCTTTATGGGAAGCAATGTGGTCATCGGCACCGCCACTGCCCTTGTGGTGGCCACCGGGGCCAACACCTATTTCGGTTCGCTGGCCAAAAGCATTGTGGGCACCCGCTCCCAGACGGCCTTTGACAGGGGCGTCAACAGCGTAAGCTGGCTGCTCATCCGCTTCATGCTCTGCATGGTGCCCATTGTCTTTTTTATCAACGGCTTCACCAAGGGTGACTGGAGCGACGCCTTCATGTTCTCCCTGGCCATTGCCGTGGGTCTCACGCCAGAAATGCTGCCGATGATTGTCAGCGCCAACCTGGCCAAGGGCGCCATGGCCATGTCGCGCAGCAAGGTGGTGGTCAAACGCCTCAATTCCATCCAGAACTTCGGGGCTATGGACATCCTGTGCACAGACAAAACCGGCACCCTGACCCAGGACAAGATCATTCTCGAACGGCATGTGAACACGTTGGGAAACAGGGACGATGACGTACTGCGCCTTGCCTGGATCAACAGCTACCACCAGAGCGGCATAAAAAACCTTATGGACAAGGCCATTGTCCATTTTGGCGAGACTCATCCCGAAAACGGCCTGCCCCGGCATGTGCACAAGGTGGATGAACTTCCCTTCGACTTTGTGCGCCGCCGCCTCTCGGTCATCGTGTCCGACACTTCCGGCGAGCACCTTCTGGTATGCAAGGGCGCTGTGGAAGAAATGCTCTCCATCGCGTCGGGAGTCTACGTGCACGGGCAGGTCGTGCCTATGGACGCCCAGTGGCGGCAAAAGCTCATCGATCTGTCCGAGGCATACAACCGTGACGGCTTCCGGGTGCTGGCCCTGGGCGCAAAGGCCATCAAGGGCGACGACATCCGCCAGCAGTACACCACAGAAGCGGAAAAAGACCTGATCATCAGGGGGTTTCTCACCTTTCTTGATCCGCCCAAAGACAGTGCCGAATCCGCCATTGCCGCCCTGCGCGAACACGGCGTGAGCGTCAAGGTGCTCACGGGCGACACGCCGGTCATCACGGCCAAGATATGCCGTGAAGTCGGCCTGGAACCGGGAACCGTGCTCATTGGCGACGATCTGGACGCCATGAACGAACGGGAACTGCTTGCGGCCGCTCGCCAGCACGACGTGTTCGCAAGGCTCACCCCCCTGCAGAAGTCGCGCATCATCAAAACGCTGCAACAGGCCGGGCACACGGTGGGCTTTCTTGGCGACGGCATAAATGACGCCCCAGGCCTGCGGGACGCGGATGTGGGCATTTCTGTGGATTCCGCCGCGGACATCGCCAAGGAATCCGCGGATATCATCCTGCTGGAAAAAAGCCTGATGGTGCTGGAAGAAGGGGTTGTCAAAGGCAGGGAAACCTTTGGCAACATCATGAAATATCTTAACATGACTGCGAGCTCCAACTTCGGCAACGTCTTTTCGGTGCTGGTGGCCAGCGCGTTCATCCCCTTTTTGCCCATGCTGCCCATCCAGCTGCTGCTGCAGAATCTCATGTACGACTTCTCGCAGCTTTCACTGCCCTGGGACAGGGTGGACAAGGAGTTTCTGCAAAAACCCCGCAAATGGGACGCAAAGAACATCGGCCGCTTCATGGTCTGGATAGGCCCCACCTCATCCATCTTCGACATAACCACCTATGCGCTCATGTGGTTTGTCTTTGGCGCAACCAGCACGGAGATGCAGTCGCTCTTCCAGTCCGGCTGGTTTGTTGAGGGCCTTCTTTCCCAGACCCTCGTGGTGCACATGCTGCGCACAAGAAAAATTCCCTTTGTGCAAAGCACTGCCGCCCTTCCGGTCTTGCTGCTCACAGGAACCATCATGGCGCTCGGCATATACATGCCTTTTTCCGGGCTTGGCGCACTGGTGGGGCTTGAGCCCCTGCCGTGGAACTACTTCCCCTGGCTGGCGGGCACCCTGCTGTGCTACTGCGTCGTGGCGCAGGCCATGAAGGTGGTGTACATCCGCAAGTTCGGCCGCTGGTTCTAGGGAAACGCTGAGTTATTTCGTTTGGCGGCGTTGCTCCATTTTTTTGATACAGTCGAGGACGGAAGAGTCCACTCCTGCTTCAAAAAAAGGTCGCGCCTTGCCAAACAAAATAACTGCGCGTTTCCAGGAGGCTCTTTAATCAGTGCTTCCGTAGCAATAGGGGAGCATGGTTTTATCGTATGGTAGTGTAGAACTGAAAAGCCCGGCAATTCCTGTGCGGAATTGCCGGGTCAGAACTGTAAAGGGGCCGCAATGCGGCCCCTTACGCGTTTCACTTCAGTACATGTACGTGTTTACCAACACCACACAGCCTCTATGGGCAGCCTCGGCCCATATGCTGCCCCCATAGGGGCCAGATATACGGCCAGAGCGCAAGCGTTCTGCGCCCTGAGGGCTAATCCTGCTCAAGCTCGTGCTTGAGCCAGGACTTTACTTCAGGAGTCGGCGCGCTGATGCCTCGCCAGTCGCCATGCTCCTTGCGAAATTCTTCCATAAGATTCTTGGGCAGCGGCAGACTTATGAGATCGTCCGCCCTTTCGGAGTTGCGCCGAACCAGCCGCACCATGGGGGGACTCTGCCAGCTGTCCACAACAAAATAGTGGGCCACATCGTCCTTGGAACGCACCGGAGGATACTCCGAATGCCAGTCATTATTGCCCCATTCAAGGTACATGGTTACCGCATGTTCCGGGGTCAGGTTCCAGTCTATATCGTAAAGCGCAAAGTCCTTAAGTTGCGACATGGCGTCCTCCTCATTGGTCTTGTTTTAATAATAATCATTCTTGAAAGCCTTGGCAAGACTGACTGGCCCTAAAAAATCTCAACCTACTGGCAATACTATTGAATCCATCTGGCTATTTATTATTAAAATAGTACGTTAGAGTAAAATATAATGAAAGACATGCCAAAACTCTGGCCGCAAGGCCAAGGCACGCCTGCCCGCCGCCCGTTTCCGTGAACCGCAGCGCGTCTTTGTGCCAGCCCTCAACGCATTCACAAACCTTGCACACATGACAGCGCGTGCCGGAAGCGGATTAAGGATAGCGCGACATGTTTTTTACGCTGTCTCACTGATCACAAAGGCCTGAAACTTTCACACTCCCGCGCACCCCACCGACCGATGGCATACGCGAAGGCGGTTGACGGCGCATGCGGGTCTGCCTGCCCCTTCGCGCAAGACATATCAGTAAGGCAAAGGCTCTATTGCCCGCCAACTCCGGCTATGCTACCCCAGAAGAGTAATAGTAACGTTAACCGTCAATTACGGAGCTAGCTATGGTTATGACCATCCGAGAGGCAACCTTCAAGCTATTGCGCCAACTGGGCCTTACCACCATCTTTGGCAATCCCGGTTCCACGGAAGAAACTTTTCTTAAAGATTTTCCAAAAGACTTCCGCTATATACACACACTTCATGAAGCTTCCGCCGTCGGGGCTGCCGACGGCTACGCCCAGGCCACCCGCAGACCGGCGCTGGTGAATCTGCACACCTCGGCCGGAGTGTGCAATGCCATGAGCAACATTCTTTCGGCCAGGATGAACCAGACGCCCCTGATCATCACGGCAGGCAACCAGACCCGCGAGATGCTCCTTATGGAACCGTGGCTCACCAATGTGCAGCCAGCGGAACTGCCCAAGCCCTGGGTCAAGTGGAGTTACGAGCCTGTGCGGGCGGAGGATGTTCCCGCAGCCTTTATGCGGGCGTACGCTATGGCATTGCAGCCCCCGGCCGGGCCTGTATTTCTGTCCATCCCTCTTGACGACTGGGACAAGCCCGCCCTCGGCGAACCAGTGGCGCGGTGCGTGGCCACCCGCATCGGGCCAGATCCCGAGCGTGTGGCCAAATTTGCCGAACTGCTCTCCAAAGCCAAAAACCCCGTACTTATCTATGGCGCGGCCATTGCCAGGGGTAACGGCTGGAAGCAAGCCATTGCCCTTGCCGAAAAGCTCAACGCCCCCGTTTGGGCGGCTCCCGCCTCGGAGCGGCCTCCCTTCCCCGAAGATCATCCCCTTTATGCTGGGGGCCTGCCCTTTGCCATAGGGCCGCTGGCCAAAAAGCTTGAAGGACATGATGTGGCCATTGTCATCGGTGCGCCGGTTTTTCGCTACTACCCCTATGTGGAAGGCCCCTATCTTCCTAACAACCTGCACCTGCTGCACATTTCTGACGACCCGGAAGAAACCGGACGCGCTCCTGTGGGCGACAGCATGCTCTGCGATGCCGTGCTGGCGCTGGAAGCGCTGGAGGCCCGCGTCAAGGCGCGCTCCACTGCCCCCAAGGTCAAAAAACAGGCCCAGCGCATGGCCCCGCAACCAGCCGCACCCGAGCCTTGCCAATGCAATATGCTGACAGCACTGGAGCTTTTTAAAACCCTGCACGAAGCCACCCCTGCCGAGACCGTTCTGGTGGTAGAATCGCCGTCCAACCTTGGCGAGCTGCACGCGGCCTGGCCTGTGAAGCTGCCAGACACTCTCTATACCTTTGCCAGCGGGAGCCTTGGCTGGAACCTGCCCGCCAGCGTGGGCATTGCCCTGGCAGAACGCGACAGTGGCCGCAACCGTCCAGTTCTGGCCATTATTGGCGACGGCTCCATGCAATATTCTGTTCAAGGGCTCTGGACGGCGGCACAGCTTGAACTGCCCATTCTCTTTGTCATACCCAAAAACAGCGAGTACGCCATCCTGAAATCCTTTGCCGCCCTGGAAAAAACCACTGGCGTGCCCGGTCTTGACCTGCCCGGCCTTGACCTCGTTTCCCTTGCCAGGGGCTATGGCTGCGAAGCCCTGCGCGTCGAAAACGTGGACGGCGTGCGCAAGGCCTGCGCTCAGGCTTTCAAGCGCCTTGGCCCCACCCTGCTTGAAGTGCCCATTCTTCCCACCATTCCTCCCCTGCTGTAGTAAAAAACGCTGCCCGGCCTTATAAAAGGCCGGGCAGCGGCTGTGCATCCGTCAGCAATTGTGAGGCTGCGCGCGATCTGCGACAGTGTTGTGGACGCCACGCACACAAAGCTCTCACTCCCTCACAAAAACATCCCCTCCCCGCAAAGCATTACCCGCTCTTTTCCTTGTACTTGCGCTGTGCCTCACGGACGGCCATGGCCTCACGCGACTTTCGGGCTTTTTCCTCTTCTGCGCGGCGCTGCTTGCGGACACGTTCAAGCCGTGCCTGCTGGGCCTGTTCGCGTTGCTGCCGGGCCTGTTCCAGCAGTTTTTCGCGTTTGCTGTCAAAAACAAGGGTAGAACGCAGGGCCGCAATGCCGAGGGCCACAACGGACACGATGAGGATAAGCACCTTCTGTATGGACCACTGATCATCGCCCAGAACGTCACGCAACCAGCCCAGGCGCAGGCTGTCGCCCCAGAAGACCACGACGGGCACGCCAATAAAGCAGAGCAGCAGCCCGATGAGCTCAATCCACAAAAATGTTTTGCCCATGGTGAGGCCGAAAAGCGTACCGTCACGCACCATGCGCAAGAACTGCAGGCGCTTGCGCAGATTGCGCAGCAGTTCCGCCAGACGCGGCGTATCGGCCTGCGTACGCCTGAAGGATTCGGCTTCCTTGAAGTTGCAGGAAAAGGCGCGGTTGATAATGCCCGCGCTCTCGTTGAAGTCGCGGCTGAACTGGCGCAGGGCGGCGGGAAAGGGAAACCATGAGGCTTCGTCACGAATTTCTTGAATAATATCAAGATAATATTTGTATTTATTGCGCAGTTCTTCCACTTCGTGGCTGATGCAGGTTTCAAGCTCTTTTTCCAGAGCCGGCAGTTCTTCCACAACCTTGAGATAGGCGATGTAGTTGTTGGTATTGGCAAGTTTTTCCAGTTGCCGCACCTTTGCCCCGAGCTGCAACTGCACGAGATGCTCCGGCGGAAACCAGTCGTCAAGCCGGTCGCGCAGGGAGTTGATGGACCCGCCGTCCGCCTCGGCCTTTTTCTTGGCTTCGGCCCACAGGTCATACAGAGAGGAAAGGATGAGCAGACGCCCCCGCTCCAGGGCCGGGTCCACCAGCACGCGGTTAAAGTACGTGGGATCTTCACGGATAAGCTTTACCAGCAGATCCTGCACCGCCTCGGCAAAGCCCATTTTGACCTTGCAGGCCATTTCACGGTAGCGGACTTCGCGCCATTGGGGCATGACGCGCCATACCTGGGCATACTGCTCAATGGCCGCGCCAAAATGCCCCTGCTCTTCCTCAAGCCTGGCCTGCAAAAACTCGTTCCATGCCTGAAGCATGGGCGATGGGGCGAGCATGGCCGCTTCGCCAAAGGCGGCGTCGGCACGGGGGAAGTCCTGCCGCTGCACATGGCAGAAGCCCAAAACCATCCGCAAGCGCCAGTCACGCGGATGCCGCCCTATGCTCACGCTTGTCTTTTTGTCAATTTCCGCCAGCCCTTCGGGCGGGGCAACGGCAAGTTTTTTCAGCAAATCCCAAGCCGGGCTGTCGTCATGAGGGGGCGGGGTCTCGCCTGGTTCGGGGTCGCGCATGCGGTACAGCCAGTGCTGGGGCACATGGCGCAATTGGCACATGCCATTGATGTCCAGCACGCCTTGCAGCACGAGGGCCGCGTCGCCGCCTTCCGCCAGCAGGATGTCATAGCCCGCCGTGTGCTGCTCGGTAAGCACCTGCTCAATGCGGCGAAAGCCGACGTTGATGGCGTCCAGATCCAGGTCCGCCACCTTGTCCCACAAATCCCGCTCGCTGGGCGGGCATTGGCGTGTGGGGCACTGGGCCGCCATGTGGCCGTGGATGCCGCAATAAAAACATCCGGCTTCCCCCGCGTCGCCCGCTGTGAGCTGGGCGGGCATGAGCAGGGGGATGGAACGCTCGCTGAGGCTGTTTTCGTCCAGCAGCACGTTGCACCAGCTGTCCATGCTCATCTGCTCGCCGGTATACCGCAGATCGCGAACCGTAAAGCCCTCGCCCAGCAGATAGGCGTTGCGATAGCTCAGGTAGGGGAAGTCCGGCATGAGGTTGTCCCACTGCAGGCCGATCTTCTTGGGCAGGTCGCTGTTGAAATTGAGGTTGTTGCGGTCGGCAACCACGCAGACGCAGGGCCAGCAGGCCCCGTTCTCCTTGTCGCAGTTTTGCAGATATTCGCGCAGAAAGGTGCGCAGCATAAGCAGATTGTCCATGGCCAGCATCACAAAGGAGCCGCTGACGATGGATTTTATCTTGAGCCGCTGCAACAGCGCCTCGATCTTTTTGAACATGGCGCTCCAGCCGCTCTGGAAGGCTTTGTCCAAAGGGCTGCCCAGGGGGTGCAGGAGGACGAACCATGCCTGGGTGGAGGCATAGGGCATGCGCACGTCCACCAGCATGGTGGCCCAGTCTACCGGGCTCATGCCCTGGCGGCCGGGGCGGCGCTCAAAATCGATACCGGGGAGGTTTTTTTTGCCTTCGCGGCTCTTGGGATGCACCCATACTTCAAGGCTGTCGCGCACCAGCATTTCCTGCGTCTGCAGGGCGCCGTCCAGCAAAAGGTTCACGTCGCGCTTGCGGCCAAACTGCAGACGGCCGGGAAAAAGCTCTATGCTCACCGGCAGTTCGTTGAAATTGCCCCAGACCATAAGCCGGGCCAACGCCAGAAAGACATCGTCGGTAAAAAAGAACCACAGGGCCTGCTCTTCTTCTTCGCCCACCAGCATGCCGCCGTAGTTGAGCAGCGTCTGCCCCACGGCGGGAGCCAGTTTGCCATGCCAGCAGACCCACAGAACATGACCCATGGTGCTCATGCTCATGTCTTGCGTATCGGGAAGACGGGACAATAACTGCGATAGCTGGGCCATGAACAAAATCCTTTATGAAGGCACGGGCCTGGTATATACTGCCCAGCGCCACAATCGGATGTGGATCAAACCAAGGCGGTTCCGCATGGATATTAACAAAACTCTTCAGGAACTCAAAGCCCGCCCCGGCTTCACCGAGCACGTGGGCATGATGCTCGTTCATAACGGCGTGGTACGGGGCTGGTCCCGTAACGACCACTCCCCGGTCACCTCGGTAGACATCACGCCCGACCGGGAAAAGATGGCCGCCATTGTGGCCGAGATGGAGCAACGCCCCGGCATTTTCGCCATTGTGGCCGATGCCGAGGAGGGCCTGCTCAAACCCGGCGACGACGTGCTCTTTCTGGTTGTGGCCGGCGACATACGTGAAAACGTCAAGTCCGTCTTTGCAGAACTGCTGGACAGGATCAAGGCCGAAGCCGTCATAAAGCAGGAACATCTGCAAGACTGACCGCCCAAAGGGACGCCAAGCCAAACTGGACGCCAAGCCTGACCGTCCAAACTGGACGCAGGCTGACCGCAAGCATGGCCGCCATTCCTGGCAGCAGGGCTGACTGAAAGTCTGACCGCAACCCTGACAAACAAGACTGGCCGCAACCCCGCCGCGACCCGTCCAAAGCGCAAAAAAATGATTTCGCGGGCAGCGTTCTTTGTATTATATCGGCAGCGATAACAGAAGAATAAGTCCTGCGGCGAGAATAAGTCCCGCAGCGGTTTTTCTTTCTGCCTGACGGCGGCCAGTGCTCCGCGCCAAAGGGCCTGGGCAATACCCGAACGCAGCGAGCCTCAGCGTCGCGCATGCGGGTGCCGGGCCGTCGCGCATGCAGGTTGCCGGGCCGTCGCGCATGCGGGCTGCCGCACCGCCACGGCGCGACAGCCCCGAATTTCACCTTTTCCGGCGGAGGCCGCGCCCGCCCGCATTGCCAACCCGGCGTTTATGTCTTATTTTAAGGAGATGCCGCCAGCCCCCCAGGCTGCTCAGGGCCGTGGGCCCTGTGCTTGCGCCGACGCGCCATAAAGGCGCGTACATCCGGGCCAAAGGCGGTTTGCCCGTGCCCAACAGAGGAGACTTCATGTTCGGCTTTCTTTTCAAAAAAATATTCGGCAGCAAAAACGAACGTTATTTGCGCCGTCTGCGCCCCCTTGTGCAGCGTATCAATGCCTTGGAACCACAAATGCAGCAGCTGGCGGACGAGGACTTCCCCGTCCGTATCCTCCAGTACAAAAATGCCGTTCAGCAGGAAGGCCAGAGCCTGGACGCCCTGCTTCCCGAGGTATTCGCCCTGGTGCGCGAGGCTTCGCGCCGTGTGCTGGGCATGCGCCACTATGACGTGCAGCTTATAGGCGGCATGGTGCTGCACAAGGGCAAAATCGCCGAAATGAAGACAGGTGAAGGTAAAACCCTTGTGGCCACCCTGCCGGTGGTGCTCAACGCGCTGTCGGGCAAGGGCGTGCATGTGGTCACGGTCAACGACTACCTGGCCAAGCGTGACTCGGCCTGGATGGGCCAGTTGTACAGTTTTTTGGGTCTGACCACGGGCGTCATCGTTCACGGGCTTGATGATGACGAGCGCAAACAGCAGTATGCCGCCGACATCACCTACGGCACCAACAACGAGTTCGGTTTCGACTATTTGCGCGACAACATGAAGTTCTACGGCCACCAACTGGTGCAGCGCGGCCACAACTACGCCATTGTGGACGAAGTGGACTCTATCCTCATTGACGAAGCCAGAACGCCGCTCATCATTTCCGGCGCTTCCGACGAATCCGTGGGCTTTTACCGCACTGTGGACGAAATAGTCCGCAGGCTCCAGCCCGAGCATTACACCATTGACGAAAAAGCCCGCACCGCCATGCTCACTGACGAGGGCGTGGCCTACTGCGAAGAGATGCTCAAGGTTGACAACCTCTTTGACCCCGCCAATATCACGGCGCAGCATCACGTCATGCAGTCGCTCAAGGCGCACCAGATTTTCAAGCGCGACGTGGACTACATCGTGCAGGACGATCAGGTGGTCATTGTTGACGAATTTACGGGCCGCCTCATGGCTGGCCGCCGCTATTCCGACGGTCTGCACCAGGCCCTGGAAGCCAAGGAAGGCGTGACCATCGCCGCCGAAAACCAGACGCTGGCCTCCATCACCTTCCAGAACTACTTTCGTCTGTACGAAAAACTTTCGGGCATGACGGGCACGGCCGACACCGAAGCCGTGGAATTCCACCAGATCTACAATCTGGAGGTCATCTCCATTCCGCCCAACAGGCCCATGGTGCGCAAGGACTACCCCGACCTCATCTACCGCAGCCGTCAGGAAAAGTTCGACGCCATTGTGGAAGCCATCACCGAGCTGCACAAAAAAGGTCAGCCCGTGCTTGTGGGCACCATTTCCATTGAAACGTCCGAAATGCTTTCGCATCGCCTGGGCAAGCTGGGCATTCCCCACAACGTGCTCAACGCCAAGCAGCATGAAAAAGAAGCCGAAATCGTGGCCCAGGCCGGTCAGGCGGGCAAGGTCACCATTGCCACCAACATGGCCGGGCGCGGCACGGACATCGTGCTGGGCGAAGGCGTGGTGGATCTCGGCGGCCTGCACATCCTCGGCACCGAGCGGCACGAAAGCCGCCGCATCGACAACCAGTTGCGCGGCCGCTCCGGCCGTCAGGGCGACCCCGGTTCTTCCCGTTTCTACCTGTCGCTTGAGGACGACCTCATGCGCCTCTTCGGCTCTGACCGCATCAAGGGTCTTATGGAAAAACTGGGCCTGCGTGACGGCGAAGCCATTGAAAACGCCATGGTAACCCGTGCGGTTGAAGGCGCGCAAAAGCGCGTTGAGGCGCATCACTTTGAAATTCGTAAAACCCTGCTGGATTATGACAACGTCATGAACCAGCAGCGCGAAGTCATCTACGCGCTGCGCCGTGAAATCATGGTGGAAGAAGACCTTGATCCCGTCATGGACGAGTTCATGAACGACGTGCTGGACGACGTGTACGGCTCCATTGAAAACGTGCCCGTGGACGATCAGGACGGCCTCCGTCAGGCGGCCTTTGCCCGCCTGCGCGATGTGTTCAACCTTGACCGCGTGCTGTCCGAAAACGCCCGCCTGCCCGAAAGGGAAGAATGCGGCCCCCTGGTGCACAAGATTCTTGACAGTCTCAAGGCCGAAACCGGCGACAGCTACCGCGACATCCAGCGCTACTTCATGCTTGAAGAGCTTGACCGCAGCTGGAAGGAACACTTGCGCAACATGGACGCCCTGCGTGACGGCATCGGCCTGCGCGGCTACGGCCAGCGCGACCCCAAGCTGGAATACAAGCGTGAAGGCTTTGAACTGTTCCAGTCCATGCTCTTCCAGATACGCGAAAGCGTTTTCCGCGCCCTGACCAGAATCCGCGTGGCCCCCGCCGAACCAGTCGTTGACGCCATTGAGGTGGCTCCGGAAGAGGCCGCGCCCCAGGGCCAGCCGCTTGCCCGTGAGTTCCGCCATAAGGAGCGGGCCAGCAGCCTGTCCTACTCCGGCGGCGGCGATGCGGAGGCCGCCAACACCCCGGCCAAGGCCGCGCCCCGCATCGGCCGCAACGATCCCTGCCCCTGCGGCAGCGGCAAAAAATACAAGAAGTGCTGCGGCGTGGATAAATAACAACCGGTGTTAGGGCCATCATGCCTTCCTGGCACGAGTATTGGCCCTTTGCAAGCCCCGCCTGGGGCGTGAAACCAGGTTCTCACGAACCCGACCAGCCCGATAGCAAGAGGGGGCCGCGCTTTGCGCGGCCCCCTCTGTTTGTATCTGAACCTGAAAGAGGAATAAAAGTTTTAGGGGGTGGGGGTATGGGGGAGGCGACCCTTTTTCAAAAGGATCCCTCCCCCAAAAGAAGATGTTACGCCATATCTTCCGTAAGGATCATGTTGCGGGCCGCCGCCGTCTCGTCCATGCGGCGGGCGGGCAGGGTCACGGGAGCGTCCAGCAGGGCCTGCGGATCGCTCTTGGCCACGAGCATGATGTCTTCCAGGGCCTGCACAAAGGAGTCCAGGGTTTCCTTGCTTTCCGTTTCCGTGGGTTCGGCCATGATGCACTCATGCACGATCAGCGGGAAGTAGATGGTGGGCGCGTGGAAGCCACGGTCCAGCAAGGCTTTGGCTATATCCAGGGCGCGGGTTCCCTGAGGCGCGGAGGCCACGAACTCATGGGCGCACAGCCGTGCGGCATAGGGGATGTCCAGGACTTTTTCCAGACGCTTTTTCAGATAGTTGGCATTGAGCACCGCGTATTCCGAAGCTCTGGTGAGTCCTTCGGCTCCGAGGCGCATCATGTAGGCAAGAGCCCGGATCAGTATGCCGAAGCTGCCGTAGAAGGGCCCCATATAGCCGATGGACTGCGGCACGTCGTAGTCAAGGCTGAACATGCCGTCCGCTCCCTTGCGCACGCGCGGGGCGGGCAGGAAGGGGATGAGGCGCTCGCCCACGCCCACGGGCCCGGCGCCGGGGCCGCCGCCGCCGTGCGGGGTGGACAGGGTCTTGTGCACGTTGAGGTGCACCACGTCAAAGCCCACGTCGCCCACGCGCATCTTGCCCATGATGGCATTCATGTTGGCGCCGTCGTAGTACAGCAGGGCGTCGATCTTGCGCAGTTCCGCCACGATGCGGGGCAGGTGCACTTCCATCAGTCCCAGCGTGTTGGGGCAGGTCATCATGAGGCCCGCCACGTCTTCGCCGTGCTTCTGGATGGCGGCCACGATGGCGTCGGGGTCCACCATGCCGTCGCGGGATTCGATATTGATGGTTTCAAAGCCCGCCAGAGCCGCCGAAGCGGGGTTGGTGCCGTGGGCGGCGTCGGGGATGAGCATCTTTTTGCGGTTACGGCCCTTGGCCTTGTGGTAGGCGGCGATGAGCTTGACGCCCACAAATTCGCCGTTGGCTCCCGCCATGGGCTGCAGGGTAAAGGCCTTCATGCCGGTAAGTTCGCAGAGCAGGTTCTCGGCCTGATACAGGCACTCAAGCGCGCCCTGGGTGCAGCCGAGGCCGCTGCCCAGCTGGGCGAGCATGGGATGCAGCCGCGTAAAGCCGGGCAGCGAGGCCACATACTCCGTGAACTTGGGGTTGTACTTCATTGTGCAGGAGCCAAGAGGATAGAAATTGCCGTCCACACAATAGTTGAGCTTGGAAAGCCCGGTAAAATGGCGCACCACGTCCAGTTCGGAGCATTGGGGCAAACGGGGTTGTTCCTTGCGCAGCAAGCCTGCGGGCAGCATGTCCGCAGCCTTGGGGGCGTCGGATTCTAAACAAAAGGCGCTGCGACCGGGCACGGATTTTGCGAATATGGTTTTCACAACAGACCTCCCACGGTTTCGGCCAGCATGCCGATCTGCTGACGGCTGTTGCGTTCGGTGCAGGCCAGCAGCAAGACGTTTTCCATGCCGGGATAGTACCGGCCAAGAGGATACCCGGGCACGCAACCGTGTCCGGCCAGGGCGTCCACCAGCGACTGGGCCGGGATGGGCAGACGCAGGGCCACTTCATTGCCGTAAGGGGCGTCGTTGAGCAGCTCAATGCCCCTGATGGCGGTGAGGCGTTCCACGGCGTAGCGGGTAAGGGCCATGTTGTTTTCAGCCAGCCGCGTGAGGCCGCAGGGGCCGAGCAGCGACATGTAGATAAGCGATCTCAAGGCGCACAGTGCCTGGTTGGAGCAGATGTTGGACGTGGCCTTGGCCCTGCGGATGTGCTGCTCGCGGGCCTGAAGGGTCAGCACGTAGCCCGTTTTGCCGTCGAGATCGTTGGTGCGGCCCACAATGCGGCCGGGGAACTGGCGGATATGCTCTTTGCGGCAGGTCATGATGCCCAGGTAGGGGCCGCCGAACGAAAGGGGCATGCCGAGGCTCTGGCCTTCGGCAACGGCCACGTCCGCGCCCATTTCGCCGGGCGTTTTCAGCACCGACTGCATGACCGGGTACACGGAAATGACGCCGAAAGCCTTGTGCTCGCGCGCTTTGGCGAACACCTGGGTATAGTCGGCCACTGCGCCGAAGAAGTTGGGGTTCTGCACGATGACGGCGGCAGTGGTGTCGTCGATGGCAGCCATGAGCGCGTCAGGACGGCTCACGCCTTTTTCCTGTTTGACGGTTTTGAGTTCAAGGTCAAGGCTGGAAATATAGGATGCCAGCATGACGCGCCAGATGGGGTTGACGGCTTCGTCCACCACCAGCACGCGGCGGCGGGTGGCGCGAACAGCCATCATGGCTGCTTCGAAAATGGCGGAACCGCCGTCGTACACCGAGGCGTTGGCGCACTCCATGCCCATGAGGCGGCTTATGGCCGTCTGGAACTCAAAAATGGCCTGCAGGGTTCCCTGCGAGCACTCGGGCTGATAGGGCGTGTAGGAGGTATAGAACTCGCTGCGCCCTGAAAGCGCGTCCACAGCCTTGGGAATGTCGTGGGCATAGTAGCCCGCGCCAAGGAAGGACATGATATCCGGGCAGTTTTTGGCGGCCAGGCCCTCAAAGTAGGCGCAAACGGCGGCTTCGGACTGACCTTTGGGCAGATTGAACTGTTTGGGGCGCATTTCCGGGGGAATATCGGCAAAAAGGCCGTCCAGATCGCGCACACCAACCACGGAGAGCATTTCTTGCAACTCTTCCGGTGTGTGGGGGATGTATGGCATATCTGCTCCTTGAGCATGTTACGCGTGACGGATGCCTGGGAGGTAAGGGCTCATCCGTTGGAATGCGCTTTGGCTACGCCCGCCGCTCGCGTTGAGCTAGCGGGCCTGTGCGCCGCATCGCCGCATCCCGGGCCGCAACCCCGGGTTGCCGTTACCGGTTTCCCAAGGCATGTGGGCTGGCCTGGAATCCAAACCAGGCTCGAAAAACACCGCCGGGGAAGGGAGTGCGCTCCGGCATGAAAGGCCATCCTGCGCGGCATGACGGCGGGCAACCCCCGCCTTGCACGGCATGACAGCGGAATCCGGCCAGAGAACGACGCCCATAGCGGGTTTTAGTGCCCTTCAGTGGCGCAAAAAGCCTCGTACGCAGCCGCGTCCATAAGACCTTCGGGCTTGCGGGAAACATTGACCTTGATAAGCCAGCCCTCGCCATAGGGATCGCTGTTGCATTTTTCGGGGGCGTCTTCCAGGGCGGTGTTGATGCCGACGACATCGCCGCTCACAGGCGAAATCAGGTCGCTGGCCGCCTTGACGGACTCAACGGAACCGAACTCCCCTTCCTCGCTCACTTCGTCGCCCACCAGGGGCAGTTCCACATAGGTGATGTCGCCGAGGGATTCCTGGGCAAAGTGGGTGATGCCCACCACTGCCTCGTCGCCCTCGAGGCGCACCCATTCGTGGCTTTTGCTGTACAACAGGTTCGTGGGATTGGTAGCCATATGCGTTCTCCTGAAAGTTGTTGGGAGCAAAGTACGTGCCGTGGCGGCACGCAAACCATCACAGATTCAGCCCCGCAAACGGCGCACGGCCATAGGGCCGCTGGCCGCCTCACGCGGGCGTCAGGCCAGTTTTTTGCGGGCCGTGCCTTCCTTGTAGAAGGGAATGTCCACCTTCACGGCGGGCAGTTCCGTTCTTGCGGCACGCACCACAAAGTTTTCCTTGTCGGCATGGGCGGCGTCCACCCAGGCAAAGGCAATGACATACCCCAGAGACGGCGCGAAAGAGCCGCTGGTGACCCGGCCCACGGCATCGCCGCCGGGCAGGGCCACGGCATCGCCATGACGGGCGGCGCGGCGGCCCTCGATCTTCAGAGGCACCAGAACCTCGCGGATGACCTGCGCCCCTTCCTTGCCCACATAGTTCGCCTGACTCGTCATCATGCGGCCCATGCCGGCCTCGGCCGGGCTGTGGTCTTCATCAAGGTCATGCCCGTACAGGGGCAGGCCCGCCTCAAGGCGCAGGGTGTCGCGCGCGCCAAGGCCCACGGGCTTCACGCGCTCGTCGGCCAGCAGGGCCTTCCAGAAGTCTTCTGTCTTGCCAGCGGGCAGATAGAGCTCGTAGCCCAGTTCGCCGGTGTAGCCGGTGCGGCTCACCAGCACGGGCACGCCCTGCCACTGCGATTCGCGGAAGGAGAAGTAGCCGAGGTCATGAAAGTTCTGACCCATGAGCTTTTCGAGCACGTCCAGCGAATCCGGGCCTTGCAGGTCCACCTTGCCAGTCTCGTCGGAAATATCAGTAATTTTTATGCTTTCCGGCAGACGGGCACGCAGGGTGGCCAAATCGTTGGCCGCGCAGGCGGCATTGACCACCGCCATGAAGGATTCCGGCCCAAAGCGGTAAATGATGCCGTCGTCAAGCACGCCGCCCTTGTCATTGAGCAAAAAACCGTAGCGGCATTTTCCGGGAGCCAGGGTTTCAAGGTTGTGGCTTACGGCAAGCGACAGGGCCTCAGCCGCGCCGGGGCCTTCAATGCGGAACTCGCCCATGTGGCAGATATCAAAAATACCGGCATGTTTTCTGGTATGCAGGTGTTCTACAAGAATTCCTTCATACTGAATGGGCATGAGCCAGCCGGCGAAAGGAGCCATCTTGGCTCCCTGGGCTTCATGCCAGGAAGTAAGCGGCGTACGCAAATCCGACATGTTTTCTCCTTGGTCTGGGTGTGGTTACAAAATAACTGCGTCATGCAGAGCACTGGTCGCAGCCCCAAAGGAAACCAACAACGCACTTATACACAGAGGATACCACTTGCAAAGGACGGACACAAGAAGTGTGAAATAATTATCAGCATTCCTTACGCACTGCGGTTCCGCACGTAGCGCACGCAACACACTTCAAATATTTACCAAAATGTTTTTCACGCCTGCCCGTTGTCGTTCAGTTTTTTACGCCTGGGCAAAAAACCTTGTCATAACAGATGGTTCGCAGTTACTGAAATAGCGGGACAAATCAGCCTGTGCCAAAACGTATTTCAGCTGTTCCGGTTCTCGTGAAACACCGATAAGAAGGCGCTCCAACTCTTGAATGCCCTCACCGGCATTGCAGAAAAAATCGCCCAATATTTTACAGGCAGCTATATGCCCACCTTTTACGTCCATGCGCAGTTCAACTGTGCCCCAATCAAAGCGCTGCCGCTTGCGCTCGGTAAAATTGGGCATGGCCCCGTAGTTCCAGCTCCACTGCCGGTATTTTTCAGCGGCCAGCTTTTGGGCCTCGGCCACGAGGGCGTCGTCCACCGTGCCGGGAACGTCTGCGCAACGGCGCAGCAGGGCCGCCGTCAAGGCCGCGATATCACTGCCGGAACGCCAGTACTCCGAAATATTGCCCACCCGCGAGCGCACCGAGGCGACGCCTTTGGAACGCATCTTTTCCGGGTCAACATTCAAAGCTTCCACAAGCCGCTCAAAGTTCACGTCAATGAGCAGGGTGCCGTGGTGCAGCACCTTGCCCCGCCGCAGCATCTGCCCGCTGCCGGAAATTTTGCGCCCCTTGGCCTCAATGTCGTTGCGGCCCGACAGCACGGCCTGCACGCCAAGATCGGCCAGCGCGGCGCACACAGGTTCCAGATAGCGTCTGAAGTCCACCTTTTCGCGGCCATTGGCGTGTTCAATAAAGGAAAAATTGAGATTGCCCGTATCGTGGTACACGGCCCCGCCGCCGGTTATACGGCGCACCACAGGCAGATTTTCGCGGCGTATGAAGTCTGCGTTCACTTCATCGGCTGTGCATTGATGGCGGCCCACAATGACCGAGGGGCCATTCTGCCAAAGCAGAAACCAGCCGGGATGGCCAGCAGGCAAGGACTGGAACAGAACTTCTTCAAACGCCAGGTTAAAGGTCGGATCAAGGGTTGAAAAAGTCAGGTGCTCCATGCATTCTCCTTCAAAAAGGAGAATGCCGTGCTTCAGGCGGCAAGGTCAAGAGAGTGGGAGGATATTTCCAAGATTGTTGACAAAATTTATCAAGGCATGAAGGATTTCGCCCCACTGCGGGCAGGCCGGAGCAGGTGAGGAACAGGGCGTTTTCTGTCGTGACCGCAGGTGGCGCAGTGGCCGCTCGGGGGAGTCTGCCGCAACGCCGAGGCTCGGCGGGTTCGCACTAGAGCATTTAACACTTGAAATGCTCGATTACGGCAGGCAAAAGCCTGCCTTCTCGCATTTCGTGGCAAGGATTTTCAAGAAAATCCTTGCAGAACAGTTAACTCATTTCATTCGTTATCTGCTCTAGTCCGCGTCCGCAAGGGCACGGGCCACGGCCTCGCCGTCCACCTGCCCGCGCTCAAAAACTTGCCGCACATGGCCGTCCACCATGATGACCAGCCGTTCTCCCAGGCGCACGGCCTGCTCGGGGTTGTGCGAAACCACCAGCAGCGGATACTCGCAGGCAAGGCGCAGGAGCAACTCTTCAATCTCCGCCGTGGCATGGACATCCAGCGATGCCGTTGGCTCGTCCAGCAACAGCATGGCTGGCTCCAGAGCCAGCGCCCGCGCCAGGCAAAGGCGCTGCTGCTGCCCGCCGGAAAGCCGCTCCGCAGGCATGTCAAGGCGGTCTTTGACCTCCTCCCACAGGCCCACGCTCATGAGCGCCGCTTCGGTTTTTCGGCCGCGCTCCTTTTCGGACAGGCCCGCCACCACTTCCAGGGGCAGGGCAAGGTTGCGCTCCACGCTGACGGGCAGGACGTTGGGCGTCTGAAAAACCATGCCCACCAGACGGCGGAGTTGCGCCAGCGAGCGCACGTTCACGCCTGGGGCGGGGTATATGGCTTCCAGTCCGCGCCCAAGATCAAGCTCCACCACGCCCGACGTGCGGCAGTGAAAAAAGGTCTCGTTCAGGCGGTTCAAGGCGCGCAGCAAGGTGGTCTTGCCCGAACCGGAACGCCCGGCAAGCACGGTGATGCCCCGCCCGGGGGCCTCCAAGCGGACATTGTGCAGCACCTGCTGCTGCCCGAAGCACACGCACAGATCATTAATGCGAACCGCAGAATTCACGCTACCCCCTGCCAGCGCTGGCGAAAGCGCTTTTCCGTGCGTCGGGCGCAAAAAAGCAGGGCCGACGACAGCAAAAGCAGCACCAGAGCCGCTCCGAAACCGCGCAGCAGCTCGTCCATATTCTGGTACTGCGCTGCGGTATAGTAAATGGAAAAAGGCAAAGCCTCAAACTTGTCCGCCAGCCCGCCGGGCAGCCCGGCATTGGCCACAACGCCCGTGAGCATGATCACCGCCGTGTCTTCGGCCGCCCTGCCCGTGGCCAGCAGCACGCCGCCCCATATGCCCGGCCCGGCGGCAGGCAGCAGAACCCGGCGGGCAAGCTGCCGCCGGGTAAAGCCCAGGGCGGCCCCCGTGAGACGCAGGCTGTCGGGCACAGCTTCCAAAGCTTCACAGGTGGTGGTCACAATGACCGGCAAAACCAGAAGAGCCAGACAGCAGGCCGAGAGCAGCAGGGACGTGTTGGCTCCGGGCCAGACGGAGTGGCGCAGAAAAAGGATGAGCGTAAAGCCGAAGAGCCCCATGACGATGGACGGCGTACCCGCCAGCACATCCATGGCCAGACGGATACGCCCGGCCTGACGCGCCGGGGCGAATTCCGCCAGATACAGGCCGCAGCCCACGCCGGGAAAAAGGGCCAGCGCCATGGTCAGGCCCACGAGATACAGGGTTCCCGCGCAGGCCGGCCACAGTCCGTCCCACACAGGGCGGCGTCCCAGCAGGGCGTCCAGGGGCGGCACGTCGCCAAAGAGCAGATGGCTGCCCAACTGCGGAACGCCTTTGACTGTCAGAAAGCCCAGTAAAAAAAGCACGGCCACGCACGGGATCAGGGCGCAGGCGCGCAGCAGCCAGCGCATCAGGCTTTGCTCAAGAGCGCCGCGCCTCATGCCGACGCCTCCCGCTGCGCCGTGGCGTCTTTCTGCCGGACAAGGCGGCGCAAGGCCAGGCTTGCCGCCGTATTGACCGCCAGCAGAACAAACCCGGCCACAAAAAGGGAATTGTACGCCGCCCCGCCCACCTCATTGGCCGTGACCAAAGCCATGTGCGCCGTGAGGCTGCGCATGCTTTCGGCCAGACCGCCGGGAACGTGCGTGGCGTTGCCCGCCAGCATGAGCGGAATAAGCGTATCGCCCACGGCCCTGCCAAAACCCAGCACAGCGGCGCTGGCCAGATTGCGGCCAGACCGGGGCAGCACAAAAAGGCGCACCAGGTCAAAACGGCTGAAACCCATGGCCAGGCCCCAGGGACAAAGCCGCTCAAGCCGGGGGCGCAGGCCCGCCATCAGGATCAGCGTCATGGTGGGCAAAATCAGCAGAACCAGCATCACGCCAGCGGCGGCCAGGCACATGCCAGTGCCGCCCAGCAGCGCCCGCGCGAAAGGGGTAAGCAGAAATACGGCGGCAAAGCCGTACACAACCGTGGGCACCGTGGTCATGAAGCGCACAAGCCCCTCGACAAAGCGAACCAGCGGCTGCAGGGCGGGAGATTCTTCGGTAAGCAGCCAGCAGCTCAGACCCACGGCCAGAGGCCAGCCCAGCAGCAGGGCCACTGCGGCAAGGGCCAGGGACCCCACGCACATGGGCAGGATGCCGAACCTCCCCTGCGCGGGTTGCCAGACCCAGTCAAGGGGGCCGCCGGGGCCGGGAAGTCTTATGGCAGGCAAGGCAGCCAGGACGACCATGGCAAAAAGCAGCACCACGGCCAGCACCGCCACCCACACCGACAGGCGCAGGGCAAGGCCCGGGCTGTCAGTATGATCCGCCGCCTGCTGGCCCGCAGGCGGAAGCGCCGCAGCGCTCCCGCCTTGAAGGGCTGACGTTGCCCTATTTTTTGACATAGGGGATGTAACCGGCCTTGGACACAATCTCCTGCCCGGCAGGCGTAAAGATATAGTCCACAAAGCCCTTGGTGATGCCCTGGGGTTCGCCCTTGGTGTTCATGTACAGCAGGCGGGTGACGGTGTACTGCCCGGAGGCGGCGTTTTCCTGGCTGGGGGCCATGCCGTCCACGCTTACGCCCTTGATGCTCTTGTCCAGATGGCCGATGCCCACATAGCCGACGGCGTTGGGATCCTGGCTGATGGCGGTCTTCATGGCGCCGTTGGAGTTGACCACGTTGGCCCCGGAAGCAGATGCGCCCTTGTCCAGAGCGCGCTCCTCAAAGGTTTCGCGGGTGCCGCTGCCGTCTTCGCGCACATAGAGGGATATGGGGGCGTCAGCGCCGCCCACTTCCTTCCAGTTGGCGATCTTGCCGGAGAAAATATCCTTGATCTGGGCCTTGGTCAGTCCCGCCACCTTGTTGGCCGGGTTGACGGCCACAGCCACGCCGTCAATGGCAAAGGGAAAGGACACGAGGCCGTACTTTTCCACTTCGGCAGGTTTGAGGGCGCGGCCAGTATTGCCGATCTGCACAATGCCCTCGCCCACCTTCTGCACGCCCACGCCGGAACCGCCGCCAGCCACGGTGATGCGCACGGCGGGATTGGCCTCCATAATCTGCCTGGCGGCTTCCTTCATAACAGGGATATGGGCAGTGCCGCCCGCGATGTCGATAACGCCCTTCTGTCCCTTGAAGGCGTCCAGGGGCGCTGCCGGAGCTGCGGCCAGGGCCGTGCCCATGCCGCACAAAAGCAAAAGAGCCGCGAGGATTCCACGTTTCATGACTGTCTCCTACGGTTAGCGTGAACGGGTGGCGCGCATGCGCCGCACAACACAACAAAAGGCGTGACCACGCCGCCCGGAGTCAGGTGTAAGGAAGGAGCCGCCCTCGCGGACAGCGTTAAGGCTGTCGCTAATGGAGCGCGGGAGACGTCCAGCCCCACCTGACAAACGGTCAGGTGACGCCGAAAAAACAGAACAGGGATGCTTTTGCGGTCGCGGATTCCACAAAAAACGGAGTGCCGCGCCGACACTGCTTCCACAGAGAGGGAGCCGAAGTGTTGCAAAAGTCAACCATGGCAAAAACAGTATCCGAGGGCCTTTATCTGGTCAAGCGAGGCAACAATCCGCCTTTTCGCGCTGCTTCAGCGAAAGATGCCGAAGGCTGCCGCTTGCGGCGCTGGCTGCAGGTTAAAAAAGCGGCGGGCGTTGTTCCCGCACACGCGCCAGACCTCTTCCGGATCCTGCCCGCGCGCCTCGGCCACGGCGCGGGCCGTAAACACCGTGAACGCGGGCTCGTTGCGCTTGCCGCGCCAGGGCATGGGCGCGAGATAGGGGGCGTCGGTTTCCAGCATGAGGCGGTCGGCAGGGATCAGGGCCACAGCCTGCCGCAGATCCTCGTTGGCCTTATAGGTCACAGGGCCGGGAACCGAGATATGCCAGCCGTTGCCGAGGATGCGCGCGGCCATGTCCGGCCCCTTGCCAAAGCAGTGCCACAGCAGGGGATAGTCCTTGAACCCCTGCGACTCCAGAACCATGAGGGTTTCTTCTTCCGCCTCGCGGCAATGGATGACCACAGGCCGCCCCACTTCACGCGCCAGATGCAACTGGGCGGCAAAGGCCTGGTACTGCACCTCGCGGGGGCAGTCGTCCCAGTAAAAATCCAGCCCTATCTCACCCACCGCTTTCAGGCGCGAGTCTTCGGCAAAGGCGCGGCGCATGGCCTCAAGCGTGTGCGGCGTGCAGTCCTGCCCGTTGCAGGGATGGATGCCCAGCAGAAAAAACACCTGGGGGTGGGCCTCAAAATACTGCCGCCTGGCGGCGAAGTCTTCCGGCCCCAGAAAGACGTTGCCCACTTGGGCCACGCCGCAGGCGCCGGCGCGCGCGAGCACGGCCTCGCGGTCCTGGTCAAATTCCTCGCCGTCCAGATGGGCATGGCTGTCCACACCTTCGGGCGGCAGCGCCACGGTAAGGGGATCAATACGTTCAACGGATTTCTTGGACATGTGTACCTCGCGCCGATACATAGCAATGCAGGCGGGCAAGGGCAAGCCGCTGCCCCATGCCGCGCCTGCGGCCAAGTGGCCGTGAATGCCATTGCCAAGCCTGAACAATAGGACTATGCTTAAGCGTTTTTGTGGCACCAACGCATGATTTAACAATTCCTTCCCGGGGGAAATATGCATCTCCGCAAACGTATACTCGTTACTGGCGGTTCAGGTTTTCTGGGTTCCCATCTGTGTGAAAGACTGCTCAACGAAGGCCACGAAGTTCTCTGCCTGGACAATTTTTTTTCCAGCGCCCGCGCCAATGTTGAAGAATTTCTCGACAACAGAAGGTTTGAAATCATCCGCCATGATGTGACCTTTCCCCTCTACGTGGAAGTGGACGAAATCTATAATCTGGCCTGCCCGGCCTCGCCCATACACTACCAGCACGACCCCGTGCAGACCATCAAGACCTGCGTTCACGGGGCCATCAACATGCTGGGCCTGGCCAAGCGGCTCAAGGCGCGCATCTATCAGGCGTCCACCAGCGAAGTGTACGGCGACCCCGAAATCCATCCGCAGACCGAAGACTACTGGGGCCACGTGAACCCCAACGGCATCCGCTCCTGCTACGACGAAGGCAAGCGTTGCGCCGAAGCCCTGTTCTTCGCCTACTGGCGTCAGGGCGGCCTGCCCATCAAGGTGGGGCGCATCTTCAACACCTATGGCCCCAAGATGCACCCCAACGACGGGCGCGTGGTGTCCAACTTCATTATCCAGGCGCTCAGGGGCGAACCCATCACCATTTACGGCGATGGCAGCCAGACGCGCTCCTTCTGCTATGTGGATGATCTCATCGAATGCATGGTGCGCTTCATGGCCTCGCCGGTGGATTTCATCGGACCCATGAACATGGGCAACCCCGGTGAGTTCACCATCCGCGAACTGGCTGAAAAGGTTGTGGAAATGACGGGCAGCAAATCGGTTATCTCCTACGAACCGCTGCCCTGCGACGACCCCAAGCAGCGCAAGCCAGACATCACCCTTGCCCGTGAAAAACTGGGATGGGAGCCTCAGGTCAAGCTCGAAGACGGCCTGAAAAAAACCATTGCGCACTTTGAGGATATGCTGAAACAGGGCATGGCCTAAACGCCGTCCGCAACCCCCGGATGCCATGACGCTCTTTATCATAACCCTGCTCATCCTGGCGGCCACTGCCGCCGGAGCGGCACTGCTGGCTTTTTTGCCGCCAACGGCGGGCAACGGCCGCGCCGCCAACCTGTTGGGCTCCTGCGGAGCCGCAGCAGGTTGCGTGGCGGGCCTGTGCGCGCTGGCGTTCTCCCCCTGGAGCGAGGCTGTCTCCATAAGCCTGCCCTGGGGACTGCCCATAGGAGCCTGCACGCTGGGGCTTGACCCCCTGAGCAGGGTCTTCTTGCTGCCGGTCTTCGGGCTGGGCCTTGTGTGCGCCATTTCCGGCGGCATTGCCCTGCGCCATGAGCAGTCGCAGGAGCACAACCTGGCAGCCCACTGGTTCTTCTACCTGCTGCTGCTTCTGGGCCTGGCGCTCGTCATGGCCGCACGCGACGCCGTGCTCTTCATGCTGTCGTGGGAACTCATGTCTCTCGCGCCCTTTTTTCTCATCGATTTTAACGACGGCGACCGTAAGGTGCGCGACGCGTCATGGGTCTACCTTGTGGCGGCCCATCTTGGCGCGGTGGCCCTTATGGCCTTTTTTGTCCTGCTCTGGCAAAGCACGGGCGCCACGTCCTTTGATGTCCTGCAAGGCGGCGGCGTCATGCTGGGAGTGGTGCGCGACGCTGGCCCTCACGTGCTGACGGCCCTTTTTGTGCTGGCCGTTCTGGGCTTTGGAGCCAAGATGGGCCTTGCGCCCATGCACGTCTGGCTGCCGGAAGCGCACCCCGCCGCCCCAAGCCACGTGTCTGCCCTGCTTTCGGGGGCCATGATCAACGCCGGCCTTTACGGCATCATCCGCAGCCTGGGCATGCTGGCCGCCCCGGGCGCAGCCCCCGAATGGTGGGGCTGGGCCTTGCTGCTTGTGGGTCTGGGCACGGGCCTCATGGGTATTTTAAAAGCTCTGGGGCAGAGCAATCTCAAACGCCTGCTGGCCTATTCCAGCGTTGAAAACATGGGCCTCATGCTCATGGGCGTGGGCGCGAGCCTTATTGGCCTGTCCTGCGGCAACGCCTGGATTGCGACCCTGGGCATGGCGGGCTGCCTCATGCACATGCTGAATCACGCGGGCTTCAAGGGGCTGCTTTTTCTCTGCGCGGGCGAAGTGCTGCACGCCACGGGCACGGTGCGTATGGAGCTGCTCGGCGGACTGCAGAAGCGTCTGCCGCTGCTGGGCGCGGCCTTTGCCCTCGGCGCGGCCGCCATTGCCTGCCTGCCCCCGCTCAATGGTTTTGCGGGCGAACTTGTGCTGGCCCTCTCCCTTCTGGACGGCCCCGCGCTTCCCGGGCTTGAACGCCAGGTGGGACTTCTGCTGGCCCTGGTGGGCCTCGCCCTCATCAGCGGGCTTGCCGCCGCCCTCTACGCCAAAGCTTACGGCATCACCTTTCTTGGCGAGCCCCGCACCGGTTTTGCGGCCAATGCGCGTCCTCTGGGCTGGAAGACCCTGTGGCCTCTGGCGTTGCCCGCCGCCGTCTGCGTGATTGGCGGGCTGGCGGCTCCGATGTTTTTTGACCTCGCCTCCATGACGGGCCTTGCCGCGCTGCCCATGCCCAACGACATGCAGGCCGCGGCCGCAGCAGGACAGGATCAGGCGCGCACCAGCCTCGCCATGGTGTCGCTGGTGTGTTCCATCGCCCTCGGACTCTCCCTCGCGGGCATTATTCTGCGCAAAAGAATGCTCCGGCGGCGCAACGTGACTTCCATGCCCACATGGGGCTGCGGCTACCAGGGCGGTTCGGCCCGCATCCAGTATACGGACGCCGGATTTTCCGAACCGCTGGGCAAAATTTTTGCGCCGGGCATGGGGCTTACCGTGCGCATGAACCTTGATTCCCGTTTGTTTCCCCAAAGCGGCGCCCTGAGCGTCTCTGCGCCGGACCGCCTGCGCAACGGCTTCTACACCCCCCTGTTCGAGGCCGTGGAACGCCTGTGCAATGCCTGCAAAATCATACAGCACGGCAAGATCCACCTCTATATCCTGTATATTCTCGCCACTGTGGTGGGCCTGCTGATATGGGGGCTGAGCGCATGAAACAGGACATGGCCGTTTATGCCGCGCAGTTTGTTCTGGCGCTTGTTCTGGCTCCCCTGCTGCCCGGCATCATCAACCGGGTAAAGGCCAAGTTTGCGGGCAGGCACGGCAAACCCGTTCTGCAAACCTACTATGACCTTGCCAAACTCATGCGCAAGGGCGAGGTGGTCAGCCACACCACCACCTGGGTTTTCGCCTGCGGCTCCGCCGTTTCCCTGGCCGCCACCTTGTGCGCCATAGCCCTGCTGCCCCTGGGCGGAGCCACCTCGCCCCTGGCCTTCACCGGCGACTTCATTCTTGCGGCCTATCTGCTGGGCATGGGGCGTTTTGCCATCATGCTCTCCGCCATGGACACAGGCTCGGCCTTTGAAGGCATGGGCGCCAGCCGCGAGGCCACCTTTGCCGCCCTGGCCGAACCGCTCTTTTTTCTGGCTCTTCTGGTGCTCACCAGCGTGACGCTGGATATGGGGCGCGGCCCGCACACGGCCTTTTCGCTCTCATCCCTGTTCGGCGGACAGATCGCCGGAGCATGGGCCATGGGCCGGGGCGAACTGCTGCTCTTGCCCTGCATCTTTTTTATCCTGCTGCTGGTGGAAAACTGCCGCATTCCCGTGGACGACCCCAACACGCACCTGGAACTGACCATGATCCACGAGGTTATGGTGCTGGATCACTCCGGCCCCAACCTAGCCATGGTCATCTATGGGGCTGCCCTCAAGCTGTG
Source organism: Desulfovibrio sp. 86 (assembly GCF_902702915.1). NCBI lineage: Bacteria > Pseudomonadati > Thermodesulfobacteriota > Desulfovibrionia > Desulfovibrionales > Desulfovibrionaceae > Desulfovibrio > Desulfovibrio sp. 86. The sequence goes on along the minus strand of NZ_LR738849.1, from coordinate 2,578,702 downwards.
GTTTTTCGCCGCGCTTATTGCCGGTCTCATGACCCCGGCCCTGCCGCTCTGGCAACAGGCGGCACTGCGTATTGCCATGGTGCTGCTGCTGGCCGTTATCGTGGGCATTGTGGAATCTGTCATGGCCCGTCTGCGCATGGACCGCGTGCCCTTTCTGCTGGGCAGCGCATCGGCCATGGCGGCCCTGGCCCTCATCCTGACCCAGGCGAGGTGAAAGCGTGGAATCCGCACTGCAAAGCTGCCTGTTTTTGCTCATGCTGAACAATCTGCTCATGCTGGGCTCAACACGGATCATGTGGCTCATACGCTTCACGGCCTTTCAGGGCATACTGCTGGCTGGCATGCTGCTGACCATGGAACACGCCCTGCTGGCCGCCGCCGTGCTGCTCATCAAGGGGGCGCTTTTGCCCGGCCTGCTCTGGCGCACCCGTAACCGCCTGCACTCCCACCAACGCATGAAACCCCGCATGCACCTGGCCGTCGGCGTGCTGGCCGGTATGGGGGGGCTTGTGCTCTCCTTGTGGCTTGAAGCGCGGCTGCTCACCCTGCCTGCCCTTTTCCCGCCTCTGGTGCTGCCCACGGCCCTGACCACGCTGTTTTGCGGACTTATCCTGGTGGTGGGACGCACCACAGCCCTGGCCCAGGTCATCGGGTATCTGGTGGCGGAAAACGGCATCTTTCTGCTGGGCATGCCGCTCATGACCGCCGGAACCACGTGGTTTGAGCTTGCCCTGCTGCTGGACGTGTTTGTGGCTGTTTTCGTTATGGGCATTGCCATCAATCATATTGGCAACACCTTTGAATCCATTGACGTTGGCCGCTTTCGCAGCCTCAGGGATTGACGGCCATGCTGGAAGCCTTGCTTTTTCTTCCGCTTGGGGCGGGCTGCATCATCCTGCTCGGCACCAAGGCCATGTGCCGGGTTCTTCTGCCCCTGACCGCCCTCGGTCATACGGCTCTGGCCGCCTGGACGACGCACGCCGTCGGCACGGGAGCAGAACCCAGAGCCATGAACGGCCTGCTGGCCCCCGACCCGCTTGGCGCGCTTTTTCTCATGCTGGCCAGCCTGCTTTTTCTGGCGGCTTCCCTGTACGCGGTCTACTACCTGCGTGAGGAAGACCGGCTGGAAGTGCATACGGACATCCACGGCGGCCCCGGCTTTACCAACGCACCCCAGCGACGCCTTGCCGCCTGCCTGTGCTTTTTTCTTTCATCCATGACGCTTGTGACCACCACGCCCCATCTGGGCGCTTTGTGGGTGGGCATAGAAGGCACCACCCTTTCCAGCGCGCCACTCATCTATTTTCACCGGCACCAGCGTTCCCTTGAGGCCACGTGGAAGTACCTTATCATCTGCTCCGTGGGCATTGCCCTGGCCATGGTGGGCAACATTCTGCTTTCCGTGGCGTTCTACACGCCCGAAGGCATGGCAGCCATGGTGGAAGGCATGGATCAGCTTGGCTGGTTTGTCAGCCACGCCCGTGCCGGTGAAGAAACCTGGCTCAAGGCGGCCTATATCTTTCTGCTGGTGGGCTATGGCACCAAGATGGGCCTGGCCCCCCTGCACAACTGGCTGCCCGACGCCCACAGTCAGGCTCCCTCCCTGGTGTCTGCCCTGCTCTCCGGCGCGCTGCTCAACTGCGCCCTGCTTGGCATCCTGCGCGGGCACCAGATCATGCTGGCCGCCGGACTTGGCGGCTTCAGCGGCGGGCTGCTCAGCTTTTTCGGCCTGATCTCGCTTGTCACGGCGGCCATCTTCATTGTGGGGCAGGGGCACTACAAGCGCATGCTGGCATACTCCAGCGTGGAACATATGGGCATTCTGGCCCTGGGCATAGGCGTGGGCGGCCTGGCCGTCTCCGGAGCCATGCTGCACGCCGTCTGCCATTCGCTGACCAAGTGCATGCTCTTTCTGCTTTCCGGCAATATTCTGGCCCGCTACCATACCTTTTCCAGCTATGACGTCCGCGGCATGCGCTGGACCATGCCCATCACCGGGGCTTTATGGATGGCCGGTTTTCTGGCCGTGGCCGGTTCGCCGCCCTTCGGCATCTTCATCAGCGAATTCATCATCTTCAAGGGCATGCTGGCGGCGGGCTCCCCCCTGCTGGCCGCAGCCTATCTGCTGGCCCTTGCCGTGATTTTTGTCGGCCTTTCCGTGGCGGTTCTGCGCATGGTGCAGGGCAACCGCCCCACAGACATGCCCCAGACCCTGCGGGAACCACTGCTGAGCGTGCTGCCGCCCCTGGTTCTTGGGCTGGCCGTGCTCACCCTTGGCCTGTGGATACCCGACTGGCTCTGGAATTTCTTGCGCCAGGGCGCTGCCCTCATCGGCGGCTAGCGCATATCACTTTGAAAAAGGGACATGTTTTGCCGCTGCGCGAAATGGCTGTCGCTCTCCGTAAGCGGCAAAGACCCGCTAACGGCTACCGCAAAGCACATTTTTCGGCTGAATGACAATGCTGAAATGTGAAGCATTTCAAAGGTAATCTGGTCTGGGAGGATATCATGTCGTTCGACTACCGCGAGGCGGTTGATCTGAAAAGCCTGACGCGTTTCTCCGTGGCCGAACTGCGTGACCATCTGCGCCACGCCCTGGCAGGCGGTTGGCGCGTGCTGGCCTTTTTCGGCATTCCCGATGAAGACGCCAAAGAGGCCGTGCCCGGACAGCCCGTGCCCGTCAGCCTGTGCTGCGTGCTGGCCCATGACGGCACGCGCCGTCTCATGGCCCGACGCACGCCGCCGGTGACGGCCTTTGTGTCAATGACGCCCGACCTGCCCCAACTGCACTACTTCGAACGCGAAATTTACGAACAATGGGGCGTGGAGCCCGTGGGACACCCCTGGCTCAAAAGCGTGCGGCGCGCTCCCGACACCTTCGAAGCCCAGACGCGCAACGCAGCGGCCGCGTCTGGCGTAAATGTTTCTGGCACAAATATTTCTGGCGTGAATATTTCGGGCGCCAATGTTTCTGGCGCAGACGTTTCGGGCGCGGAATCCGCCGTGCCGCACGAAGCCGCGCCAGCGGCTGCCCCGACGGATACTGCAGTCCCACCGTCCCCTGCCCAGCCCTACCCCTTTTACCGGGTTGAGGGCGTGGACGTGCATGAGGTGGCCGTTGGCCCTGTTCACGCGGGCATCATCGAGCCGGGGCATTTCCGTTTTCAGTGTTATGGCGAAAATGTGCTGCATCTGGAAATTGCCCTGGGCTACCAGCACCGGGGGCTGGAGAGCATGCTTGTTCACGGCCCTGCTGCCCGCCGCCTTCCCCTGCTGGAATGCGCAGCCGGAGATTCCACTGTGGCCCACGCCACGGCGTACTGCGTCGTAGTTGAGCGCATGAAAGGGCAGCAGCCTGACGAACGCGCCCAGCTTGTGCGCCGTATCGGCCTTGAGCTGGAGCGCCTGGCCAACCATACGGGCGACCTTGGGGCCATTGCCGGGGACACGGGCTTTTTGCCCACAGCCTCCTGGAACGGCCGCATTCGCGGAGATTTTCTGAACATGACCGCCAGCCTGTGCGGCAACCGTTTCGGACGCGGCCTGCTGCGGCCCGGCGGCGTGGCCCATGACCTCAGCCCGCAGGAATGCGCTGATCTGCTTGGCCGCGTACGGGCGGCCTGGCAGGACGCGCGCGGGTCTGTGGATGTCATGCTGGATGCCGTGACCGTGCGCAACCGCCTTGCGGAAACCGGCTCGGTGGAGCCCTCCGTGGCCCGCGAACTGGGACTGGTGGGAGTGGCCGCCCGCGCCTGCGGCCTGGACGTGGACGCGCGCTTTCACATGCCCCTCAGCGACCTTTCCTGTGAAAACTGCGCCCCCCGGCTGGAAATCACGGGAGACGTCATGGCGCGCACCTGCGTGCGCAGCCGCGAACTGGACGACAGCCTGCGTCTGCTTGAGCTTGACCTCACCCGTCTGGCGGCCCTGCCCGGTCATCCTGGTCAGCCCTGCCAGCCCAGTCAGCCCAGTCAGAAAAGCGAAACGTCCGCCGCCTGGCCCGCGTCCGAAGGCCCTACGCCCCCGACCCATACGACCCCGTTACAAGCGGCCCTTGCGACGGCCGGGCACGAGTCCCACGGACCTGCCACCGACTTTGCGGCCCTGCCGCCGCACACCCTCGCCGTGGCCCAGGTGGAAGGCTGGCGCGGCGAAGTCTGCCATGTGGCGCTCACCGACTCGCAAGGCCGCATCCTTGTGTACAAGGTGATAGACCCCTCCTTCCACAACTGGACCGGGCTGGCCGTGGCCCTGCGCGGCAACCAGATTTCAGACTTCCCCCTCTGCAACAAGAGCTTCAACCTCTCTTATTGCGGGCATGACCTGTAAGGCTCTACCATGCTGCACATAATCAAGGAACGCATCCGCCAGAAATACCGCACGCTGGACTACCCCCACCAGCAGCCCGTGCTTTCGCCCAGATATATGGGCAGGCCCAACCTCACGCCCGTGAACTGCGGCGGCTGCACAGCCTGTTACGCGGCCTGCCCCACAGGAGCCCTGCTGCCCACCGAAGGCGCGCCCGACAGCACGCCCACCCTGGATATGGGGCGCTGCACCTTCTGCGGCGCGTGCCGCGATGCTTGCCCCCAACAGGCCATCGTCTTCACCGGCGAGCACCGCATGGCGGTTTTCAGGCGTGAAGACCTGCTGGTGGTTCCCGGCCAGCCGGCCCCGCAGGCGGCCACACCTTCCACCCCCGGCAAATTTTCCCTTTTCCGGCGTTCGCTCAAGCTGCGTCAGGTCAGCGCCGCAGGCTGCAACGCCTGCGAGGCGGACTGCAATGTGCTTGGCACCCTGGTCTTTGACCTGCCGCGCTTCGGCATCGATTTTGTGGCCTCGCCACGCCACGCCGACGGCATCCTGGTCACCGGGCCTGTTTCTGAAAACATGCGCCTTGCCGTCATTGACACCTATGACGCCATACCCGAACCGCGCCTTGTGGCGGCGGTGGGGGCCTGCGCCATATCGGGCGGGCTTTTCCGCAACGGGCCGCAGTGCAATAACGGCATTACCGACATCCTGCCCGTGGACCTTTTTGTGCCCGGCTGCCCGCCCAATCCCTGGACCATACTGGACGGCCTGCTGGCTTTGCGCAGATAACGCACCGGCCGCAGCATAAAGAAGAATAGTGTGGGGGAGGGCCCCTTTTGCAAAAGGGTCGCCTCCCCCACGCCCCCACCCCCTAAAACCTTTATTTTGGGGCATGGTAACATTGAGATGCTCCGGGGGCTGCGGGAGCAGACGCCCACAGTGTAAGCCCCGCGCTGAAAGCCAGACACAAAAAGCAGACCAGCCTGAAGGCATGGTCTGCTTTTTACTATGCGTAACTTCCGTCTGTTGAACCGCAGCCGTTTCAGTTCCGCGTGTACGCGGCTGCACCCTGGAACGGCCCTGGCCGCTGCCCGCACGCCCTCCGGCTTTGCCTACTTGCCGTCGCCCAGCTTGGCCAGCAGCGTCTTGCGGTTGATGCCCAGACGCCGCGCGGCTTCGCTCTTATTGCCGCCGACCTGTTCAAGGGTATCCTGCACGGCCAGGCGCTCGATTTCTTCCAGCGTCATGTTGGCAAAGTCCAGCCTTGACGAACGCGGGCTTTCCTCCTCGGCTTCGGCAATGGTGGGCGGCAGTTCGCGCTCGCTGATGTATTCCCCCACCAGCAGCACAACGGCGCGTTCCACCGCGTTTTCCAGTTCGCGCACATTGCCGGGCCAGGTGTGCTTGACGAGCCTGTCCATGGCCGCAGGGGTGAAGCCCTTGACCATCTTGCCGTTACGATCGGCAAAAATTTTCATGAAATGCATGGCCAGCAGGGGGATGTCCTCAAGCCGGTCGCGCAGGGGCGGCAACTGCAGGGAAACCACGTTGAGCCTGTAGTAAAGGTCCTGCCGAAAGCGTCCCTCCTCCACTTCAAGCGCCAGATCCTTGTTGGTGGCGGCCAGGATGCGCACATCCACCTTGATGGTCTGATCGCCGCCCACACGTTGCAGCTCGCGCTCCTGAATGACGCGCAACAGCTTGACCTGCATGGACAAAGGAATCTCGCCAATTTCATCCAGAAAGATTGTGCCCTTGTTGGCCGCCAGAAAACGCCCCTCGCGGCGTTTTTCCGCCCCGGTAAAGGCCCCCTTTTCATGGCCGAACAGTTCGGACTCCAGCAGGGTTTCCGTCAGGGCCGCGCAGTTGACGGCCACATACGGCCCCTTGGCCCTGTTGCTGTTGGCGTGGATCAGCTTGGCGATGACCTCCTTGCCCGTGCCGGATTCACCGGTGATGAGCACCGTGGCCTCGGAAGCCGCAATGGCTGAAACCAGGCCCAGCACCTGACGCATGGCCGGACTCTGACCGATGACGTTGCGGGAATCGACGTTGGCGGCCAATTCGTGACGCAGGGCGCGCACCTCGTCGCGCAGATTGGCGTGATCCAGCGCGCGCTCCAGCGCCAGCTTGAGGGCGTCAAAGGCCAGGGGCTTGGTCAGGTAGTCATACGCTCCGGCCTTGAGGGCTTCCACCGCGTTGGCCACATCGGAGTACGCCGTCATGATCAGCACGGGGATGGCGGGATTATAGCTCTTGATGGCGCGGGTGGCCTCAATGCCGTTCATGCCTCCCATCCTCACGTCCATAAGGATGAGGTCAAAGGGGCTTTCCTGGCACATGGCCACGGCCTCTTCCCCATTGTCTACAGTAACGGGATCATAGCCCCACTCTTCCAGCAGGGCCCGGAGCATTTCGCGGTGGTTGCGGTCGTCGTCCACCACCATCAGTCTGACAGCTGAAGTCGCACTCATGACAATATTCCTTGATCATCCTGGTTGATAGCCAGCGCAGGGCAATGATACTACTATTTATTCCAAATGGTTACTGCGTGTCCCTTACGGCTGGCGGCGTGCAGACAAACTGCGCGCAACGGCGCGGACAAACTGCGCCTGCGCCGTCACGCCGAAACGGCTGCATCCCTGCCGCGAACAGGCAGCACAAGGATGAACTCCGTGCCGTGCCCCGGATCGGAATTGACGCTCACGCTGCCGCCGTGCCCTTCGACAATCTGGTAGACAATGGCCAGCCCAAGGCCCGTGCCCGAAGGCTTGGTGGTAAAATAGGGCGTAAAGATGGCCGCCTGAATGTCTCTGGGAATACCGGGGCCATTGTCGCGGACAGAAAGGCTGAAGCTCTGCCCGTCAGGCGACAGGCGCGCGCCCACGTGCAGTTGCCCGCCATCACCCATGGCCTGCACGGCATTAAGAAAGAGGTTGAGCAGCGCCTGGGTGAGGCGTTCGGCATTGACCCGTACCGGCGGCAGATCAGGGGCCACGTCAAGCGTGACCTGAATGTTTCTGGCGCGCACATCGGCTTCGGTCAGGCGCAGGGCACGGTTGACGATTTCGGCAAGATCGGCGTCCGTGGTGTTGATGGCTCCGGGCCGGGCGAATTCCAGCAGTTCGGAGACGACCCTGTCCAGCCTGTCCACTTCGTCAATCATGCGCTGGGCGGCTTCCTCTTCACGGCCGCCGGGCAGCATGCGCTTGGCGATGTAGAGGGCCACGCCCTTGATGGTGCTCAAAGGATTGCGCACCTCATGCGCCACACCGGCGGCCAGATGGCCCAGAGCCGACAGGCGGTCGTTGCGCTGCGCGTCTGCCTGCAGGCGTTTGACCTCGGTAATGTCGCGCAGAATAAACACATTGCCCAGAAAAACGCCGTCCTGATTGCGCATGGCGGCGGCGCTGAGGCTGATCACCGCGCCCGCGCGCCCTGTGGTGAGGACACATTCGCGCTCAAGAACCTTGCGGCCCCCTGCCAGTTCCGCCACCAGCGCCTTCCAGTCCAGCCCCGGCAACCCGGTCAAAGGCGCGTACACGGCCGTATTCCGGACAAGGTCGAACATGCGCAGGGCAGTGTCGTTGACCATGGCCACCCTGCCCGAAGGATCGCTGGTCAGAAGGCCCAGAGGCAGGTTGGCCACCACTTCTGAAGCCATAGCCCGTGAATCGCGCAACATCTTGCGTGAATGGCGGTAATTCTGCGCCCAGAACAGTGAAACAAAGCCCGCAAGGCCCAGAGCCGCCACCAGGGCAGCCGACATGGCGTTATAGCGAAGATCCGCCGCCAGGGCCGCTTCAAATGGTTTGAGATCAAGCCCCACCACGACCACGCCCTGGGGTTGCCGTGGCTGGCCCGGATGCAGTTGGGCAGATGGCCAGGCGCTGCCGTCGCCCCACATTCCGGCATGGGGCGGCGGTGGCCTCAAGCCCGGCATGCCTGGCCCTGCGGCCTGAGGCTCTGGCTGGATCTGGGGCTGGGACTGGGGCTCCATCCTTCTGGGCGACATGGGGCCATGTGGGATATCCACGCCCATCATGCCCCTGCTGCGCCCCATGTTGTGCTGCCCGTGCCCGCGCATGGGCAATGGCATGGGGCGGTCATCTTCCAGCGGCACAAAGGCGCGGTACACCTCAAAAACCTTTCTGTCGCCCCACTGGCGCAGACGCCATGCGGGCTTTTCCGTCACCTGCACCGCCGTGGGCATGATAATGGCCAAGGACTTTTCGCCCTGTTGCGCCTGCGCGGGAATCCTGCCATCGCCGCCTGCTCCCTGCCCGGACGAAGAAGTGTCGTCATTGCCCCGGTTTTTGTGGCGGGTGCGCCCTGGCACGCTGTAGGCCAGCATTTCGCCCGCATTGTTGGCCACAGCCATGAAAACAATGCCGGGCTGCTTGGCAGTTTCCGCCAGCAGGGACTGCAGGCCGTCCGAATTGCCCAGGGGTGTGCACAAGCCCGTGCGCGCGCCCGCCTCCAGGGCCCATATGAGGGCCTCGGCCCGGTCCAGGAGGTTCTGTATCATATATGTCTTGCCGCGCTGGTTGCTGCGCACCGCAAGAGCCGAAATGGTCAGCCCGAGAATGATGGCCATGCCCATAATCATCCAGGGCGAAAGCCCCAAATGCAGGGCGCGCACCCCTCTGACGGAAAATATTCTTGAAAATCTGCTCTTCATGGCCTGTCCTTGTGTGGCTGAATGTCCCTATTATGTATTTTTTACCCATATGGTCAAGGGCGCTGGTAAAAATCGGACACAGCCCTGACAATATGGGTAAAAAATGGACACTTTTTACCTGGTCACAGTGTTGCCATAAAACGGCCATAAAACAACAAACTAAATATTTACAGTGTATTATGAAGTTATGGTCGCTGTTGGCACGGGCTTTGCCTTATAGGGGGCAAGAGCGCGTGAAAACGCGCAAACAGGTGACAGCGCAACCCCGCCCCAATGCAGGGCGTGCCCGGTCTCACCGGGAGGAAACATAATGCATGCTTGTAATTATCTGAATTTTTTCGGCTGGGGGGGCGGTTGGATAGGAATGCTTCTTGCGATTACGGTGCTGGTTCTGGCGGTATACTTTATCTTTCGTCTTATAGGACGCAAACCGTGCAACTTTGACCGCCGTGATACGCTGAACATTTTGAAACGACGCCTTGCTTCCGGTGAAATCTCGCAGGAAGAATACGAAAAGCTCAAAAACGTGATCTGATTTTCCTTCAAGGGAAAGATTCAAGAGCACGATACATATAAAGTCAAGGAGACCACCATGAAAACCTTAACCATCAAACCTACGTTCATCTTTGCATCCCTGGCCCTTGTGTTCGCTATGGCCCTCACCGCCCTGCCCGCGCTGGCCCAGAATGCCACGAGCACCGGGACTGCCTCTTCCTGGCGCGGCAACGGCGGCAACGGCGGCTACGGTCACGGCGGCTACGGCCCCCACGGCCCCCATGGCGGCAATCACATGGGCCGGTAAGCCCCGGCCGCAGACGCCCTGAGACCCCAAGGACAACACATGAGACGCCTTATTGAAGTTCTTGGCAGACAATCACAACAGCGGCGTCGCTGTCCGGCTGCGGCGGCCATAGGGGGCCGGGCTGGCAAGGCAGAAATGGCATATACGGCCCCCTGAATCACACCCTCGCACACACGACAATGATATGGCGGCGCCACGGCCCGCACAGAGACAAAAAACTTCGGCCTCAACCGAACATCATAAAGGATATTATCATGAAAACATCCAAACTTGCTTCAACCACTGCGGCGCTCGCTCTTGTAGCCCTGCTCGGCACCGCCGGCATCGCCAGCAGCGCCCCGGCCGAAGTTCCCGCGCCCCCTGTGGCAGGCCAGATGGGCCCCCATATGGGCCCCCATATGAACCTGACTCCTGAACAGATGAACGCCCTGCAGGACATCCATAAAGAGTTCGGCCCCAAGATGCAGCCGCTCTTCCAGCAGAAGTACGGCAAGCAGGCCGAAATCAACGCCCTGCTCTATCAGGGAGTCAAGCCTGACGATCCGAGGATCGTGGCCCTGCAGAAGGATGTGAAGGACGTGGACGGCAAGCTGTACCAGCTTGACGGCGCCATGCGCAAGCAGATGCAGGACAAGGGCGTTCCCTACATGGGCGGTCACGGCATGGCGGGCGGCATGGGCGATTGCCCCGGCATGGGCGGCAGGGGCATGATGGGCCCGCGCGGCGGCCATGGCGGCCCCGGTAATCACGGCGGCTACGGCATGCACGGCGGCCCCGGTAATCACGGCGGCTACGGCATGCAGGGCGGCCCCGGCATGGGCATGATGGACCAGCCCGCCGGCAACGCCCCCGACGCCAAGACCAACTAAGGAAACGCTGATTTATTCCGTTTGACGGCGTTGCTTCACTTTTTTTGAAGCAGTCGAGGACGGAAGAGTCCACTCCTGCTTCAAAAAATGAGCGCGCCTTGCCAAACGAAATAACTGCGCGTTTCCAGGAGTCTCTTTAATCAATGCTTCCCTAAGCTTTACAGCTGATGCCAACCCACGGGCGGCTGCCTGAGGCAGCCGCCCGGCAACAGAACCCGCGCAATTTGCCTGCGCACGTTCATGACGGTAAGCCCGTTGATTTCGAGAGCGCCACTCTCTTGATATATAGCCACGTTATAAAACCTGTTCCCTGAACCGATCCTCCGGGGCGCGCCAGCCCTTCAGCGCCCCGGGGGATCAAACAAGTCCATCCCTGACACGCAGACTGACACGCACACTCCCTCTCCAACGACACTCCCACGAAAACAAAAAAGCCGTGAACCCCTGATGTTCACGGCTTTTTTGCAATCTGTCGCTGAGGAAAAATCAGACGTTATAGTCTCCGCGGTTGAATTTGAACTTTTCTGTGGTGGCGAGCACCTCCAGATTGTTCACCAGGGTATCCAGGCCGGGATTCTGCCCGCGCAGGCCCGCGGTATTTTCCTTCAGTGAGGCAACCTGTCCGTCAATGCCCTGCAGGAGCGCATAGGCCTGACGCAGAGAGCCGTTTTTGCCGGCATCGCCAAGGGTATTGACGTAAGAATCCCACATATCCAGCGTGCCGGAAGCCTGGGTAAAGGCCTCCTGCAGCACGTCTTCAGTGGGATTGGCTTCGTCAGTCTGCCCGGTAGCGCCCAGCAGCATCTGGCTTATCATGGATGCCTGTGACGCCTGGGCCGTCTGCATGCCGCCCACCGGGAGCGTACCCTCGGCAGTGGAAGACGCGCCCCCGTCCACAAGCCCCAACTGTTCGGCCAGAGCGGCTTCAAAGCCCGATCCCTGATCGCCCGACCTGCGGATTGTGCCGGAGGATTGCTCCTGCTGGCGAAGCAGGGCTTCCAGTTGCTCATTCTTGATCTTCATGTCGCCTCCAGGGTTGGCGTTCCGCATTTGCGCCATTTGTGCAAGAAGTCTGCCAAATCGCTGGAAGACTCAACTAGCTGATTTTATAACATACCGTATTTGTGGAAGGGAAAAATTTTCCCACAGCGCAAGCATATGCTGTCCAAAAGACCTTGTCTATTGTTGTAAAAAAAACTAAAATTTAATAAAGATTACGACAAACAGTCGCGAACCCCGCCCGCATGGCGAAAACATTGAACGTATGCAGGCTACGCCTTTTATAACCTTATCCTCCCACGGGGAACAGGAGCTAGCCATGAAGGAAATCAAAAAGATTCTTTGCGCGGTAGACCTATCGGAACACAGCAAGGATGTGGCTGAATACGCCGTTCTGCTTGCAAAGGGATTGAACGCAAGCGTTGTGGTTGTATACACCGCTCCTTCGCTGAGCCAGTATGTGGGCTTTCACGTGCCCCCCAACACCATAGAAAACTTTGTGGGCGAAATCGTCTCCGGCGCTGAAAAGTCCATGGAATCTTTTGTGGCTGAAAACTTTGCTGGCGTAACGGCCACAGGCAAGGTGCTCATCGGCTACGCCGCCGAAGAAATCCTGGCCCACGCCAAGGAAGAAGAGGTGGACATCATCGTCATGGGCACCCACGGCCGCAAGGGCATCGACAGAATCCTCTTTGGCTCCGTTGCCGAAAAGGTGGTCAAAAACGCCGACATGCCCGTGCTGACCGTACGCCCCAGCTAGTGCCGAATACCCTTGAGGGCGTACAGGTGCACAGTACGCCGCGCCGCCCATGCGGCCACTCGCAATAACGCCTGACGTTGCCGGGCAGCCAGCCGGATGTTCCGCATACACTTAAGGCATGACGTCACATCAGGGCCGCGTCTCCGTAATAGAGGCGCGGCCCGTCAACAATCCTCTTGTTGCCGAGAGCGCCCCCATGCCCGGCTGTGGAGAAGACATGTTTGAGATCAGCGTGCGGCAGGAAATTCTTGCCCTGAAGGCCTATGTTCCCGGTCTGTCCATTGCCGAAATTCAGCAGAAGTACAACCTTGCCAAGGTCATCAAGATGGCCAGCAACGAAAATCCGCTGGGCATGTCGCCCCTGGCGTGTGATGCCGTACAGCGGCACGCGGCCATGGGCTTTCGTTATCCCCAGGGGGGCAATCCCCGCCTTGCGGCGGCGCTGGCGCAGCTCCACGGCGTTGATGCCCGCCGTATTGTGGTCGGCAACGGCTCCGACGAGATCATAGACCTGCTCATCCGCATTCTGGCAGAACCCGGCGTGCACAATCTGGTCTGCTTTGAACCATGCTTCAGCATCTACCCCATCCAGGGGCGCGTCTGCGGCGTCGAAGTGCGCCGCCAGCCGCTCAATGACGATTTTTCCTTCAACTTTGACGCCCTGCTCGCCAGGGTGGACGCCAATACACGCCTCGTGTTCGTCACCACGCCCGACAATCCTTCCGGCTACTGCCCGCCGCGCGAAGACGTGGCGCGCCTGGCCGAAAAACTGGCCGAAATTGCGCCCGCCTGCCTGCTGGTCGTGGACGAGGCCTATATGGACTTTGCGGAAAACGAGCCGGAATCTTCCCTTCTGGCCAGCGGCCATTTGCCCGAAAACACGGCCTTTATGCGCACATTCTCCAAAAGTTTCGGCCTTGCGGGCCTGCGCGTGGGCTACGGCATCCTGCCTCCGGCCATAGCCGACTACTGCTGGCGGGCCCGTTTGCCCTTTTCCGTCAATATTCTGGCAGAAGAGGCCGCCCTGGCCGCATTGAAAGACGCCACGTTCTACGCGCTCACCATGCAGACCGTGCGGCAGGGGCGCAATGCCCTTACCGTTGGCCTGACGGCTCTGGGCTGCTACGTCTGGCCCAGCGCTGCAAATTTTGTTCTTTTCAAACTGCCGGAAAACACGCTGGGGGCCGAGGACTGTTTTGAGGCACTGCTCCGCCGGGGCATCATTATCCGCCCGCTCAAAAGCTATAATCTGCCCAACCATCTGCGCGTCAGCGTTGGCAATGAACAGGAAAACAGGGCCTTTCTGCTGGCCATGGACGAAATTCTTCTGCAAAACCGCCATGCCGAAGCCGATGCCGCGCTTAAGGAACACAAATGAGCGCCCGCCTGCCCGTTGTTACGCTGGACGGCCCGGCCGGGGTCGGCAAGACCACCCTGGCCCGCCGCATGGCCGAAAGTCTGGGCCTGGCCTATCTGGATACCGGCGCCATGTTTCGCTGTATGGCCCTCAAGCTGGGGCCCGGGGCGGAAAAACTCCCGGAAGATGAGCTGCGCAGCCGCTGTGGGCAATGGACCTTCACACTCAGCGGCATGGGGCAGCAATCAACCCTGTTCTGCAATGGCGTGGCCGTGCGCGGTGAAGTCCGCACCGAGCAGGTGGGCATGCTGGCAGCCCGCATCGCCACAGTGCCGGTGGTGCGCGACATCCTGCGCCAGACCCAAAGGGCCATTGGCGAGAGCTCGCCCCTGGTGGCCGAGGGCCGCGATATGGGCACCGTGGTTTTTCCCGACGCGCGCTTCAAGTTTTTTCTGGATGCGGCCCCGGAAGTGCGCGCCATGCGGCGACTGCGCGACCTTGAAGAACGGGGGGAAGCCGCTGAACTGACAAGCCTCACAGAACAGATACGCCAGCGTGACGCCCTTGACCGCAACCGGGCCGTGGCCCCGCTGCGCCCTGCCCCGGACGCCCTTATCGTGGATACGTCGCGCCTGGACATTGAAGGCGTTCTTGGCGTCATGCTGCACCACATCAATGTGCACGGGGGCAGCCAGAGCCTGCACGCCTGAACCTGGCCTTCTTTGCGCGCAGGCGGGCAGTTACGTTTTGCAATTTTGTGGGGGAGGGACCCTTTTGCAAAAGGGTCCCTCCCCCACACCCCCACCCCCCAAAACTCTTTTCGTAGTTTACCATGCCGCCAGGGCCTTTCAATATTGAAACGCTCTGGCGGCTGCGTGCAGTTACCCGCCGAGTCAACATCAACGCCGTGTATCTGCGTGGCCAAACACCGTAACGGGGGTGGCAGGGTACTACGCTCCCGGTGTTTTCATATCTGAAGCGAAAGGGGAGGCAGCCCCTTCAGCCGTCACGTTGTTTCAAAGAGTATCTGGCCCGGTCTGGCCTGCTCTGGCTCGGTCTGGGCCGGTCTGGGCCGGTCTGGCCTGAAGCCTTTTGCCCTGTGGACAAAAGGCTTTTTACGCATTTGCGGCAGATTCTGGCGGCAAACTCGGCTGCAAAATCTGGCGGCAAAATCTGCCGCCCGCCCCGTCAGTGGCGGATTTTTGGCGTTTTTTGCGCGGCGTCCTTTGCCGCTCCTCCACAGCCCCCTTTTTATCAAAAAAATAATATGCTGATTTGCTTGTAGAATTCATAATTGGCACGCGCAGTGCATAGTACGGGGCAAGCCAAAGGCGCATTCTGCGCCTTCGCAAACCAGCCTCAAGTTGGGGAGGAAAAAATGAGCAATCAACTGGATTACGAAATCAATAAAGAATTGGGCGAATGCTACCTGTTCATGGGCGACTTTGACAAGGCTGAAGAATATTACCGCAAGGCTGCCAACAGCGACGCCCAGAGCGCGGCCCCGTACATGGGCCTGGCCACTGTGGCCGTACAGCGCTCCGAGCTTGACAAGGCTCTGGTTCTGTACCAAAAGGCCGCCGCGGTTGAAGAGACCGACAAGGCCCTGTGCGGCATCGGCCTGGTTCTTATGGAACAGGGCCAGCACGAAGGGGCTTTTGACTACTTTGCCCGCGCCATGAACAAAAACCCTGAAAACATCATCGCCCTGAACTGCCTTGTGCGTGAAGCCTATCAGCTGGACCGCGTTGAAAACGTGCTGCCCCATCTGGAAGACACCCTGCGCACCGGCGTTGAAGCCGAAGCCGTTCGCGTGACCTTGGCCGGATGCCTTATCTACCTTGGCCGCAGTGAAGATGCCCGTCAGCATCTGGAAACTGTGCTTGGCGCCAACCCCGCCAACAACAACGCCAAAGAACTTTTTGACACAATGGCCGCGTAGTCATGGCCCCCGGGCCATGCCGCTGCCAAAACATACTCCCCTCCCCACATGATTTTCCGGCCCCTGGCAGGCGCCGGGGCCGGAAAATCTCTTCCAGGGGGAATGGACCACGCTGTTCACCCGCTGCGGGCCGCTCGGCCCTCTGGCGTGGAAACGCAGCTACAGCGAAAAATCCCTGAATGTCCTTTCAGGGATTTTTTTTATGCCGCGCCAGCACAACGGCACGTCATCACGTCGGGCTTTCCTCTGGACAAAATACAGATCATGTGACCTTTTTCTACGATATTCTGATCTGGAAGCAACCCGGTTTCCCGGCAGGAACCGCTGACGCACATATGGCAGCCGCAGGGCGCAAGGGCAGCTTTTCATAACGGACAGCCCGCTGCAAAAAATGCCTGATCCCCAGAGGGGCTACACGCCGTATTCCCTGAGCTTGCGCCACAGGGACGAACGGCTGATGCCAAGCATGTCGGCAGCCAGGGTGCGGTTGTCGCCCGCCAGTTCAAGAGCGCGCAGGATGTGCTGTTTTTCCATCTCTGCCAGTGGAACCAGCGGCGTATCCTGCCCCTGCCCGTGCTCGGGCGCAGGAGGCGCAGAGGAGACAGGGGGCGCGGGCGGCGCTTGCGGCTCAGGCGGCACTGGCGTCGCAGACGCCATGGGCGTAGCGGCAATGGTAGGTGCGACGTCCGCCCGCCCCGCACCCGTGGCGGCAGGCGCGGCAGAAACCGTCGTTGAAAGATGCGGGCTCGCGGCGACAGGCGCGGCTGATGGTGTTGTGGAGGGATGCAGGCCTGGCTCGGAAACTTCCGGCGACAAATGCGACAGCCCTATGCTGCCGCCCGGCGGGCAGAACACCGCCGCCCGCTCCAGGATATTGGCAAGCTCGCGCACATTGCCGGGGAAGGGATACTGCCGCAGCGCATCAAGGGCTGCTTCGTCGATATCCAGGGGCGCAGCCCCGCCCTGCTCCGCCAGCCGCGCAAGAAAGAAGCGCGCCAGCATGGGGATGTCCTCAACCCTGCTGCGCAGGGACGGCAGTTCCTGCGTCACCACGGCAATGCGGTAGTAAAGGTCGCGGCGAAAACGCCCTGCCTCCACCTCTTCCTTGAGGTTGCGGTTGGTGGCGGCGATGATGCGCACGTCCACGGGTATGTCCACCGTGCCGCCCACCCGGCGCAGCGTCTGCTCCTGAAGCACGCGCAGCAGTTTGACCTGCATGCCTGCGGGCATTTCGCCAATTTCGTCCAGAAAGAGCGTGCCGCCGCTGGCGGCCTCAAAGAGCCCCTCCTTGCGCCGCACAGCGCCGGAAAACGCCCCCTGCTCATGCCCGAAAAGCTCGCTTTCAAGAAGTTCCGGCGACAGCGCGCCGCAGTTGATGGCCAGAAAACGCCGCCGCGCCCGCTGGCTCTGGGCGTGCATGGTGCGGGCCGCCAGTTCCTTGCCAGTGCCCGTTTCGCCCTGCAGCAGCACAGCCACGTCCGTGGGAGCCAGACGCATGAGCGCCTGCCGCAGACCACCCATGGCTGGCGATGCGCCCACCATCTCGGGCACGGAGCCGCTGGCCTCAAGCTGGGCGCGCATTTGCACGACCTGCTGCCGCAGGCGGCGCTTTTCCAGCGCGCGCGCCACCAGTATGCGCGCTTCTTCCAGCGAATACGGCTTTGCCAGATAATGAAAGGCCCCGAGCCGCATGGCCTCCACGGCGCTTTCAATCATGGGGTAGCCCGTGACCATGATGACTTCCACATCCGGCTTGCTGGAGCGCACCGCCTTGAGCACCTCCATGCCGTTCATGCCGGCCATGGCGATATCGGTGATGACCACGTCAATATCCTGCTCTGCCAGCAGTTTCAGTCCTTCTTCGCCGCTGCCCGCCTGAGCCGATTCGTGCCCGCCCCGCTCCAGGGCGCGGGCGAGGTTTGCGCGGGCCATGCGCTCGTCATCGATAATCAACAGGCGGCCACCGCCGCCGGCACGCTGCGCGGCGTCGCGCCCGTGGCTGCTGCGCCGGGGTTCGTCGGGCGTTGCCTGTATGGAGGCTTGTTCGGCAAGCCGGAACCGTTCCGTAGTCATGACTCTGCTCCTGAAACGTTTGCGTCGCGCCGGGACTCAAGAGGCAGCCGCAGGGTAAAGCACGCGCCCTGCCCCGGTTCGCTCTGCGCCTCCAGTGTTCCCTTGTGCTTGCCCACAATGCCAAAGGCTATGGACAGGCCAAGGCCCGTTCCCTCGCCCACGGGCTTGAGGCTGAAAAAGGGATCAAACACACGGCCCAGATGCTCCGGCGCTATGCCCTTGCCCGTGTCGTGCACGCGCAACTCCGCCATGCCCGCAGGCTCGTCCACACGGGCGGATATGCGCACCTCGCCGCTGCCGTTCATGGCCTGGCTGGCATTGAGCAGCAGGTTGATGAGCACTTCCTGAATACGCTGGGCATCCATGGGCAGTTGCAGGCCGTCAGGCACGTCCACCACAATGCGCACCGCCGCGCCCATGTCGTGCCGCACCAGGGACACAGCCCTGCGCACCACGCCAGCCAGATCGTGCTGGGCGACGGTAAAGGGCCTGTCGCGCGCAAAGTCCAGCAGACCGCGCACAATGTCGCGGGCGCGGACGACCTCGGCCTGAATCTCGTTCAACTGCGCGGTCACGTCATCCGCCGTGGGCATGGGGCGCAGGCCCTGTCTGGCGTCGTTGACGTCCTCGCCGAGCAACTGGCAGCCCACAGAAATATTGTTGAGGGGATTGTTCAGCTGGTGGGCAACGCCCGAGGTCAGCACGCCCAGCGAAGCCAGCTTTTTTTCCTGCAACAGCAGAGCGTGCCGCTTTTCCAGCTCCACCGCCATGCCGTCGAGGGTCTGGAGCACATGGCGCGCTTCTTCCTCAAGCTGGGGCGGGGGCGGCGGCAGGGGCTGCCCTGCGCCAACGCTGCGCGCGGCGTTTTCTATGGCTCCAAGCGCGCGCATGATGTGCCTGCCTATGTGCCAGGCAAAAGCTACGCCGCAGGCCAGCAGGGCCGCAATGGCCCCCAGCAGCTGGGCGCGCAGGTCGCCCACGGCGGTAAAGATGCCCTGGCGCATGCGCCGCACCGCCGAATCCGCCAGTTCGCTCAGCCGCTGCCCCTGATCTGTCAGCGCCGCGCCGTCTGTGGGCACGGCGTTCAGCAGGGCTTCGTAGACGCCAATGCCTTCAAGCAGCAGGTCAAGATTGTGGTGCGCGCCGTCGCCCACCCGGCGGCCCATGGCGGCATTATAGCTCTGCCCCACGGATGTGGCCCGATCCCGCGCCAGATCCACAAAGCTGCGCAGGGCAATGAGATCGCCCTTTCTGCCGGGAAAAAGCTGCAGATTCTTTTCGTACCTGCGCATCTCAAGCACATCGCTGCGCAGGTCGTCCACCATGTCGATGAGGCGGGTCGCCCTGTCGATACGTTCAAGATCATAGCAGGCAATGCCGCCCAAGAGCAGCAGCATGGCCAGAAACAGGCTCGTGCCCAGGGCGATCTTGCCGCGAATGGTATGCCAGACAGAAAATTGGGGAAGCATGCTCTCACCCCCGCAGGCACATGCTCACAGACATGCGCCCGACGCCGTTTCATTTTGCGACAGCGTATAAAAATAAAACAAAGCTGACAAGCCTTGCGCCGCATTAATTTGCGGTCGCAACACGTCCTGCCATGTCATAATGCAACAGTGGCAGGCGCATTGCCGCCACACCCTTCAGCATAAAAAACCGTTTAAATACAGTATATTATAAATTGAACTTTTTGGCACAATAGTTGTAATTGTCCGTGCAGGAGGCCGACATGAATACCCTGCAAAAAACGATGGAAAACTGGTTTACCGCTGTGGCATACGCTGATGCCGGGCAACCCGGCTGGACAGACGATTTGTGGAGCATACGCGGCAAGCGGCAAAGCCCGGCGCTGAAACAGACGCTGCTCTATGGCGCTGGCAGCATATGCATCTATGTGCTGGCCTTTGCCAATGCCGACGTCTTTGCCGCCCTGTGCGCCAAGGGCGGGCTGTGGACAGCCCTGCCCATTGCCTCGGTGCTGCTGCTCTCCTACGTGCACGGTCATTTTGCCGGAGCCCTCTGGGAGTTGTGCGGCATTACCGGCAGACAGAAGCAGAGCACAAAAACCGCAGCCAAACCTGCGGCCCGCCACACCACCGCGCCCGCTCCCCGGCTGGACACGACTGCGGTGGCGCACGGCTAAACACATACGTAGTGCATGCCCTGGCCGCGCCGAAGCGGGCGTCTTGGAAACATTGAGAATGGATATTCTCAACGCGAAAATGCTCTAGAGCAGTTTACGAATGAAATGAGTTAAATGCTCTGCAAGGATTTTTCTAAAAATCCTTGCCACGAAATGCGAGTAGGCGGGCTTTTGCCTGCCGTACACGAGCATTTCAAGTGTTAAATGCTCTAAGGAGCGGCAGCCAGGGCGCGGCAACCCCGCCCAGGCCGGACAAACAGTCTATGGCAGGCAGTTTGCCAGGCTGTTACGCCAAGTAGTTACGGCAGTCAGCTTGCAAGTCGGAGGTAATCATGGATCTGCTTAGTCTTGACCCAACGCAGTTCATTACGCTCACGCCCATTTCCGTGGCCTTTCTGCTGGCCGTGGGCTTTGTGGGCGGGCTTGTGAGCGGATTTATCGGCTCCGGTGGGGCCTTTATTCTCACGCCGGGCATGATGGGGCTGGGCGTGCCCGGCGCAGTGGCTGTGGCCAGCAACATGTGCCACAAATTTCCCAAGGCCATGGTTGGAGCCATCAAGCGCTACCGCTTCGGCCAGGTGGACATCAAGCTGGGCATGGTGATCGCCGCCACTGCGGGCATAGGCGTGCAGATCGGCATCCGCATCCAGCGTTTTATTCTGGAAAATTGGGGGCAGGCCGGGTCTGACCTGTACGTCAGCGTTTCCTTTGTGGTGGTGCTGGTTGTGGTGGGCAGCTATATTCTTAAAGACGCCCTGCGCTCCAGCCATTCCGGCAAGGACGATGACGAAAGCACGCCGCCGCTGGCCAGAAAGCTGCAGGCCATCAACCTGCCGCCCATGATTTCCTTTCCCAAATCCGGCTTGCGCATTTCGCTGTGGTTCACCCTGCCCGTGGGCATAGCCACGGGCATGCTGGCCGCCACCATCGCCGTGGGCGGATTTGTGGGCGTGCCGGGGCTTATCTATGTCATCGGCGTGCCAGGGCTCATCGCCTCCGGCACGGAACTGGTCACGGCCTTTGTCATGGGCCTGTGCGGCTCGGTCAACTGGGCCATGCACGGCATGATAGACATCCGCCTTGTCTTCATCATTCTGGCTGGCTCCCTGCTGGGCGTGCAGCTTGGGGCCATCGGCACCACCTACGTCAAGCCCATCATGATCAAATACGTCATGGCCGCCATCATGCTCATTGTGGCGGCAAGCCGCATTGTGGCTCTGCCGGGGTATCTCAGCGCGCTGGGGCTCATCCATATGGGGCCTGGGCTTCTCTACGTGCTCAAGGTCGTCAGTTTTATCACCATGTGCGCCGGTCTGCTCGTTGGCGCGGGCATGATCCTCGGCGGCATGTGGCGCGGGCAACAGCGCAATCGCAGGGAGGCTGCGCTGGGCGACGCCGCCTGAGGCAACTCCGGCCGCATACAAGGTTCACAATCACTTCTCCTCAAGCCCCATGGCCAAAGGGGGGTGCATCGCGTCTGCACCCCCCTAAATTTTTACCGACGCCACAGGCAGTGTGCCCACCCCTGCCGCTCCTCACCCTCCGCAGCATAACCACCCTGCTGCATACCACCACGCTGCGTCTCGCACCGCTGTGCCCGTTCCTGCTGCCCCTCATGGCATATTTCCCATACTGTTCAATCCCTACCAGCATATGCTGCCAGCTTTTCTGCCGTCAGCACGCGGGAGGATGCGCCGAAACGGGCAGACAGCGCGCACTGCAACGCCCGGCGGGGGCAAAAGTCCCGCGCCAAGCGCCCTGGCCTCTGCGCCAGCGGGCTGTCGGTCTGCGGCAGCAATCCTGACCGAATCCCGGCTGCAGCCCGCTCTTCTCTCAGTCCAACTCCTTGCACAGACGCCACAAGGTGCTACGGCTGATGCCCAGCAGAGCAGCCGCGCGCACCTTTGAATTGCCGCAGCTTTGCAGAGCCTCGCGCACACGCTCAAGGGTGAGGGGCGTCTTTTGTCTGACAGATGCCGCTGGATTCTGCGGCAGGCCGGGATGGCGAAGCTCTTCAAGCAGGCGTCCGCAAACGCCGGCATCATAGCCATGTGGGGAAATAACCGTCAGCCTCTCGGCCACAGCGCGCAGCTGGCGCACATTGCCTGGCCAGGGCAGGGTCTGCAAGGCCCGGCCAAACGCCTCGGGCAGATGCAGACGCGGCCTTTGCTCCGCTTCATACTGGGCGTGGAACTCATGCAGAAAAGCCTCCACAAGCAGGGGAATATCTTCCTTTCGTTCCCGTAGCGGGGGGATATGCAAAGGCAGCACATGCAGGCGATAGTACAGATCCTCGCGCAGCCTTCCTTCAGCGACGTCCTGCCAAAGATCGCTGCTGGCGGCGGCAATGATGCGAACATCCGCCGGAACCACCACATTGCTGCCAAGGCGCATGATTTCCTTTTCCTGCAGCACGCGCAGCAGCCGTGTCTGAAACGAAGGAGAAATGGTTCCCACTTCATCGAGAAACAGCGTGCCGCCCTGCGCCAGCTCAAAAATGCCGATTTTTCCGCCTCTGCGCCCGCCGGTAAATGTGCCTTCCGCATAGCCAAAAAGTTCGCTTTCCAGCAGGGATTCGGGCATGGCCGCGCAGTTCAGGGGCACAAAGGGGCCGTGCTTTCGGGGGGAGGCATTATGTATGCCCTGTGCCAGGATTTCCTTGCCGGTGCCGCTTTCGCCGGTAATGCACACGCCTGCTTCCGAGGGGGCGTACAAGCGGGCCTGCTCCAAAAGCACGGCCACGGCACGGCTCATGTGCAAAAAGTCCTCAAGCGTATACCGCGCCCGAAATCCCCGGTTGTAGGCCTGCCGGACGCTTTCCTCCGCCTGGAGGATGCGCGCGGCGGGCTGTATGCTGAAAACCGCACCGGCAGCTTTTTTGCCCACGCGGATGGGGATGGTGTTGACGATGAACTGCTCGCGCTGCTTGCAGACTGCCGTCACATTGTGCAGGGGTTCGTGCCGCTCGTGGGCGTCGGCAAGGGGCAAGGCGGGGAAGACGCTGTTCACGGGCGTGCCGATGACCTTGAGTGCGTTGACCTGCAGCATGCTGCATGCCTGGGGATTGATTTCTTCAATGGCGCCGCGCTCGTCCACAGCCAGAATGCCTTCAGAAATTCCATCAAGGATGCTGCGATAGCGCTCTTTTTCCTTAAGGGCCTTGCGCTGCGTCTGCACGATATTAACGATGCTGTCAAAAAAACTGGCCGGGATTTCGGGCTGATCGTGCAGGTCCACAAAGGGCAGGCCGCATTTTTGGGCCGCCCGGCGAGTAATGTCGCCGCCAACGACGATCTCAATCCCCCGCTGCTGGGCATGCAGCACCCCCTCTTCGAGACTGCGCTTGTCGCTGTACAGGATGATCTCCGGCTGAAATCCCAGCAATTCCTCGCACAGGGCGACATTGCATTCCCCGGTGCGTATCTGGGTGATGCCTATGCGCTGCCCCATGGTTGAGGCCTTTTTGAGCGCCCGCAACTGGCTGGCCGTCGTATCCGCCAGGGCCACGACCGGCACGGAAAGCTGCCGCAGAATATAGGCCGTTCCCCTGCGGGACAGGATAACCTCAACCCCCTGCTCCTCAATAATCTGCCGTACCGGCTCAACGGCGTCCTCAAGGTCGAAGACCGCCTCCACAAGACGGCAGGGCTTGCCCTCCAGCACCTTGCGCACATTGTCCACATTGCGTTGCGACGAAAAAACCAGACCAATGACAGGGGAAGCGTTCATGCAAACTCCTTGCTGTCCGGCAGGATAGGCCGCGCGTCGCACAAAGGCAAGTTTCAGCATGTTTCATGAAGCAGTTTGAAATGCTTTTGAAACGCCTTATTGCCCTGACAAGGGACGCTTGCGACATGGAGCACCACCTGGAAAAATATACATAACTATGCATTTTTATTTAAAAAATAATGTATGACACACCCATTGCCTGCCCATCGCGCCGTCAATTGCGCTTTTTGGCACAAATATTGTTAAAGGCGGACACTTGTAAATTCCCTCTTTGTTCATTGCATCTGGAGGAAACAATGTCAGACAAAAGACTGTTCATGGATCGACGCACCTTTATCAAGGCCTCAGTGGTCACCGCAGGCGCCCTGACCTTTTCCCTGGGTCTGGGCGGCTTGGGTTCCACCCTGTGGGCCGCCAACAATAAACCCCTGCTGGATTTCGACATCATCGTCATCGGCTCCGGCGGCGCTGGCCTGCGCGCGGCTGTTTCCGCCATGGAGGCCAATCCCAAGGCCAGAATCTGTGTGGTAGCCAAAACCATGCCCACCCGCTGCGCCACGGCCATGGCCGAGGGCGGCATCAACGGCGTCATTGATTTCAGCAAGGGCGATTCCTTTGACCTGCACGCCTTTGATACGGTCAAAGGCGGCGACTACCTTGTGGATCAGGACGCTGTGCTGGATTTCTGCGAAGAAGCGGGACGCACCATCCACGCCCTTGATTACCTTGGCATGCCTTTTTCGCGTGACGAGGCTGGCCTGCCCAAGGCGCGTTACGCCGGTGGCGCGTCCAAAGTCCGGTGTGTCTATTCGGCCGACAAAACCGGCCACATCGTCATCCAGACCCTGTTTGCCGAGGCCCTTACGCGCGGGGTCAAGTTTCTCATGGATTACCAGTTGCTCGACATCGGCAAAAGCAATGGCGCGCTGGAGGGCGTTGTGCTGCGCAACATCCGCACCGGCGAGATCATGCCCGTGCGGGCCAAGGCTGTGATTTTGGCCAGCGGCGGCTACAGCCGGGTGTACTGGAACCGCTCTTCCACGCCCTACGTGGCCACAGGCGACGGGCCTGCGGCGGCCCTGCGCGTCGGAGTTCCCATGAAGGACCCTGAGATGACGCAGTTTCACCCCACAGGCGTTGTCCACGGCGGCGTGCTCATCACTGAAGCAGCCCGTGGCGAGGGCGGCTACCTTGTCAACCGCCTGGGCGAACGCTTCATGTCCCGCTATGCCAAGGATCGCATGGAGCTGGCCCCCCGCGACATCGTATCCCGCTCCATAGAATCGGAAATTCTCGCTGGCCGGGCCTTTGGCGAAGGCATGGAGGCATACGTCTACCTTGATCTGCGCCACCTGGGTGAAGCCAAAATCGACAAGGATCTGCCGATGATCCGCCACATCGGCAAGC
This sequence comes from Desulfovibrio sp. 86, assembly GCF_902702915.1. Lineage (NCBI taxonomy): Bacteria > Pseudomonadati > Thermodesulfobacteriota > Desulfovibrionia > Desulfovibrionales > Desulfovibrionaceae > Desulfovibrio > Desulfovibrio sp. 86. Next base: position 2,553,626 of record NZ_LR738849.1, on the reverse strand, counting down.
TTTTTGAGGGGATCGATCTCGTCAAGGAACCCATGATTATCAGGCCCACGGCCCACTACTGCATGGGCGGCATTGACGTGCTCAACTATCACGAGATGAACACCAGCCTGCCGGGCCTGTACGCCGCTGGCGAGGCATCCAACGTTTCCATCCACGGCGCCAACCGCCTTGGCGGCAATTCTCTGGCTGAGGCTTCCGCCACCGGCAACTGGGCCGGGCAGGGGGCCGCTGCCTATGCCAGGGGGGACTCGCCCGCTGCCGAGGGCACAAACCTGCTCGAACTCTGCAAGAAGTGGACAGACCACTATGCCACTGTCACGGCCCGCACCGCCAAAACTGACGTCTTTGCCATCCGTGAGCGCCTTGGCGAGGTCATGTGGGACAACATGGGCATCTTCCGCACTGAAGACAATATGCGGCAGGCCGCCGACGATCTGGACTCCCTGTCCAGGGCGTACGAGGACGCCAGCGTCCCTTGCACCAATCCGAACTACAACACGCTTTATACGCAGTACGTGGAGCTGGGCAACCTGCTCGCCTGCGCCAAGGCGGCCACCTTTGCCGCGAGGGCCAGACAGGAATCACGCGGCGCGCACTACCGCACGGACTTTCCCAAACGCGATGACGAGCATTTTCTCAAGCACTCGCTCGTTACCCTGGCTGACGGCGGCATGAAGCTGGACTGGCGCGATGTGAGCATCACCAAATTCAAGCCTCAGGAGCGTAAGTACTGATGAGCGACGCAGTATTCATAGTTATCGAGCGTTTTGACGGCAAAAAGCGGTACCCGCAGGAGTATACGCTGACCCGCGCGGACGTGCACAATAAAACGGTGCTCAACACACTGATTTTTATCAAGGAACATCTGGACCCCACCCTCAACTTTACCGCAGCGTGCCGCATGGCCATTTGCGGCGCTTGCGGCGTCAGGCTCAACGGCCAACCCATCATCGCCTGCGACACGAGCATGGAAGACCAGTTGGCCCTGTACAACACCAACAAGGTGACCATTGCGCCGCTTGCCAATTTTACGGTCATTTCAGACCTGGTCGTGGATTGGGAGCCCGCGCTTGAAAATCTGCGCAAGGTTCACCCCTCGCTTGTGGCCCGCAAAGAGTTTTCCAAGGAAAAAGGCTGTACGCAAAGCGGCGAAGAAATGGATCAGATTGTGGGCATGTGGGACTGCATCCTTTGCGGATGCTGCGCCTCTTCCTGCAACAAGCTTACCGTGAACCGGGCGGACTATCTTGAGCCCTTTGTCTTCAACACCGCCGCCCGCATGTCGGTGGACTCGCGCAGCAAGGACCCCATGGTACACGCCAAACCGGCGTATGACTCCGGCCTGTGGAAATGCGTGCACTGCCAGGAATGCTCCAACGTCTGCCCCAAGCACGTCAAGCCGGTGGAAGGCATAAGCATGATGCGCAACATCACCGTGAACCGGGGCCTCAATAAGGGCAAGGGGCCGGAACATGCCGAGGCGTTCTTGACCGACATGCGCGACACGGGCCGCCTCAACGAAATGAAAATGGCCCTGCGAACGGAAGGCATAAGCGCCATGACCAGGGTTGGGCTCGCCGTCGATCTGCTGCGTCACGGCAAGGTTCACCCCACAGAGCTTTTGGGCAACGACCCCATCAAGGGGCAGGCCGACTTTGTCCGCATTCTTGATCTGGCAAAAGCTGATGCCAAGGGTAAGGAGTAAAACATGCTGAAGCGTTATGCTTTTTTTCCCGGCTGCGTGCTGAATGCCGCCGCCAGTGAAGCGCGCACAGCCCTTGAGGCCAGCGCAAAACTGCTGGATGTGGAACTGGTGGAAATACCGGGCTGGAGCTGTTGCGGCGCATCACATGTGCAGGACATCGCCCCCAACGAGGCGCTGGCGGCCAATGCCCGCAATCTGGCGCTGGGCGAGCAGCTTGGCGCACCGGTAATTACCGCGTGCAGCACCTGCTCCCTCATGCTGCGCACTGCCAAATCCCAACTGGATCAAGGCAAAAAAGATCAGGCAAACCAGTGGCTTTCGGCTGCCAGCCTTGAATACAAAGGCACGGCCGAAGTCACTACGCTTCTGTGGGAACTGGCCAAAGACCTGCCCGCCCTCAAGGCAAAAGTTGCAAAGCCGCTCACGGGGCTTAACGTGGCCTGTTTTTACGGCTGCCACAGCGTGCGGCCCGAACCCATCATGAACTTTGAAAGCTCGCGCACACCGCACAGCCTGGAAGATATCGTCACCACCCTGGGCGCTACGCCGGTTCCCTACCCCCGTCGTCTCGACTGCTGCGGTTTCCACGCGGTGTATCCCGCAGAACACGACGCCATGGTAATGGTTTCGTCACTGGTGACGGATGCCGCCAGATCCAAGGCCCACTGCGTTGTGTCGCCCTGCCCCCTGTGCCAGATGCAACTGGACATGTATCAGGGCAATGCCGCTGACGTGACAGGCAGTAAGGCGACGGTGCCAGCCCTGCATCTGCCCCAGTTGCTGGCCCTTGCGCTGGGAGCCCCGCACGATTCCATCGGGCTGGACAGGCTCATTGTGGCCCCTGACGGGCTGAAAAAAGCTCTTTCGCTGTAGCTGACAGCGTGTTCAACCATACTCTGCACCAAGGGGAACCAAGATGAAAATGCTACTCAGGTCTGTACGTCTGGTCATATGGAGCATGGCTTTTCTGGCCCTTACAAGCCTTGCCAGCGCTGCTGAAATCAACGTTGTCAGTTCCGGCGGCTTTGCCGCCGCCTACAAGGCCCTTGCCCCGGAATTTGAAAAAGCCACGGGCAATACCCTCAAATCCGCATGGGGGCCGTCCATGGGCGACACCCACAACGCCATTCCCCAGCGCCTGGAACGCGGGGAACCCATTGACGTGGTCATCATGGTGGGCAATTCACTCGACAAACTGGTGAAGGAAGGCAAGGTGGATCCGTCGAGCACTGTACTGCTGGCGCGCTCAAAGATCGCGCTGGCTGTGCGCGCCGGAGCGCCCGCCCCTGATATCGCAACGGTGGATGCCCTCAAGCAGACCATGCTCAAAGCCAAAAGCATTGCCTATTCTGACAGCGCCAGCGGCACGTATATCGCCAAGGTCATGATCCCCAAGCTGGGTCTTGCGGACGCCCTCAAGGACAAGGCCCGCATGATACCCGCTGAACCTGTTGGCAAGGTGGTGGCCCGAGGCGAAGCCGAGATCGGCTTTCAGCAGCTCAGCGAACTCAAGCCCGTTGAAGGCATCCTCATCGTGGGCCTGATCCCCGATGCCGTGCAGGAAGTGACGCTGTTTTCCGCCGGCGTGGTCAAGGGAGCCAAAAATCCGGAAGGGGCAAAGGCTCTGCTGAAATATCTCGCTTCACCGCAGTCCGCCAAAGTCATTGACGATACGGGTCTGGAAGCGGCCAACCACTAGAAATGAACTGCGCTTACGCCTTCGCTGCGGGCGACTGCTCACGCAATCGACAGAGCACTTCGCGGCAAGGATTTTCAGGAAAATCCCTGCAGGACGGTTAACTCTTTTTATTCGCAACCTGCCTGGTTCCTGATCCATAACACATCAAGCCCCTGCCCGCACTACAACGGACAGGGGCTTTTTTGCATAAAGGAGGGAGGGCTTGGAAGGCGGCATACACGCTGCGGGATGTTGCTTCAGACCGTGTCAGGAACCGCCTTGCCAGTATCTGCCTTGCCAGTATCTGTCTGGAGCAGCCGTTTGACCTCAAAGCGGCATGTTCTGTCGCCAGTGCACCAGCAATCGATTTCACGCACGTGAAACTCCTCGCCGGTCTGAATCAGAAGCATGCCTGCCAGAAATCCCTCATCGTAGTGGCAGACCGTGTGATCTTTGTCCGGCAGGCCGGAACAGTCCAGATCTTCAGCCACGGTCAGGGTAAAATGCAAGGCTTCGTAGTCGGCGCTTTCGATGCGCATGATGCCGATGCCAAAGTCCAGCAGGGCTTTTTGCGCCGCCGCCACAAAATCGTCAAACCGCTCACGGCGGCCGATAAATCTTTCGCAGAATTTCCGCCCGGCCAGCTTTCCGCTCTCGCGCATGATTTCTTCGGATTCGGCCGTACCGTAGCGCACCTCAATGACGTCACGCAGGGTATACTGAAACAGCCGGTATACCTCGATGCGCGCGCTGTTGCCGAGATTTGGCCGACCGTCATGAACATTGCCGACATAGTCCCAACTGAACGCATACCGCCGGGTTGACATGCAAAACCACCTTTGCGGATTTTATGCTGTGCCTGTGTTGCGCGGCACTGTCGCTCGCAGCAGGCCACGAAAACTGGCGAGCTCCGCCCCGGATCGCCCACAATGCCCCACAGGAGGCAAGCCTGCGGCTGGTTTTCATGTTACGAGTCCGAACCGCTTTTCCCGTGTCTGCGCCGCCGCCAAAAGCATCGTCGCCAGCCGCGCCGCGCGCCGGGCACGCCCTCGCCTACCGGCTTATGGGCGGCACATCGGTGCTGACCTTCAGCATGGTGCCAAGGTGGCGTCTGGCCAGAGCCAGCTCGCTTTCCGTCACTTCCGGCATGTCTTTGGAACGGACGCCGGTCATGTCATTGCCTTCTTCAACAATGGCCAGAGCGGCGGCCATGCGGCCCATGACGCAGAAAAAGCGCACCGGGTCCCATCCATGCTGCTGCACCCAGGCGGCTGCCTGCGGCGAGTACATGAAGTCCGCCTTGCCGTTGTTCAGCGTGGGGTGGGCTTCTTCATTATTGGTCTTGGCCCAGGAGCGGAATTGCGGCAGCACTTCAAGAAAGTTCAGCAACTCCTTGTCCGTAACCGGCGGCTGCTTTTCATAGACAGTGGAAGGGGTTGGAGCCGGTTTTTTCGCATGGCTGGTAGCAGCCAGGGCCTGGCCGGAAAAAATTCCGCCCGGCAAACCGGACGCCAGGGTCAGGCAGAGGATGACCGTTCCGACCAGGAGCGCACGTGCAGCCATGGTGGCCGCACGTGCAAAAAAATTCATATTCAGTGACGCCATGGGGCGCGGCTGCGCCCCTGAGCCCGACAACAAAGTATTCATTCAATACCGAACCGCGCTGAATTTCGAGAGCCTATCCATATTATGATACGACTCCACATACCGCAACGTTCCCGTTTTACCACGTAAAACAAGGGAATGCGTCACGGCGTATTTGGAACTGTAGCGCACGCCGCGCAAGAAATCACCGCCGGAGATGCCGGTGGCCGCAAAAAAGCAGTCATCGCTGCGCACAAGGTCATTGACGGTGAGCACTTCGCGCACGTCAACACCGGCCTCGTTGATGGCTTCTTTTTCCACATAGGACTGCGGATCGAGCCGGGCCAGCAGCTGCCCGCCCATGCCCTTGATGGCGCAAGCGGCCAGCACGCCTTCAGGGGTGCCGCCCGTGCCCATCATGATGTCCACTTCAGAGCGCGGGTCCACAGCCATAAGGCTGCCAGCCACGTCGCCGTCGGTGTGGAGCTGAATGCGAGCGCCAGCCTGGCGGATTTCACTGATGAGCTTCTCATGCCGGGGCTTGTCCAGCACAAAGACCACCAGGTCCTGCACGCTCTTGCCCATGGCCTTGGCCACGTTGGCCAGGTTCACCTTGACGGGCGCGTCCAGATCGACCACATCGCGGGCTTCGCGGGACACCACGAGCTTTTGCATGTAATAGCTCGGCCCGGGATTGAACATGCTGCCCTGGGGGGCGACGCCCACCACAGAGATGGCGTTGGGGCGGCCATAGGCCAGAAGGCTTGTGCCTTCCACCGGGTCCACGGCCACGTCAAGGCAGGGGCCGACGCCCATGCCCACTTTTTCGCCATTGGCCAGCATGGGGGCGTTGTCTTTTTCGCCCTCGCCGATGATCACCAGACCGTCGATATGAAGAGTGGCAAAGCTGATGCGCATGGCGTCAACGGCAGCGCCGTCTCCGGCCTCCTTGTCGCCGCGCCCGAGCCAGCGGGCTGACGCCAGGGCCGCCGCCTCGGTAATACGCACAATATCCAGGGCCAGATTTTTTTCCGGTGCTTCCACCATACCTTCCTCCACTCGTTCTGCGTTGTGCAACACACTGCTCTTACCCCAGCGCGCCGCCGTCTTCAAGAAAAAACCCCAGCCCGCCAAGCCTCAGGCGGGCCGCCCTTCCCGGGCCTTCCATACGCCCGCAGCCGCTGCGGCAAAGAGCATACAGGCACGCCTACAGCGCCGGGGCGCATGACCACAGCCAATCCGGCCTGACGCGCACGCCCGGCCCCCACTCCAAAATCCCCTCAGTGAGAGCATGGCGAAAAACCCTTCTCTCACAGTACGATGCCACGAGAACAGATACACTTTGAAATGCGTTATAGTACAATTTGTCATTCTGCCGAACATCGTATTTTTCGGCAAAATGTACACCACGTTGCGGCGCGCTGCGCCGCGAGCAGTCTTAGAGCATGTGCCCTTTTTCAAGGTTACGAAAACACTGATTAAAGAGCCTCCTGGAACGCGCAGTTGTTTCGTTTGGCAAGGCGCGATCGTTTTTTGAAGCAGGAGTGGACTCTTCCGCCCTCGACTGTTTCAAAAAACGTGAAGCAAGGCCGCCAAACGGCATAAATCAGCGTTTCCTTGCAACGCTCTAGAGCATTTAACTCATTTCATTCGTAAACTGCTCTAGGGCAGCCTATAACGTCCGGCCACGGGGGCCTGCCAGCCTTCGCCAAAGGGCATGCGGCTGACAAAAAGCGTCAATGGCTCCTGCCTGCGTTTGAATTCGGCCGCAAAAAGCTTCTGCCGCACCTCAAGGCGCAGGGGCGAGGAATGCCCGGCCACAGGCGGCGTCGTGGGCAGCAGCAGATCTTCAAGCACGGGGTCAAGCTCTTCGTAGGGCGGCAGGCTGTCCGCATCTTTCTGGCCGGGGCGCAGCTCCGCCGAGGGGGCCTTGTCAAAAACCTGCTGCGGAATGATCTGTTCTCCCTTGTGCTCATTATACCAGCGCGCCACGGCATAGGTACGCGTCTTGGTCAGATCGCCTATGACGGCCAGGGCCCCCACGGTGTCGCCGTACAGGGTGCTGTACCCCATGGCGGCCTCGCTTTTGTTGCCCGTATTGAGCACAAGAGCCCCGGCGCGGTTGGCCAGGGAGGACAGCAGCGTTCCGCGAATGCGCGCCTGAAGGTTTTCAAAGGTGGTGTCGCCGGGGCGGGCCTCAAAAAGATCAAGGCCGGGAGCCAGCGTCTGGGCAAAGGCCTTCATGACAGGTTCAATGGGCAGCGTAACCGTGGTGATGCCAAGGTTGCTGGCAAGGCCGAGGGCATCCCCGATGGAGCCGTCACTGCTGTAGGGCGAGGGCATGAGCACGCCGGTGACGTTTTCCGCGCCCAGAGCCTCGACGGCCACGCAGCACACAAGGGACGAGTCTATACCGCCCGACAGGCCTACAATGGCCTTTGCAGCGCCGCATTTGCGCACAAAGTCGCGCGTGCCCAGGGTAAGCGCCCGCCAGCAGTCTTCCTCAACGCTGGCGCACAGCGGCTCCGGAGCCTTGCCGCCCGATGGCGCGCCGCTTGCGGTATTGCGGGCCGTATCCACCAGAAGCACGTCCTCGTCAAAAGCCTTTCCCCGTGCCAGCAACTGCCCCGTGGGATCAAAAACCAGACTTTGCCCGTTGTACACGCGGCTGTCATTGCCGCCCACAAGGTTGACGGAAAGAAGGTGCACATGGTGCCGAGCGGCCACGTGCGAAAGCATATGCTCGCCCGCGGCCTGCGCCCCCTCGGTATACGGAGCCGCCGCCATGTGGATGAGGGCGTCAACGCCGCGCTGCACCAGTTCCATGAGCGGATTGTGTCCGCTGGCGTAGCGGGTTTTCCAAAAAGCGTCTTCTTCGCGCTGGGCGTCTTCGCACAGCACAACGCCCATGCGCCAGCCGCCCAGGGTCAGAATGCCGCATGAAATGCCCCTGTCAAAATAGCGGCTGTCTTCGCCATCCGGCCCGGATCCCTGTGCGCCGCCCTGTCCGCTCTGGTAGACCTTGCGCGAGGCCACCTGCCACGCGCCCTTGTGAACCAGCACGGCGGCATTGGAAAGCAATCCCGAGGCGTACACGCTGGGCACGGGCGTGCCCACCAGCAGGGCCGGGCCGTCCTTGAGAACTTCAGCCATATGGTCCAGCGCCTTACGGCACCCCGCCGCGAAATCATCCGCACAAAGGTAGTGCCCCGGAGCCACGCCGCACAAGGCCAGCTCAGGCGTCACGCACAACTCCGCCCCGGCTGCGGCGGCCTGCCGCACATCGTCAAGTATGCGTTCCATATTTCCGGCCACATCGCCAGTGACGCTGTTGCACTGCAAAAGGGCTATTTTCATGCCGCTGCCTCCCCCATGTTAAAGGTATCCGTGTAAAGGCCCGCCTGGTGCGGCCAGGGCATCCACCCTGCGGGTGATGGCCGGGTCCTCTTCCAGGGGGGGAGCGTGGAAGGGCTTCAGGCGGGCGTCCATAACCAGCGGCGCTTCACACGACCAGTGCTTCGCCCGCGTTTGCGCACGGGCCCCGTACACATCCGTGGCCGGGTCGGACCGGGTAAAGGCCACCCAGAGAAAGTTGTCCATATCCCTGGCGCAGAACGCCGCATCGTCCGCAACCACCACCAGGGGAAAGGCTTCGCGTCCGGGCCAGTGGGCCAGGGCGTCCGCAAGGGTTTCCATTGCCGGATCAGGCTCGTTTCTGCCCAGGGCGTGCCGTGGGCCGCGCAGCACAAGCAGACCGGGGCCAGCCACGCGCGCGTCGCCAAAGCCTTGGGGCAGGGGCGGCAGATCGGACGCCTGGCCTGTCAGTTCCTGACCGAGGTCGCGCCGTTTTTCCCCGGCGGCAGCCCATATGAGCTTTGACCCCTCATTGAGGCCAAGCCCCGTGTAGTCCAGAGTGTCATTGGTGCTGTGCGTGATAAAGTGCAGATCGCGCGCAAAATCCGTGCGTTCCAGAAGGTGACGCAAAAACTGCGGCGCATGGGCCGCGCTGAGACCGGGAGCATCCTCGTGGGCGGCCACAAGAACGTACTTGGCTAGGGCCGTCTGCGTGGTTCCCAGCAGATGCAGGGCCATGGTCAAAAGCTCGCGCGGCCTGCGCGCGGCTTCATAGGGCGTATAGCGCTCACTGCCCAGGGCCAGCAACAGGGGGTGCACCCCTGCCGCGTCCACGGCGTGCACCTCGCGCACGCCCTGAAAAACCTGCGGCACCAGCGGCCCTGTGAGCTCGTGGATGAATTCGCCAAAAACGGTGTCTTCCTGCGGCGGCCGCCCCACGGCGGTAAAGGGCCACACCGCCCCCTTGCGGTGGTACACGGCATCCACCTTGAGCACGGGAAAATCGTGGGTAAGGCTGTAATACCCTACATGATCGCCAAAGGGGCCTTCGGGCTTGGCGCTGGGCATGATATGCCCGCTGATGCAAAAATCCGCTTCGGCCAGCACGGGCAAGGGCAGGCCGTCAACCCTGGCCATATCCATGCGCCGTCCGCCAAGCAGACCGGCAAAGCGCAGTTCGCTGAGGCCCTCGGGCAGGGGCATCACCGCCGCCACGGTGAGACTTGGCGGGCCGCCCACATACACGTGCACGGGCAACGGACGCCCCTGCGCGATGGCGTGGGCGTGGTGCACGCCGATGCCACGGTGTATCTGGTAGTGCAGGCCCATTTCGTCCGGCGCGTAGTCATTGCCGCTCTGCTGCACCCGGTACATGCCCAGGTTGGACGCGTCTGCCCCCGTTTTGGCGGGGTCTTCGCTGTACACAAGGGGAAGGGTGATGAAGGCCCCGCCGTCCATAGGCCAGCAGGTCAGTTGCGGCAGGTCGGCGGGCGCGCAACGGCGCTCCAGCACGGGCACGTTGCCGCCTTGGCTGCCGCCCTTGCCGCGCCGCAGCCGGGGGAGCATGTGCCAGAGTCCCGGCACCGCAGGCAGCGCGGCCCAGGGCTTTTTAAGGGCAGCCGCAGGATCGGCCTTGGCGGCCAGCACGGCCCGCACGGCAGGCAGGCTGTCCCTGAAAATATACTGCAGGCGCTCGCGCGTGCCGAAAAGATTGCACAGCATGGGAAAGGACGTGCCCCTGACCCGCGTGAACAGCAGGGCCGGAGCCTTGGCCCTGAAGGCCCGCCGCTGGATGGCCGCCAGTTCCAGATACGGGTCCACCTCTGCGTCGATACGCTTGAGGTGCCCACGACTCTCCAGATCGGCGAGGCATTCCTGCATGTTGCGGTAGCCCATCAGCACTTCTCCCCTTCATGTCCTGACGATGTGGCGGGCGCGGCGGATACGGCTGAGCTCACGCTTTTGTCCGTACCGGCGTTCATATCGGGCAGATGGTGGCAGGCCAGGGGCTGCACGGCCGCCACCTGCCGCTGTCCGGCCAGGGCCTGCCTGAAATGCTCCAGAATTTCCGCATGGTCAAAGACCAGCGGCTGCGGCAGGGCGTCCAGCGGATAAAAAGCGGCCTGGGCCGCGTCGTCCCCGGCGCAGATGGCGTCAGGATTACGCGCCTTGCCCGTAAAAACCACGGTAAGCGTGTGCTGGCGGGGATCGCGCTTGGGCCGTGAATACACGCCCAGCAATCCCGTCAGTTCCACGTCAAGCCCTGTTTCTTCACGCATTTCACGAACGGCGGCCTCTTCAGCCTGCTCGCCCTCGTCTATGAATCCGCCCGGCAGGGCAAAGCCGATGGGCGTGTGCCTGCGCCGGATGATCACCACCCCCCTGCCCGGCTCGTAAATGATCACATCCGCCGTGGGCGCGGGATTGCGAAAGCAGGAATAGGGCTTGCCGCAGTGGGGGCAGACGACGTCTTTTTTCATTTCAGCCTCAGTGTCTTTGCCAGGCGGCGACTGCCGCAGGCACAGGCATATTAAGCCAGCACGGGTCGGGCCGCAAGCATGCAAAGTCGGGCGTCTCCAGTTCTTGACAAAATAGTATGGCTACCATACATACCCCACATGTACGATAAGGACTACAAAAAAACCGCCGTCGAACTGCGCATTCAGCAGTCAATTCTCGACGACCACGACGACCCGGACATCCAGCGCCTGCGCAATAATCACATCTGCTTCGCTCTGCTCTCGCTGGTAAACCAGTTTTACATGCTGGAACGTCAATGCCGCAATTTTGGCACTGATGTGGAGATTCATCTGGCGGAAATCCAGATGATCATGACCATTCACAATGCCCAGGGCATTCATGTGAACGGCCTGGCCGAAAAACTTAGGATAACCAAGGGCAGCGTTTCTGAAATGCTGCGCAAACTTGAACGCAAGGGGCTTGTGCGCAAGGAAAAGGACCCGCTGAAAATGACCAGGCTGAACATTTATCTTACGGATAAAGGATTGCTCGCCCACCAGAACCACATCTGTTTGCACCAGAAACTCGACAATCTTGTGCTTGAAGTGGTGGCAGAATATGGCCCGGAACTACTGAAAAGTTTTACGCAGATGCTCAATAACATTCTGATGAGGCTCGTCGCCTACAGCAAGGGCTGATCGCGGCGGCCTTTTTTTTGGGATATTTTGTATGGCTACCATACAAAATATCGATACATGCCACGCCCACCGGCATCGCAAGCGGCATGCGCGGCATCATTGACGCAAGGCGCGCCCTGGCCTGCACGGCTTCACCCTAACCAGTGATGGGAAAAATATGAACAGCCACAACACAGTGGAAAAAGGCGAGGCTTTTACAGGGATGCGCGCGGGCAAACACTACGAACGCATGGCCAGAATATTCGGGCTGAACGAGGACTTTTACAAGCGCGCCGTTGGCGACCTGCGTCTTGAAGACGGCATGAAGGCTCTGGACATGGGGTGCGGCACGGGAGCCCTGAGTTTTGCATTGGCGCACAGATCGTCGCCGCGCTGCACCATACACGGGGTGGATCTTTCCGAAGATCAGACGATCTATGCCAGCAACCGCCCTGGCGGTCAGGGCGGGGCCTTGCATTTCAGCACGGCGTCTATGGATGAGGCGCTTTTTCCCGATGGGGCGCTGGATCTTGCCATGACCTCACTGGCCCTGCACGAGGCAAGCCCGGAGGTGCGCCGCGCCGCCTTGAGCAATATTGCCCGCATGCTGAAACCCGGCGGCAAATTTCTGTTGGTGGATGTGGCAAAACCGCAGCTACGCGGGTGGGGGCTTGTGTTGCGCCCGCTCATGGCCCTGACAGAAAAGTTCCGCGATAACCGTGAAAACAGCTATGCGGACATCTGCGCAAAGCTGGGGCTTATTCAGATCGCAGACCAGTACATCAACGTCATAATACGGCGGCAGGTTTTCGTGAAGCCCGCGTAGCCCCCTGAGACTCCCCGTGTGCCCGCTGCCCCGGCAGTCAGCGCCGCATTACGGCCCTCCGCGCAATGCCCCTGACCAGCCGCCAACGGTTTCGGCCAGAGGTGTAAAGACCCAGGCCGAAAACAACCGGCGTGGCGCGAAATCAGTAAATAGCGTCTTGTACTATACCAACCCGCCATAAAAGTTTTAGGGGGTGGGGGCGTGGGGGAGGAGACCCTTTTCCAAAAGGGTCCCTCCCCCACAAAGCATGCCAAAAAATATTTCAGCGTGACCTTAGACAACCGTAAAGCCCGCAGCCTTCAGGGCCTGAGCGCTCACAGCCCCGGCGCGAACCATACGCAGCCGCCGCGAGCTCCCTCCGGCGCTTTCTCCGTCCGCCAGGGGTTCCACAAGGGTTGAAGGCTCTCCTCCCTGCGGGAACGGGCCAAGGGTCAGTACGCAGGGCCTCTGCCCCTCGTGTTCCAGCGCGGCCAGGAGTTCGGGGTCCAGTTGTTCCACGCGAGACACGGGCTGCCGCCCGTTGAGATTGGCGCTGCTGGCCGTCAGCGGACCGCCCGCGCCCAGGGCCAGAGCCGCCGCCACGGGATGCGGCGTCACCCGCACCGCCACCTGACCGCGTTCATTCACAAGAGCCGCAGGCACTGCGGGCCTCGCGGGCAGCAGCACCGTGAGCGGCCCCGGCCAGAAGGCGGCAAGGGCTTCGGGCATGCCCTCAAGGCAGGCCACGGCCCGCACCTGTTCCGCGCTGGCCGCCAGCAGGGGCAAGGGCTTATGGACGGGACGCCGCTTCAACTGGTAGACTCTGGCCACGGCCACGCTGTCTGTGGCCAGACAGCCCAGACCATAAAAGGTTTCGGTGGGAAAAATCAGCGCATGACCGCCGCGCAGACAGGCAACGGCCTCTTGCAGATCCTGACAGAATGATTGGAGAGACATGGCAGGCAAACCCTTACGATGCATCAGCGTGGGCAAGTTAAAAACACCTTTCTGGAAAGACGCCGCAGCCCACTACCTCACGCGCATCAACCGCTGGCGGCCCCTGGAATATACCGAAGTGCGCGACGGCGACGCCGCCCTGCCCCCTGATCAGCGCAATGCCCTTGAGGGAAGGCGCATCATTGAGGCCCTGACGCCTCAGGACGTGGTTCTTGTGCTGGACGAGCGCGGCCAGGGGCTTACCTCGCCCCAGATGGCCGCCCTGCTGCAGCAGATGGATCAGGACGCGCGCGGCCGGGCCTGCTTTATTATCGGCGGAGCCTGGGGCCTGGACGATTGCGTGCGCCAGAAAGCCTGTAAAATGATCCGCCTGTCGGACATGACCCTGCCGCACGAACTGGCCCGCGTGGTGCTGCTGGAGCAGATTTACCGCGCGGAATGCATCTTGCGCAAGGTTCCCTACCACCACTGACGCGGCAGCGCGGCGCGTCTTCTTACAGCACTTCGTAAATCCTGGCGAACACGTTGTCATACACCAGCTTGAAATAGGGCGAAAAACGCGGATTCTGCGGTTCGCCCATAAGCAGTTGCACCATGAGGGAATTGTACAGCCCTTCGTCCATGGCCAGCTTTTCGTCCGTCACACGGTTGAAGAAAAAGTTGATGTTGCGCCGATTGGACAAAAATTCCTGCTGCTGTTGCTGCGTAGCGTTGGGGTGCGCGTCAAACCACTCCTGAATATAGTTGTGCCGCGTGACGCCGGTTTCCTCAAACACGGTGATGGATGAGGCGTAGATGGCGCTGGTGCTGCCCTCAAGGCGCACTTCGCCCGTGTCCAGCCGGTAGGCAAGCTCCTGCGGCACAATGGACAGCGCCCCGCCCTCGCCAGAGTGCGTGACAAAATTCCAGTTGCCGAAATTGCTTATCCAGAAGCCCAGCCGCAGCATTTCAAAGCTTACCACAAGATAGAGCTTGCCCTTGGCCTCAATGAGCGGCGTTTCGTCAGAGCGCAGCTTGTCCATGAGGGCCTGGGCCGAATTTCCGTCCAGCCCCTCAAAAACGTTGCCGGCTTCATTGCCGCGCAAGGCCGTGTAGCGGATGAGCTGACGGGCAAAACGGGCGTTGTCGGTGGCGAAAACGGCGGCGGGCAAGTACAGCGACGGCCCGGCGTGCTGCGCGCCGTCGGCAATGGTGGCGCGGCGTGAAAAATAGTGGGCGGCGTAGCCCCAGTCCCACCACAGCCAGAGCATGGAGTCCGGGGGCGTCATGGTGCGCGCCCGCGTCAGGGCTTCGGCGTGGCGGCGGTTGATCATGGGCCCCTGCGACATGGCGGGGATCATCTCCACAAAGGGAACCACCATCAGGGCCACCAGCACGGCTGAGGTCAGCAGCCCGGCCACGGACCCGCGCAGGTTGGTGCGCAAAAGGCGCTGCCAGACCCAGTACAGGGGCAGGGCCAGACCCAGGGCCACCACGGGGGCGCCGAACATGACCATACGCCCGCCAAGCTTGGTGCTCAGAAGCCCAAGGGCCGCCAGGGGCAGCAGAAAAAGCGCTCCCGGCCGGCGCACTATGACCACAAAAAAGCCCAGAAGGCCGAGGATGGCCGCTTCCGTCCAGGGATGGAAATAGGGGAACAGGGCCGCGAAGCTCAGATCCTGCACCTCGATGATGGACTGGTTCACCGAGGGATACATGAGCACCGCCCCCTCGCCCGTGCTTTTGACGTCGCCGGCGTGCTTCAGGTAGGCGTTGACGTGGTTCATGAGCGTGGTGAGAATTTCACCGTGCACCAGGAGGGCCGCAACGCCCACCCACAGCAGCACCAGAACCCACGGACGGCAGAGCATGCGCCGCGCCTTGAGGCCGGACTTTGTGCCCGCCAGCAGAAGCAGCAGGCTGAAACTCAGACCCACCGGGCCCGACAGCGTCGGCAGGGCATACGCGAGGCTGCCCAGAAGCAGCAGCGCGCGCCGCCCGCGCGGAGCCATGATGAGGCTCATGAAGGCCAGCAAAAGCACGTTGTAGCGGATAAGATAGGGAAAAACCGAGTGCCATTCCTGCGTCCACCACGAAATGACGCCCGAACAGCCCAGCAGCACGATCCACTGCCAACGCAGAGGATTGCCAAGGTGCTCGGCATGGCGCAACCGCTCGACCAGCCCGTCTTCGGGCAGGCCCCGGCTGAACAGCCGCCGGGCCGTCATGATGCCAGATCCTATGGCCAGACGGCGCAAGACCATCTGCGGCAGCAGCATATAGCGCATGGCCCAGCTGGCCGGGGCCAGGGTCATGAGCAGGGGGAAAAACAGCGTCACCAGATCGGTGTCATAATAGCCGAGCATGGTGCGGGCCAGAAAGCCCGGCGCAAGCGACGTGAGCAGCCCGGCCGCCACGCCCGCTTCCATGCTGCCCAAAGCCCATACCCAGGCATAGACGATAAGGGCCACAAAGCTCGCCAGCACCGCCGGAAACCAGAAGGCCACAGCGGCGGGATACGTGCCCAGGGCGTCGGCCAGCAAGCGCAGCATTACCGCCATGGGGTGCCCCACAGCCAGGCCGATGCCCTCTGCTCCGGCCACCCAGTGATAGGCGTCGTGCGTGGCCAGGAGCCACTGGCTGCCCAAACGGTATTCAGGATTTTGCCAGCAGGGCCATTCCAGCATGCGCAGCCCGAAAGCCATCACAAGCGTCACGACGCCCCAGAAAAATCCCCGCAGCCAGTACCCGGCCACATCCGGCCCTGGCGGAAAACCCAGGTTCACGGCACGCGGCAAGGCCCACGGATGCGCCAAAGCCTGCGGGTTTACGCGCGTCTCGCGCCCCGCATGCCCGTTGGCGTCACCCAAGGCCCCGCCAGTGGCGCCGGAATTTTCAGAGGGTTCCGGCATGGGCCCGGCGCTGGCGGAAAGGCCGTGCGCCGCGTTTTCCGGCGAAAGTTCCGCCGAGTGATTGTGTTCAGGTGCAGGGCTCTGCTGGGGCATGCTATGCTCCGTCTTCTTTATGCTGACCGGCATTGAAAGCTTTACGGTCGCTTTCCGGCATATCGGGGGTGAGCGCCCAGAACCAGCGCCCACTGCCCGCGACCACATAGCTGCGCTGCCCGGCCAGACGCCAGGGGGCTGGCAGAACTTCCGGCGCGGGCTCCAGCGCCAGAATCACAAGGTGTCCCTCGCGGCGCAGCCTGGGCAAGGCCAGATCCAGAAGTTGCCGCCAGGGCATGAAGGCCCTGCTTACAATGCAATCCGCCGGATAATACTGGCCGTGAAAAAAATGCTCCACAGGGCCGCGAAAAACGTGCGTGTTGGGCAACTGGGTCTGCGAAAGCACGCTGGAGAGAAAAAGCGCCCTTTTTTCCCGCACTTCAACCATATAATACGCGCCCCTGGCCCACAACATGCGCAGGGGTATGCCCGGCAGCCCAGCGCCAGCGCCGAGATCCCAGGTCAGGGGAGCGGCCGGCACGGGCAGGCTTTCCAGAAAGGACGCAAGATGAAAACTGTCCGCCACAAGACGGGTGAGCATATCCTGCCAGGAGTGCGGGCCCACAAGGTTCATGGCCTTGTTCCACTGACAGAGCATCTCAAGGTATACGCCAAGAGGCTCCAGGGCCTCCTGCGGCACGTCCGCGCCTGTGGCCGCCGCCAGCCGGGCCAGTTCCTTCCTGTCTACCACTTGTCGCTGCATGGTCTTGTGCTGCTCCTGTACTGTTTACCGTCCGGCGTTTCACTGTGCATGCCGGTGCATACTCATAGCCCCGCCGAACGGGACTTGCAAGCCCCGCGCCGATAACGTAAAAAAGGGGGCTTGCGGTCACGCCGCGCCATTTTTGACCATATGCGGCCTGCCTGCCGCGCCCTTGGAGGATACATTCCGATGACACAAGCCGTTCTGCTTTTTCCCGGTCAGGGATCACAGGAAGCGGGCATGGGCCGCGATCTGGCTGAAGCCTCAGCCGACGCCATGAACCTCTGGAAACTGGCCGAGCGGGCCAGCGGCCTGCCCCTGCGCGAAATTTACTGGGACGGCGACGACGCCGCCATGAATGACACGCGCGCCCTGCAACCGGCCCTGACCGTGGTGAACCTGAACCTCTGGAGCGCCGTGGCCGGCCGTGTGAAGCCCCTGGCTGCCGCCGGGCACAGCCTTGGCGAATTCAGCGCCCTGGCCGCCGCAGGGGTGCTCTCGCCCCAAAGCGTGCTGGAACTGACCAGCCTGCGCGGCCGCCTTATGGCCGAGGCTGACCCTGAAGGCAAGGGGGCCATGGCCGCCCTGCTCAAACTGGATCTTGCCCAGGTGGAAAAAATTGTGGCCGACACCGCCGCTGAATGCGGCGAGATGATCCTTGTGGCCAACTACAATACGCCGGGACAGCTTGTGGTCAGCGGCGCCAAGGCCGCCGTGGCCCTGGCCTGCCAGAAGGCCAAGGAAGCCAAGGGCCGAGGCATTGAACTCAAGGTCAGCGGAGCCTTTCACAGCCCCATGATGGCTGACGCCAGCAAGGAGCTCGCCCCGCAACTGCGCAAGGCCACCTGGAGCAGGCCCAGATTTCCCGTCTACTGCAATGCCCACGGCAAGGCCGTTCACGAGGGCGAAAGCGCCCTTGAAAGTCTGCTGGCCCAGATGACCTCATCCGTGCAGTGGATTGACACCATGCGCAATCAATATGATGACGGCGCTCGCCGCTGGCTGGAACTGGGCCCCAAGGCCGTGCTTGGCAAGATGATCGCTCCCTGCCTGGCCGACCGCGCCCAGGCGGATCAACTGACCGTGGAGCTTGTCAATAATGCCGAAAGCGCCGCGGCCCTGGCGGGCTAGAGCCGTTACCAAATGAAATGGGCGGTTGCCCGTCCACGCGGGAACGCCTGAACCCTTGCGAAGATACATTTGCAAGAGTGTGCGGCCCCACGCCGGAGCCGACTGACGGACGCGGGCCGACTGCCCCGCCGCAGCGACAAACCGCATCAGTAGAACCTGTATACGTAAAGGATCGAAAGCACTATGCGCGCCATTGAAACCCTGCGCACGGCCCTGGCGGCCATTATTGAAGAAGAGGGCCTTGCCTGGCCCGCCAAAACGGTCATCGAGCCGCCCCGCGATCCCCGCCACGGCGACCTTTCCGTCAACTCGGCCATGCTGCTGGCCAAGGAAGCCAAAACCAATCCCCGCGAACTTGGGCAAAAATTTGCCCAGAAGCTTCAGGAACGCTGCCCAGACGTGGAAAAGGTCGAAGTCGCCGGGCCGGGCTTTTGCAACGTGACCTTCAGCCAGACCTTCTGGCGTGAAACCGTCGCCGACATCGAAAGTGCGGGCCAGAGCTACGGCGAAAGCAAGGAACCCGGCCGCAGGGTGCTTCTGGAATATGTTTCGGCCAACCCCACAGGGCCGCTGCATGTGGGTCACGGGCGCGGGGCCGCCGTGGGCGACAGCCTGGCGCGCCTGCTGCGCAAGGCCGGGCACCACGTGCATACGGAATACTACATCAATGACGCCGGTCGCCAGATGCGCCTGCTGGGCCTTTCCGTATGGCTGCGCGTGCTGGAACTGGCCGGGCGCACGGTGGAATGGCCCGAAGACTATTACAAAGGCGACTATATCATTGATATCGCCCGCGAAATGCTTGAAGCCAATCCCGCCCTGCCCGACATGCCCGCAGCCGAGGGCGAGAACGTGTGCTACGACAAGGCCATGAACGACATCCTCAACGGCATCAAGGACGACTTGCGCGATTTTCGCGTGGAGCATCTGCGCTGGTTTTCTGAAAAAACCCTTGTGGAAGACGGCGCGGTGGACGCGGCCTTTGCGGCGCTGGGCAAATCCGGCTATACCTATGACAAGGACAATGCCTTCTGGTTCGCCACCGAGCAGCTCGGCGACGACAAGGACCGCGTGCTCAGAAAGTCCGACGGCACGCTGACCTACTTTGCCTCCGACATCGCCTATCACCACGACAAGTTCGAACGCGGCTTTGACTGGCTTATCGACATCTGGGGCGCTGATCACCACGGCTACATTCCCCGTATGCGCGCGGCCATCACGGCCATGGGCAAGGATCAGAGCAGTTTTGACGTGGTGCTCATCCAGCTTGTGAACCTGCTGCGCGAGGGCCAGCCCGTGAGCATGTCCACCAGGGCGGGAACCTTTGAAACCCTGTCCGACGTTATCAAGGAAGTGGGCGCGGACGCGGCGCGCTTCATGTTTTTATCGCGCAAAAGCGACAGCCCGCTGGACTTTGACCTGGAACTTGCCAAACAGCGCAGTATGGACAACCCTGTCTACTACGTGCAATACGCCTACGCGCGCATCTGCGCGGTGCTGCGCAGGGCCGCCGAACGCGGCTTCGAGCTGCCTGAAAAAACGGACGCCGCTCTGCTGGCCCCGCTGGACACGCCCGAAGACATGGCCCTGCTGCGCAAGGTCGCCGGTTTCGAAGACATGCTGCAATCCGCCGCGCAGTGCCTGGGCGTGCACCATGTGAGCCACTACCTGACGGAACTGGCCGGGCTTCTGCACAGCTATTACGCCAAGCATCAGGTGCTGCTGGCCGACGATGCCCCGCGCACCCTGGCCCGCCTGGCCCTGCTGCGTGCCGTTGGACAGGTCGTGCGCAACGGCCTGGATGTGCTCGGCGTCAGCGCGCCGGAAAGCATGTAACATCGCAGGATTTGTTTGTGACGCCGGGCGGGCGCGGTTCAGCCTGTCCGCCCGGCGCATACGCCAGTAGAACAGATTAACTTTGAGAATATACATTCTCAAAGTTTAAGACACGCCCACTACGGCGTTTAACCGCGCAGATAAACTGCGCTTACGCCTTCGCGGCAGGCGCCTGCTCACGCAGTCGCCAGAGCAATTTCAGGCGGCAGCCGTTAGGCGACGAAGAAGCCTTACGGATGGTGACAGCATTGCCAGTGAAATTGCTCCAAGAACACACACGAGGATCAGGAATGCCCCCACCGCTACGCAAGCCCAGACAAAAAACCGCCGCAAGCCCCGCCGCAAGCGATAAAAAACGGCTCATCCTACGCCTGTCGGCCCCCATGGCCACCCTGCTGGGACTTATACTCATGGCCGCCGTGGGCTGGTCTTTCTTTATGGGCTTTATGGTGGGCCGGGGACAAAACCCGGAACAGCGCGTCGAGCAGATGACCGGCCTGCAACTGGACAAACAGGCCCAGCAGACGGCGCAAGGCGGCGTGGATGCCCCGAATACGCCGATAGCGGCTGCCGCCGGGGATCAATCCGACGCCGCAGCCCCCAAAGGGCAGGAAGCCCCCGCCCCCGACGGCGTTGCTGCAGGGCCGCAGGCGGCGGCAGTGCCCGCCGCCCCTCCAGCCGCCGAGGCTAGCAGCCCGGCCAACCCCTCGGCCTATCCCTTTGATCGGCCCAGCGCCAGCAGCCTGGCCGCCTGGGGCATCAAGCCCTCTCAGGCAGGAGCGCAGCCTGGCGCGCAACCTGGTGCGCAGGCTGCCTCAAAAGCTCCCGCCACGCAGGCATCGGCTCAGGCCCAGAAGCCTGCGGCCCCGCAAGCGCCACAGTACGACTTTGTTTTTCAGGTGGCGGCGTTCAAAAGCGCCGATGACGCCGACAAGCTGCGCAAAAAGCTTGAAGAGCGCGGCATACGCACACGCCTGGAAAAAAGCGGCAAGGTTCAACTGGTCATGGTCAATCTGCGCGGCACAGATCTTGACGCAACCAACCTGCGCGAAGAGCTTGGCCGCATGAAACTCGGCGCGCCCATACAGAAGTCCAAAAAGGCTGTGCCCGGCAAAAGCCGCAGCACGGGCCGCTAAAGCTTGTAAGAAGGAGTCCACATGACACAAACCCATACCTTCACAGGCTTTTTACGCCTTATTGGCCGTCCCTGCCTGCGCGGCATGGACGCTTTGGGCGGCACGGCCATCTTCATGTTTGATGGGATCGCCCAGATATTTGGCAGCAGAAAGATCTTTCGGCGCACCCTGCAGCAACTATATATCATCGGCTCCAAGTCCTTTTTTCTCATCATGCTCATCGGCGTTTTTTGCGGCATGGTGCTGGGATTGCAGGGGTATTACAGCCTTGTGCAGTTCGGCTCCGTGGGCATGCTCGGCTCCGCCGTGTCGCTGACGCTCATCCGCGAGCTTGGCCCGGTGCTTACGGCCATCATGCTCACAGGCCGCGCGGGATCTTCAATGACGGCGGAAATCGGCGTCATGCGCATCACCGACCAGATCGACGCTCTGGACGTGATGGACATCAACTCCATGGGCTACCTTGTCAGCCCGCGCCTTGTGGCCTCGCTCATCAGCTTTCCCCTGCTTACGGCGGTTTTTGACGTTATCGGCATCATTGGCGGCTACCTCACGGGCGTGCTTATGCTCGGCATCAACCAGGGCGCCTACTTTTACCGCATCTCCAGTTCCGTAACCATGACGGACGTGTCCGGCGGCTTCATCAAGGCCATTGTGTTCGGGCTGCTGGTCTCCACCATCTGCTGCCGCCAGGGCTACTACACCAACATGCGCCGTGACAGCGTGGGCCCCGAAGCCGTGGGCAACGCCACCACCTCGGCCGTGGTCATATCCTGCGTGCTGATTCTGGCGGCGGACTACGTCATCACTTCATTTTTGCTGTAACATGGCGACGTGCAACACCAAAGGAACCGTCACGGTTCTGGGCATCGACCCCGGCTCGCAGCGTACGGGATGGGGCGTGGTGCGCGAGACTTCAGGCGTCTTGCAGCTGGTGGACTGCGGCGTGGTGCGCACAGCCTCGGCGGGCAAGGAATTTTCTGACCGTCTGGCGCGCATCTATCATGAGCTTTCAGCCATCGTGGCCCGCCTCAAACCCGACGAAGCCGCCATTGAGCAGGTTTTTACCGCACAAAACGCGGCCAGCGCCCTCAAGCTGGGGCAGGCCAGGGGCGTGGCTGTGGCCGCCTGCGCCGCCTACGGACTTGTCATTCGCGACTATGAACCGACGCTCGTAAAAAAATCTCTTGTGGGCACGGGCCGCGCCGAAAAGGAACAGGTGTCCTTTATGGTGCAGCGTCTGCTCAACGTCAAAAACGCCGACTGGGCGCTGGATACTTCGGACGCTCTGGCCGTGGCCATCTGCCATTTGACCATGAGGCGCTTTGCCGCCCTAGCGGGGAAGTAGAGGCTTTTTCAATTTGGCCGCCAGCGCGGCGGGGCATGGGTATGCGCGGCGGCCAGAACAACAAAAAAAGAAAAGCTCCCGCGCCCGCAGGGCACAGAAAACACATCTCAAAGGACAAACCCTACTATACTCCCCCCAATAACTACAGCGTGTCTGCTTTTGCGTAAGTTTATGGGTATTGAAAAAGGGCCTTGCGGCCCCTTTTCCTGCGCCAAAGCGCATATCACCACTGCGCAGCAGCACTACTCAACAATCACGGCCTTCTTGATGATGACGTTTTCCATAGGCACGTCGTCATAATAGCCTTTTTTGCCAGTGGTGACGGCGGCGATCTTGTCCACCACTTCCTGCCCCTTGAGCACCTTGCCAAAGACCGCATAGCCCCAGCCCTGGGGCGTCTGGCTCTTGAAGTCCAGAAAATCGTTGTCCTTGGTATTGATGAAGAACTGGGCGGTTGCCGAGTGCGGCTCGCCGGTGCGGGCCATGGCGATGGTGTACTTTTTGTTCTTGAGGCCGTTGTCCGCTTCGTTGCGGATGGCGGCGCGGGTTTCTTTCTGCTTCAGGTCAGGCGTGAAACCGCCGCCCTGAATCATGAAACTCTTGATGACACGGTGAAAAATAGTGCCGTCGTAAAAACCAGATTTGACGTACTGCACAAAGTTGGCGGTGCTGATGGGGGCTTTGCGGGCGTCCAGGCGCACGATGATGTCGCCATAGTTTGTCTCAAGCTTCACAGCCGGATCGGGAGTGGCGGCATGAGCGGAAGAAAAACCGAACCCCACGGCCATGAGCGGGGCCGCCATCAGGCAGAAAGACAGGGCCAGGGCGCGAAACATGACGCCGGAACGGAAAAATTTCATATGTAACTCCTTACATTGCTGCGGTATGATGGTCGGACGTCCGCCCGGCCGCTTCGCAACGCTACCACGGCAGGCTGCGCTCATCAAGTTACTGTCAGATAACGGCTGTACGCCGTTTTGGCGACATATTGGCCGCACAAATGTCACATGCCGCCTCGTGCGGCATTCTGCGCCCACATACGGCCTTTGCGCGTGGCCGCATCCGGCATTGGCGGCGTTTTGCGCCGGGCGGGACTTGCTAAACCTGGCTTGTGTCATATAGTATATGACAGAAGACAGGAGATACGGCTTGTCCGGCATGCAAAGGAACCATCCTCACGGCAGCGCCGTGCGGCAGTCCGTGGAGGAATGCCGGGGCCGGTCAGGCTTCAACAGTTTTTCGGAGGATATAATGTTGAATACCCGCAGTGTCGCGCAAAGCGGCGTCAGTAGCGTTGCTTCCATTTACATGCGTCAGGTTTACCAGTGGATGACCGTGGGCCTTGGCGTCACCACCCTTATGGCCTGGTTTGTCGCAAGCACGCCCGCCGTACAGCAGGTCATTTTTGGCAATTCGCTGATCATGATTGCCCTGATCGTGGCCCAGTTCGGCCTGGTCATCGCCATTTCAGCCGCCGTGCACAAAATGTCCGGCGGCACGGCCACCGGCCTCTTTCTGCTGTATTCGGCGCTGACAGGGGCTACGCTGTCATCCATTTTTGTAATCTACCCCATCGCGTCTATCACAAACGCCTTTTTGGTCACCACAGGCACCTTTTTGGCCATGACCGTCTACGGCACAGTGACCAAACGCGATCTGACCGCCATGGGCAGCTTCCTGTTCATGGGCCTCATCGGCATTGTCATCGCCATGGTCGTCAATATCTTCCTGAAGAGCGCCATGATGGACTTTGTGGTGAGCTGCCTTGGCGTACTTATTTTTACGGGCCTCACCGCCTATGACACGCAAAAGCTGCGCCGGTTCGGCGAAAGCGCCCCTCTGGACGATGCGACGGCCGTGCGCCGTGGCGCCATCCTGGGCGCGCTGACCCTGTATCTGGACTTTATCAATCTTTTCCTCATGCTGCTGCGCCTTTTCGGCGGCAACCGCAACTGATAGCCGCGCCTTGGGCACAGCCTGAGAGCAAGCACGCAGTGAGGGGCGAAAGGTCTGGCCTTTTGCCCCTTTTTCGTGCCTTGCAGAGTGAATGAACTTTATGAAAAAACAAAAAAATCTTCGCGGCGGCACTGGTGCCACCGCGATCGCTGGCAGCGTTCCTTCTCATGAAGAACTGCTGCAAACGCTTGCCGCCCAGAACCGCCCCATGCGCCTGGACGGCCTTTTACGCATTCTGGGACTTGCCCGCCGCGACAGAAAAGAACTGGAAGCCGCGCTGGAAGACCTTGAACAGCAGGGCCGCGCGCTACGACTGCGCGGGGGCCTGTGGATACGGCCCGAAAGCCTGAAAAGCATTACCGGACGCTTCAGCGCCCTGCGCGAGGGCGCGGGTTTTGTGACGCCCATGCGTCTTGCCGATGCTGACGACCTGGGCGGTGCGCGCTGGGAGTTTGCCGGAGACAAGGACATCTACATCCCCGCCGCGCAGAACGGCGGCGCATGGCACAAGGATATGGTGCGCGTGGCCCTTGCGCCCGGCGCGCCGCGCGGGCCTTCGGCTGAAGGGCGCGTCCTTGAAGTGCTTGAACGCGGCCTCAAGGAAGTGCCCGCGCATGTGATCGACCGCCACGGCAAGACCCTCTTCTGCCGCCCGGCGGACAGCCGCCTGCCCGCCGACTTCAATGTGGAACTGCCCGAAGGCACGCCAGTCCCGGCCCTGGGAACCCTTGTGCTGCTGGAACCCGTCAAGTCGCTGGCCTCCGACCTGTGGAGCGCCCGCCTCTTGGGCGACTACGGGCGCGAGGACGACGTGGCCGTGCAGGAAGAACTGGTCAAGCTCAATCACGAAGTGCCCCGCGACTTTCCCGCCGGAGTTCTGGCCGAGGCCCAGGCCCTGCCCGGAGAACCGGAAGAGGCCGACTTCAAGGGCCGACAGGACGTGCGCCATCTCGCGCTCGTGACCATTGACGGCGCTGACGCCAGGGACTTTGACGACGCCATCCACGTGGAGGAGCAGCCCGGAGGCAAGGGCTGGATTCTGCGCGTGGCCATTGCCGACGTGAGCCATTATGTGCGCCCGCGCGGGCGCGGCTGCCCCGGCGCGCTTGACGCCGAAGCCCTTTCGCGCGGCAATTCCTGGTATTTTCCCCGCTCCGTGGAACCCATGCTGCCCGAAATTCTGTCCAACGGTTTGTGCAGCCTGCGCCCCAACGTGAACAGGCTGGCCATGCTGGCGGAAATTCCCTTTACCGCCAAGGGGCAGCCAGGCAAGCCGCGTTTTTCGCAGGCTGTCATGCGCTCGGCGGCGCGCCTGACCTATGATCAGGTCAAGGCCTGCCTGCTGGACAAGGACGCCGCCGCCCTCGCCGACCTCAAGGCGCAGGATCGTGGCGAAGAAGTGCTGGCCATGCTGGACAAGGCCTTTGCGCTTTATGCCGTCTTGCGCGACGTGCGCCGCCAGCGCGGCACGCTGGACTTTGACCTGCCCGAAGCGGAATGCCGGCTGGACGACCTTGGCCGCGTGGCCTGGCTTGGGCACCGCCTGCGGCACGATGCCCACCGCCTCATTGAAGAATTCATGATCGCGGCCAACGAGGCCGTGGCCCGTCACCTGCGTGACGCGGACATTCCCTTTCTCTACCGCATACACCCCGAACCGGACCCCGAAAGGCTTGAAAGCCTTTTTGACACGCTGGAAGCCACGGGTTTTGAAAACCTGCCGCCCCGGCCCACGGCGGCCTCCATGCAGGGCGTACTGGCCGCTGTCCAGGGCACGCCGCAGGAATTCCTGGTCAACCGCCTCTGCCTGCGGGCCATGCCCCAGGCGCGCTACATGCCCGTTAACGAGGGGCACTTCGGGCTGGCTTCCGTGGCCTATTGTCACTTTACCTCGCCCATCCGCCGGTATGCCGACCTGCTCACCCACAGGGCGCTCAAAACGTCGCTGGGGCTGGATGTCGGGCCTGTGCCCGCCGGTCAGAAGCTTTTACGCATCGCCGACCAGCTGAACAGGCGCGAACGGGCGGCCATGGCCTGCGAACGCGAGATGGACCGCCGCCTGGGCTGCCTTGCCCTGTTGCCCCGCGTGGGCGAACATTTCAGCGGCATTGTGGCGGGCGTGACGGACTTTGGCGTCTTTGTGGAACTGACCGAAATGCCTGTGGAAGGCATGATCCGCGTGGAAGACCTGGGCGACGACTGGTACGACTTTGACGCCCGCACCATGAGCCTTGTGGGCCAGCATTCCGGCATCATCTGGCACATGGGCCAAAAGCTGGACGTGGCCCTGAGCGAAGTGAATCTGGGCCGCCTTGAAATCCGCCTCATGCCGCTGGAGCTGCCCAAGGGCATGGGCAGCCGGGGCGCGCGAAACGCACGCGGCAAAGGCGTGCGCGGCAAGGGCGCCGGGGCGGGCCGCGCTGCCGGGGGCCGCAAGGGTTCATCCTCCGGCTGGAAGCTGGTTTCACCCGGCGACGGCGATGGCCGCTCCAAAAACGGAACATCGGGCAAACCCGCCAGAAAAGGCAAAAAGAACGGCGCGGGCAAACCTGCCCAGCCCGGCAGACCGTCGGCCCGTAAAGGCAACGGCCAAGGCGGCCAAGGCAGCAAGGGCGGCAAAAACGGTCCGGCCGCGCCCGCAAAATCCGGCAGGCCCGGCAAGAAATCAGCAGGAAAACGCGGCTGATGGGCCTTCTGTCCGCCAAACAGCGCATGGGTGCGGCGGCCCTTATTCTGGCCGCCAGCACCATTGTTTCGCGCCTCATGGGCCTTGTGCGCGACAAGGTCATCTCGTGGCAGTTCGGGGCCGGGGGCGAGGCGGATATGTACTTTGCCGCCTTTGTGGTGCCGGACATCATCAATTACATGCTGGCTGGCGGCTTTATGTCCATCACCATCATCCCCCTGCTGTCGCGCCGCTTTCAGGAGGATGAGGACGACGCCTGGAAGTTTTTTTCCTGCGTGTTCTGCTGGATGGGCACAGCCTCCCTGGCCCTTACCCTGGCGGGCATGCTGGCCGCCGAACCGCTGGCCCGCCTGATAGCCCCCGGCTTTACGCCGGAGCAGTGGCTGCGGCTGGCCTTTTTCATGCGCATTGTGCTGCCCGCGCAGATTTTCTTTCTCTGCGGGGCCTGCATAACCGCCCTGCTTTTTATGCGGCGGCAGTTCCGCGTGCCCGCGCTGGCACCCATCATCTATAACGGCGGCATCATCCTTGGCGGCCTGACCCTGCCCTGGCTGGCCGGGCTGCCCCTGGTGCAGAACGCGCTGCCCGCCTCCATACTCAAACACCTTGAAGGCATGACGGGCTACTGCGTCGGCGTGACCTTCGGGGCCGCCATCGGCACCTTCATTCTGCCCCTCATGGTTGCCCTGCAGGACGGCATGCGCCTGCGGGCCGTGTGGCGGCATCCCCTCATGGGCAAATTTCTTGTCACCGCCCTGCCCCTCATGCTGGGGCAGACCATCATGATGCTGGACGAGCAGTTCTTGCGCGTTTTCGGGTCACTGGTGGGCGACGGAGCCGTAAGCCTGCTCAACTACGCGCGGCGCATCACGCAGGTGCCTGTGGGCCTTATGGGGCAGGCCGCCGCCGTGGCGTCGTATCCCTTTCTGGTCAAGCTGCTCACCGATGGCGACAGGGAGGGCTTTGACCGCACCCTGCGCACGGCATTGCGGGCCAGTCTGGGGCTTATCATCCCCTGCGCTCTGGCCATGACGGCCTGCGCCGGGCCTATTTTGGGCGTCATTTTTCAGGGCGGCCGCTTTGGCCCCGCCGAAACCCTTGCCGCCACCCCGCTCACGCAAATCATGCTGGCCGCCACGCCGTTCTGGATCATCTACATGGTGCTGGTACGGGCCTATTACGCTCACGGCGACACCATAACCCCGGCTGTCACCGGCACAATCATGACAGTGGTTTGCCTGCCCATTTACTATTACTGGGCTGTGCCGCACGGGGCATGGGCTATTGCCGCCCTTTCCGGCCTGAGCGTGAGCCTTTACGTGCTGTGGCTCATGGCGCTGTGGGCCAGGCGGCAGGGACAGGGCGCTTTTGCCGGCCTGTGCGGTCTTGCGTTACGCGCCACAGGCTGCTCCCTGCCCGGCACTGCTGCCGCGTGGTGGCTGAGCGCCTATACCCTCAGCCGCGCGGCTGATCTTGGCCTGCATGCCCTGTGGGCCGCCCTGCTGGCTCTTGCCCTGGGCGGCTGCGCCTTTTTGCTGCTTTTTTTGCCTTTATGCCTGTGGCTGGCCCCGTCCATTATGGAACCGGTATTGCGAAAATTACGGCGAACATAAATCTGCTCAAAAGAGTGCGCGCATGATCGTTGAACGCATTGAGTATGTGGTAAATACCACGACCAGGTTCGTAGTAGACTTCTGGGTGCGGCACTGGCCGTTATTGCTGCTCATCCTGTGCGCTGTCCTGGATTTCCTGGGCGCGGATGACATCATAAGCAGGCTTGTTTTCGCCGCGAGTTTTGTGGGTACAGTTGCTTGTCTGAAGGCGTTTCACCTTGAGCGCTGCTTCTGGATATACGGACTAGCATTTATGGGCCTTCCCTTTGTAGCCTTTGATCCAGTCAATATACATGAAATACAGAAATATCTGCATCTGGAAGCGTTAGACTACAATATTATATGGCGAATTACAGAAGCAGTGCAATGGACTGGAGTCATTATAGCACTGTCAGTCGGGCTTTATTTTTTGCGGTTCCGGCATCGGGTCAGTCCCTTAGTTCTTATTAAAATACCTCTGACTACCTTTGTCATGTACCTATTCTTGCAGCCTTTTTTTATGCTTACATGGTTTATCCTGATAATGCAGGTATATGGCATTCTCGGCATACCAGAATAAAAGGCAAGCCCCGGCAGTTCTGATGCCACCGGGGCTTGATTGTCAGAACATGTTTTTAAAAATGAGACATATGAGTAAACTCCTCTACGGGAGCACCAAGGGTTTGGCCTTTGTCTCATACTGTTTGGCTTTCTGGAGTACTTTAGCAAAATAACTTTGGCAGTTAACATCAATAAGATAGCGTAAGCTTCTATCTTGCTGAGTATGAAAAATTTCTATCGGGCCGTGTTCTTCATCAATTTCCGCACGCGCGCGGTCAATATACTCTTTACGGTATTTGGGCGTTTCTACCTGATAGGTTTCCAGCTTTTTCACGTCCTCAGAGAATGTCCCGCCCAATGAGAAGCCGAAGTTACTGCCGTCGCTGCCCACAAAGTGCATATGGTCCCAGTGTGGACCGAATCCGCAAGCGGGATCGCCATACAGTCTTTGCACATATTTCCCATCTATCGGCCTGACACCCATACGATAGTATGGCACCGTTGCATTGGGTTCCGCTGTATAGGGTTTGAGCTCGGAGTGATCTTTTTTTGAATGTCTCTTGACCACATCAGCCACGCTCTCGGCGTACATGCGTTCTTCCAGAGGCGCGTCGGGCGAAACAGGCATGGGCGCGGTGAGAGCCGCCTGAGTCTGCTTTGCGGCCATCTCCGCCCTGGCCTTATCCGCCACAAAGGTAAACTGCCCATTTTTCAACCGGGGCTGCCCTGATACGTCATGCCCTGCTCCGCCGTGCCTGCCGCCATAACTTCCTGCCATTATGAAACCTCCTGTATGACAATGGTTGATGATTTGGCGGAAGTATAGCCCAGTCGCGCGGAGATGTAAGACTGAACGGGTTCAGCACCGCTATTTGCTTGATTAGTGCGGGTTATCCGGTACCGAAGGGCGCTTTTGGTCACTTTTATAAAATTTTATATCAATGAAACCAGTTAATTAAAAAAATATTTACCTGTGCAGTTTTTTGTTTTCTCCATTTTTTATAGCTTGTTAACTATAAAAAATATTGTTGACAACACCATAGCCAAAAACCTACTTAATCACATACGCATTGTATAGAGTTCGTTAACTTTTACATGCTCTGATGGTTGCGAGAGCAGACGTTCGCTACGGAGGCGTAAGCGCAGTTTATCTGCACGGTTAACCGTCGTAGTGAGCGTGCCTTAAATTTTGAGAGTATATATTCTCAAAGTTAATCTGCTCTAGATATCTCAAATGTACTTTATCAATGGCGTAACAAACTCTTTAACCAAATATTCGCTGTCCCATTTTATTTTGAACAGATGCTGTCATGCTACATTGAGCTACATTCTATCCCAAGGATGCGCGCATGATCGTTGAACGTATTGAGTATGTGGTAAATACTACGACCAGGTTCGTAGTAAATTTATGGGTGCGGCAGTGGCCGTTATTGCTGCTTACGTTATGGGCTGTGCAGAATGTACGGTTATCTTTGGAATTCACCGATACGACTGATGTTGTCACCAATACTGCCATTGCTATCACAAGTTTTGCGGGCACGGTTGCTTGTCTGAAAATATTTCGGTTCGAGCGTAGCTTCTGGATGTATGCGCAGGTTTTTATAGGTGTTGGCGTTACTTTCTTCTTCACTAATGTTGAACTAACGCAACTGACGAGCGCCTTGCAACAGGACGCCTTTGACGACATTTGGGTATACAGAATAGTAGAAGCCGCACTGTGGACAGGGGTAGTTGCATTGCTGTCAGCAGGGCTGTATTTTTTACGCTTTCGCCGTAGGGCCTGCCCTTCAATTCTTATTAAAATACCCCTGACTACTTTTGTCATGTGCCTGTTCTTACAGCCAATTTCCATGTTTATATGGTTTGATCTCATGATGCTTGCGTATGGCATTATGGGTAAATCCTTGTGAAAAACATCCACAGCATTACGGTGCGCCCCTGAAATCCAGATTGCCCGCGACCACCGACACTTCACTCAATATCCCCGCGTGCAAAGTAAAACCCCCCTTACGGGGGTTTTTACTTTGCACCTGATCTGAAGCCACGCACGTTACGGCGTTTTCGCATACTCGATGGGCTGTTGCGCGCAGCCTTAACATGCTAGGGCAGTTTTCATTCAGCCGAAAAATGCGATTTGCGGTAGCCGTTAGCGGTTCTTTGCCGCTTACGGATAGCGACAGCCATCAGTAGGCTGTCCGTTCAATTAACCAATTGCTGTCTTTGCGGCAGTCGTTAGCGAGTCTGCGAGCCTTACGAATGGCGACAGCGATTACACAGAACAAGACGTATAGTTACTCATGCTGTCTTCAAGCGTAGTTTCCTGCGTCACAACGCTTTAAGCATCCGTAGCTTCCTTCGTCGCAACGGCTAAAGCTTGGCCGAATCCACACCACGTTGTGGCGCGGTGCACTTTCGTGCAGCGTTAGAGCATTACACTTTTTCAAAGTTAAAATACTCTGACCCACAATAAGAGTTTTAGGGGGAGGGGGTGTGGGGGAGGCGACCCTTTTGCAAAAGGGTCCCTCCCCCACAAAACATTTCAAAGGAAACGCTGATTTATACCGTTTGGCGGCGTTGCTTCACTCTCTGCGTCCTGCCTGCGCCTACGCTTTCTTGCTTAAAACCTGCAATCTGGTCGCCACGGCCTCGCCGTAGCGTACGCGCCACCACCAGCGGCGCGTGCGCAAGCGGGCGCGGTCAAGGCACAGGTACACCACGGGCGTGGTATAGAGCGTCAGAATCTGGCTCACCAGAAGACCGCCCACAATGGTCACGCCGAGGGGCTGGCGAATCTCGGCCCCGTCGCCCTGGCCCAATACCAGAGGCACCGCGCCAAGGATAGCGGCTGCCGTGGTCATCATGATGGGCCGAAACCGTAGCTGACATGCCTCATAAATGGCTTTATCCGGGGGCAGATTACGGCTGCGCGAAGCCTCAAGGGCAAAGTCGATCATCATGATGGCGTTCTTTTTGACGATGCCGCACAGCAGCAGCACGCCGATAAGGGCGATGACGCTGAACTCCATCTTGAAGAGCATGAGCGCCAGCAAGGCCCCGCCCCCGGCTGAAGGCAGCGTGGACAGAATGGTCAAAGGATGGATGAGGCTTTCGTACAGCATGCCCAGAACAATATACAGCGCGGCCAGGGCCGCCAGTATAAGGATGACCTGATTGCCCGCAGTATCGGTGAACATCTTGGCGGTGCCCTGAAAGCTGCCCACAATGGTGGAGGGCATGCCAATCTTGACCCGCGCTTCATCAATGGCCGTCTGCGCCTGTGAAAGCGCCGAACCCGGCGCAAGGTTGAAGGAAAGGGTCACGGCGGCGAACTGTCCCTGATGCGAGACGGAGAGCGGCGCAAAGGACGGAACCACATGGGCGACGCTCAGCAGGGGAACCAGCCCCTCTTTGCCCGGCAGATAGACCTTTTCAAGGGCATCTTCGCTTTGCAGCCAGTCCGGCCCGTATTCCAGCACCACGCGGTACTGGTTCTTGTCGCGATAAATGGTGGAGACCTGGCTTTGCCCAAAGGCCGTGCCCAGGGCCGAGTCCACGTCCTTCATGGTCAGCCCGTGCCGCGCCAGGGCGTCGCGGTTGACCGTGACCGTCGTTTGCAGGCCACGCTCTTCAATATCGCTGTCCACATCCTTGAATATGGGCAATGACGCAAGCTCCCGCTGCATGCGTCGGCCCCAGGTGCGCAGATCGTCCAGATTATCGGCCTGAAGGGTGTACTGGTACTGCGAACGCGAGCCGCGCCCGCCCATCATGATGTCCTGCGCTGGTTGCAGAAATATCTGCAAGCCGGGTTCGCCGGAAAGCTTGCCGCGCAGCCTGCCTATGACGGCCTGCGCGCTCACCTTGCGTTCGGACAGGGGCTTGAGGGCGATAAAGACGCCGCCGCCACGCCCACCGGAAATATGGGCAGAAACCTGCTGCACCGCCGGGTCTGCGCGTATGACTTCCACAAGTTTGGCCAGCTTGACCTGCATGGCCTGAAAGGACGCGCTCTGGTCAGCGCGGATGCCGCCCATGATGACGCCCGTGTCCTGCTCGGGAAAAAAGCCCTTGGGCACGGTGATATACATCCACACATTGGCCGCCACCACAAGCAGCAGCACAAACATGGTCAGGCGCGTATGTCGCAGCACCACAGGCAGGCTTTTGGCGTAGCCCGACTGCATGCCCGAAAGCACCCGGCCCCACGCGTCACCCAGCCTTGCGAAAAATCTGCGTACAAGGCCGCAAAGGCCGCCAGCGCTCAACCGCTGCGCCTGGGCAGCGGCCCTGGCGTCGTGCGCGCTCTGGTTCATGGGCCGCAAAAGCATGGCGCACATCATGGGCGTGGTGGTGAGTGAAACCACCATTGAAACAAGCACCGCCGTGGTCAGCACCACGGAAAATTCGCGGAACAGCCGCCCCACCACGCCACCCATGAAAAGAATGGGCGCGAACACCGCCACCAGGGAAAGTGAAATGGACACAACGGTAAAGCCCACTTCCCTCGCACCGCGCAGGGCGGCCCGCAGGGGGCTTTCGCCCAGTTCCAGACGGCGGACGATGTTTTCAAGCACCACAATGGCGTCGTCCACCACAAAACCCGTGGAGACGGTGAGCGCCATGAGCGAGAGGTTGTCCAGGCTGTAGCCGCAGAGGTACATGACCCCAAAGGTGGCAATGAGCGACACAGGCGCGGCCACCGCCGGAATGCTTGTGGCGCGACCGTTGCGCAGAAAAAGAAACGTCACCAGCACCACAAGGGCCATGGCCAGCACCAGGCTTTTTTCCACTTCATGCAGCGAGGCGCGGATAGTCAGCGAGCGATCCATGCGCAGATCAAGATCAGCGCTTTCCGGCAGCCAGGAGCGCAACTGGGGCAGCATTTCTTTCACCCTGTCCACAGTCTCGATGATATTGGCTCCGGGCGAACGAAAAACAATGAGCAGCACGGCGGGCTTGCCGTTGGACACAGCCATGGCGCGCACATCCTGCGCGCTGTCCACCACCTCGGCCACGTCAGCGAGGCGTATGACCCTGCCGTTGCTGCGGCCCACGATAAGGGGCTTGTAGTCTTCCGCCTTGTCCAACTGGTCGTTGGCGCTCACCAGCCAGTAGTTGGTCTCGTTTTCAATTTGTCCCTTGGGCAGATAGGCATTGGCTGCGGCAAGGGCCTTGCGCACATCCGCCATGCTCAGGCCCAACCTGTTGAGGGCGTCGGGTATGACCTCCACGCGTACCGCAGGCAGCGCCCCGCCGCCCACAATGACTTCCCCCACGCCTGCAAGCTGGGATATTTTTTGCGCCAGCACCGAGGAGGCCGCATCGTACAGTTGCGAGCGGGTCAGCACGTCCGAGGTGATGGACAATATCATGATGGGCGCGCCAGCCGGGTTCACCTTGCGGTAAGAGGGATTGGACGGCATGGTCGGCAGAGTGGAACGCGCCGCATTGATGGCCGACTGCACGTCGCGGGCCGCGCCGTCGATATTGCGGTTGAGGTCAAACTGCAAAATGACCTGGGTGGCGCCAAGACTGCTGCTTGAGGTCATTTCCGTAACGCCGGCTATGCGCCCCAAAGCACGTTCCAGCGGCGTGGCCACCGTGGCGGCCATGGTTTCCGCCCCTGCGCCGGGCAAGTTCGCCCGCACCATAACCACGGGAAAATCCGTGTCCGGCAGCGGGGCCACGGGCAAAAGCCCAAAGGCCACAATGCCCGCCAGGGTTATGGCTATGGTCAGAAGAGCCGTCGCCACGGGCCGCCGGATAAAGGGCGCGGAAATATTCAGGGGCAGCACCAGTGGGCCGAGGCGATGGCCGGGCTCCGCTTTTCTGCGCACACGGGGGGTATCCGGCTTGCCGCCTGTTCCGGCTTCCGGGGGGCGGTTCATGACCTGTCCTCCTGGGGCCGCGCAGGCGCGTTCATGCCCCCGGCTTCACTTGCGGATGCCGCAGCCGGGTCAGCTTCGCCCCTGCCGCGCACGCGGCGGCTCAGGCGGTCGAACCACAGATAGATGACAGGCGTGGTAAAAAGCGTCAGCATCTGGCTGACAATAAGGCCGCCCACCATGGTCACGCCCAGGGGACGCCGCAGTTCGGCGCCCATGCCCCAGCCCACCATGAGGGGCAGCGCGCCCAAAAGGGCCGCCATGGTCGTCATGAGGATGGGGCGCAGGCGCAGCAGGCAGGCCTGCCGTATGGCGGCTATCGGCGCTTTGCCCTCATTGCGTTCGGCGTCGAGGGCGAAGTCTATCATCATGATGGCGTTCTTTTTGACAATGCCTATGAGCAGAATGATGCCGATAATGCCCACCACGCCAAGTTCCATACCCCCCACCATGAGGGCCAGCAAAGCCCCTACCCCGGCGGAAGGCAGTGTGGAAAGAATGGTCACGGGGTGGATGTAACTTTCGTACAGTACGCCCAGCACAATATACATGGTCACGATGGCCGCCAGAATAAGCCACACCTGATTGTCGGTGGACGACACAAAGGCCTGACTGGCCCCCTGAAAGCGTATGCGCAACGAATCCGGCAGTTGCAGGCTCTTAAAGGTGGCGTTGACAGCCTTTACAGCCGCGCCCAGTGAAGAGTTCTGGGCCACGTTGAAGGATATGGTCGCCACGGGAAACTGCCCCTGACGCGCGATGGAAAGCTGGGTGGGGAGTTCCTCCACAGTGGCGATGCTGGTGAGGGGCACGGGCTTGCCGTCGCCGCCCTTGACGTAGATATTTTCAATGTCCTGCGGCCCCTGACGGAAGCGCGGGGCCACCTCAAGCACGACCTTGTACTGGTTGGTCTGGGTAAAGATGGTGGAAACGAGGCGCTGGCCCAGGGCGTCGTACAGGGCGTTGTCGATATCAGACATGCTGATGCCGAGCCTTCCGGCCGCGTCACGGTTGATATTGAGCCAGGCCATGCGGCCTGGGCTCTGGTAGTCGCTGGTCACAAGTTCAAGCTGGGGCTGCTGACGCAGGGCGTCCACCATGCGGCGCACCCAGGAGTCAAGCTGCGCCTTGTCCAGAGCTTCCACCGTGAGCTGGTACTGGCTGCGGGACACGCGGTCCTCAATGGTCAAATCCTGCACGGGTTGCAGATACAGCGTCATGCCGGGCAAGGCGGCGGCCTTTTGCATGATGCGCCGGGCTATGGCGGGCGCGCGGGCGTCACGGTCGTCCAGCGGGCGCAGTTCTATGCTCAGGCGCGACGTGGCCATGGTCTGGTTGATGCCGTCCACCCCCACAAAAAACACCACGCTTTCCACAGCCGGGTCTTCAAGAATGACCTGGGCAAGCTCACGCTGTCGTGTGGCCATGGCCTTGAAGGACGTGTCCTGCGGGGCTTCGGCCACACCCTGTATGACGCCTGTGTCCTGCACGGGAAAAAATCCCTTGGGCACCAACATGTACAGCAGCACGGTCAGCACCAGAGTGCCCACGGCCACGGTCAGGGTGAACTTTTGATGGGCCAGCACCCAGTCCAGCCTGCCCTCGTACCACTGGAGCAGGCGCGTGAAAAAACGGCCTTCGCTTTTCTGGCTCACGTGACGCTCGGGCCGCAGCATGACGGCGCAGAGCATGGGCGTGAGCGTCAGTGATATGGCTGCGGAAATAAGAATGGTCACGGCCAGCGTGACGGCGAATTCGCGAAACAGCCTGCCCACCACGTCGCCCATGAAGAGCAGGGGAATAAGCACGGCCACCAGCGAAATGGTCAGGGATATGATGGTAAAGCCTATCTGCCCCGCGCCCGTGAGCGCGGCCTCCCGGGCGCGCATGCCCTGCTCCAGATAGCGGGAAATGTTTTCAATGACCACAATGGCGTCGTCCACCACAAAGCCTGTGGCGATGACAAGGGCCATGAGCGTGAGGTTGTTGAGCGAATAGCCCGCAAGGTGCATGACGCCCAGCGACCCCACCAGAGAGAGGGGCACGGCCAGCGCGGGGATGATGGTGGCCTGCGCGTTGCGCAAAAAAAGCCAGATGACCCAGATAACCAGGGCCACGGACAGCAACAGTTCAAGCTGCACGTCGTGCACCGTGGCGCGGATGGTGGTGGTGCGGTCCGTTACAACGCGCACTTCCACATTGCCCGGCAGGGTCTGCTGCAATACGGGCAAAAGCTTCGTCACGCTGTTGGCCACGCCGATGACGTTGGCCCCCGGCTGCCGCTGCACCGAAAGCACGATGGCCGGACGAAAGCTCATGGCGTCACCGGCGACGTAGGCCGCCAGACGCGCGTTCTCGGCCCCTTCCACCACATCGGCCACATCCTTGAGGCGCAGAGGAGCGCCGTCCTTGTAACCTATGATGGCATTGGCATATTCCTCCGCCGAGGCGAGCTGGTCGTTGGCGTCGATGGTGCTGGCGCGCTCCTGCCCGTCAAAGCTGCCCTTGGCGTCATTGACGTTGGTTTTGGCTATGGCCGTGCGCACGTCAGCGAGCGTAAGGCCAGCGTTGGCCAGCGCCCTGGGGTTCATCTGCACGCGCACGGCGGGGCGCTGCCCGCCCGAAAGCGTTACCAGCCCCACGCCCGGCAACTGCGAAATCTTCTGGGCCATGCGCGTATCCACCAGATCTTCCAGCCGGGTCAGGGGCATGGCGTCGCTGGTGACGGCGAGGGTGATGACGGGCGGGTCCGCCGGGTTGACCTTGTTGTATATGGGCGGCGTGGGCAGGTCGGAAGGCAGCAGGTTGCCCGCCGCGTTGATGGCGGCCTGCACCTCCTGCTCCGCCACGTCCAGAGCCATTGAAAGGTCGAATTGCAGGGTCACGACCGAAGCCCCGGCGGACGAGAGCGAACTCATCTGCACAAGGCCCGGCATGGTGCCGAACTGGCGCTCCAGCGGGGCCGTCACCACAGAGGCTATGACGTCGGGCGAAGCGCCGGGGTACAGCGTCTGCACCTGGATGGTGGGATAGTCTATCTGCGGCAGCGCCGCCACCGGCAGGTAACGGTAGCCCAGAAGACCAGACAGCAGCAGGGCCACCATGAGCAGGGATGTGGCTATGGGCCGGAGAATGAAAATACGCGAAAGATTCATGGCGGCATTGTCCTGTTCGGCAAAAGCGGAGCGCCGCGTTTACGGGGCCTGCCTGGATTTGGGCGCGGCCGCGCTGCCGGTGGGCGCGCTCCCCTGCGTCTGCGAGGCTTTTGGGGAAGTGTTTTCTGCAGCGCCTTGGCCTGCGTCCTGGCCGGCGTTTTGGCCAGCATTTTGGGCTGCGCCGGGGTCTGCGGCGACGGTTCCGTCCACGGACTCCGCCCTGGGCGTTTCCACTGTGGCCGCCACGCGCACGGCAGTGCCGTCCCGCAGGCGGTCCAGACCGTCCACCACCACCCTCTCGCCAGGTTCCAACCCCTTGTCGATGACCGTCAGGCCGCCGGAACTGACGCCGGGCGTCACCAGACATATCTGCGCTTCATCCTGCCCCTTTTCACCCGGCCCCTTTTCATTCTGGCGAACCACATACACGTAGGCCCCGCGCGTGCCCAACTGCACTGCGGAGGCGGGTACGGTGACGGCTCCCGGCAGGATGCGCACAAGCAGACGCGCGTTGACGAACTGGTTGGGGTAGAGAGCGCCGTCCTTGTTGGCAAAGCTGGCCTTGAGGCGCACCGTGCCGGTGGCGCTGTCTATCTGGTTGTCCAGCGAAAGAAGCTGCCCCACGGCCAGAAGGCGCTTCTGCTCCCTGTCCCAGGCCTGAACAAGCAGCGGCGGGGAGCCGGGCAGGCTCTCGCTGTGGCGCAGGGCCTGCACCACCAGAGGCACCTGGCTTTCCGGCAGGGTGAAAATGACGTCACAGGGGCTGATTTCAGTGATGCGCACAAGACCGTTGGCGTCCGAAGCCTTGATCATGTTGCCTTCATCCACATTGCGCAGGCCGAGCCGCCCGCTGATGGGGGCGGTAACGCGACTGTATTCCAGTTGCAGGCGGGCGGAATCCACGGCGGCCTGATCAGCCCGCACAACGCCCTCAAATTGCCGCACCAGAGCGCGCTGCGTTTCATACTGCTGCGCCGCTATGTAGTTGCCCTGGGCAAGTTTGGCGTAGCGGGCAAGGTCGTTGCGGGCGTTTTCAAGCTGGGCCCTGTCTTTGGCAAGATTGCCCAGGGCCTGATCCAGGCTGGCCTGGAAGGGGCGCGGGTCTATCTCCGCCAGCAGGTCACCGGCTTTCACGCGCTGGCCCTCGGCAAAGTGCAGATGCTGCAACTGGCCGTCAACCCGGCTGGTCACAAGCACGTCGCCAGACGGCAGCACCGTGCCAAGACCGTTAAGAAAATGCGGCACGTTCTGGGCCAGGGACGTGGCCACGCGCACTGGCGGAGCGTCCATGTTCATGCCGGGGCGGCCGCCTCCCCTGCCCAGCAGCTTCCAGCCCGCCACCACAGCCAGCAGAACCAGAACCACCGCCACCAGCTTGCGTCGGCCCGAAAATATACCGCGAACAGGTCTGATCTGAGAACCTGACATTACACGTCTTCTCCTTGGGCTGCCGGAGGAAAAATAAGGCGAAACACCGTTATCTCTTCCGCTCCGATATAGGCGGAGGGCAGCAGTTCAAGCAACCAGCCGAGGCGCTCACAGGCGCGCTGGGCCAAAGAAAGTCCCAGCCCATACCCTGCGCCGTCCCCGTAGGCGTTGTGGTCAGTGGTGGTGCGTCGGCGCACGCCGCGCGCAAAAATATCGACATCGCACGGTGTTCGGCCTTTGTTGCCCACCAGCATCCTGCCGGATTCAAGGAGCACAAAGGCGCGGCCATTTTCGGTGTACTTGCAGGCATTGTCCAGCAAATTCTTGAAAATGATTATCGCAAGTTCCCTTTGGGCGCGCGCTGGCGCGTGCGCGGGCATGGCCGTGGACAGGGCCACTGCGGGGGGCGCGAAGGAACGCGGGCGGGCGGAGGCTCCTGCCGAGGCTCGTGCGGACGGGCCTGTGGACGCCGCGCGGGGCGGCCCGGCAAAAACGTTATGGGACAGTACAGGCCCGGACGAATCGCCGCCCTGCGCTTCAGGCTCGGACGAATCGCCTCCCTGCGGTTCAGGCTCGGACGAATCGCCGTCTCGCGGCTCAGGCGCAGACAAATCACCGTGCGGCTCAGGCGCAGACGAATCGCCGCTTCGCTGCTCAGGCGAAGGCTCGCTGCGCAGCATCAGCTCCACCAAGTGGGGCAAACAGCTTGCTGCAGAAGCATTGCCGGATTCGCCAGCCACTTCTTTCGCGTGCGCCAGCCCTTCGCGCTCCATCTCGCCTATGACTTCCCGCAACAAGGCGGCGCAGTCCAGAACCTGAAACTGTATTTCTTCAGGGCGGCGGGCCAGCAGCAGAAGCGTGCGCACCGTATCGCTCATGCGGCCCGTGGTGCGCAAAAGCCTGCTGACCACAGGGGCCAGATCTTCACCCTGCTGCAGGCGTTCCAGGCGCAGTTCCAGCACCTCAAGCCCGCCCTGCATGACCGTGAGCGGCGTGCGCAGTTCGTGGCTCACATCGCCCGTAAAATGGCTTTCACGCTGCACAAAACGCCAAAGCGCCTCCTCGCGGGCGGCAATGGCGCGGGCCAGCACGCCGACTTCGTCATCCATGTCCGTCATGGGGATGTCGGCGGGCGTGACGAGCACGGTCATGGCCCGATCGGCCTGCGGATCGGCCCGCATTGCGGAGTTCGGGTCGCGCGCGGCCTCAGAGCCAGCGGCCATGCGGTTCATTCCCGCAGCGGGACGCCCCTCCACCGCCAGAGTAAGCCGCCGCAGGGGATCGGTAAGACGGCGGCTCAAAACCACGGCCAGAAGCACCGCCACGGCCAGCCCGGCCAGCGCGCAGAGCAGCAGGATGCCGTTGAGGCGATCCTTGAGCGCCTGAAAGCCGCCAGTGCCGCCACGGAGCATATACTCCACGCCGTCACGGCGCTCTATGAGAACAAACTCGGCATCGTTCTCCACAAAGTGCAGGCCGTCGGGCAGGTCGCGCCACTGCGGCGATACCTGCTTGCCCACCAGAAACGTCCAGTGCATGGCCGTCGCCAGATCTTCGCCATAATACAACTGGTCGCGCCCGCTGTCTTCAGCCTCCCAGGCGCGCTTTTCGGCCTCAATGAGGGTTTCCATCACCGGACGGGCATGCCAGCCCACCAGATAGGTGCCCAGATAATCAAAGGAAAGGTGCCCCACAATGCTCAGGGCCGTTCCCATGCCCAAGGCCAGAAAAACAAAAGCCACCAGGATACGGCGCGCAAAAACGGTGCCGCTCCGGGCTGGCGGCCTGACGTGTGAAGAGGTAGGCGGCGGCGTAAAAGCGGGAGCCATCAGGCCACATCCTTGTCAGTACAGGCGCTGGCCGGGTTGGCCGGGCTGGCCGGGCGAGACGGGCTGGCCGGGCCTGATGAAGCCTCATTTACCGCAGAGTTGGGCGCAACATCGGGCGCAACATCGGGCGCAACGTCGGGCGCGCCGCCCTCGGCGGGGTCGGGACTCAAGCGGTAGCCCACGTGCGGCACCGTGTGCAGCAGGGGCAGGCCAAAAGGCTTGTCCAGCTCGCGCCGCAACTCATGAATATGGGTGCGCAGCGCGCTGCCTTCCGGCGGTTCGTCGCCCCACAGCACCTGTTCCAGATGCTGACGGCGCACAAGCCCCGGCGCCACGCGCAGCAGTTCCTTCAAAATACGGAATCCCGTAGGACTCAGACGCAGCCGCCGCCCCTGACGCGCGGCCCAATGCTCTTCATCGTTCAGCGTGAGGTCGGCGCAGGTCCACAGTCCGCCCTTGTCCCTTCCCGTGGCGCTCTGCATGCGGCCCCGCCGCAGCAAGGCCCGGATGCGCGCCTCCAGTTCCCTGAAGGCAAAAGGCTTGACCAGATAGTCGTCAGCCCCGGCCTCAAGCCCCGTCACCCTGTCGGCCACGGCATCCCGCGCCGTGAGCATGATGACGGGCGTGGCGCATTTGTGCTCCTGCCGCAGACAACGGCACAGGCTCACGCCGTCCAGCCCAGGCAGCATGACGTCCAGCACGATGCAGTCAAAATCGTGCTCAAGGGCCATCTGAAGTCCGGCCTTGCCGTTGCGGGCACAATCCAGAACATAGCCCATGGGCTCAAAAAAAGCGTAAAGATTGGCGAGGATGTCCTCGTTATCTTCCACAAGCAGGAGAGAGCGCGACATGGATCACCGCCCCGGCGAGTCGTGCGCGTCCACGGTGCCGGTGATTGCCAGGGCTTCCACCTGAACCTCATTGGTGCGCTTGCGGTTCCAGTCTATATGACCGAGCAGGCGCACCTTGTCGCGCGGCGTCACCGTAAGATGCCCGAACACGTCATTCTTGATTTCCACAGTAACCTTGCCGCTGTGATCCTCAAAAAGGTAGCGGTTTTTGCGGCGGGGCAGCTTTTCAACAATATGCCCTTCCAGCACGCAGGGCGCATCGTCCTGCGCGCCCAGCACATCAGCGGCGCGGGTAACGGTGGCCGCCACGCCGGGGCCTTCAAAGCCCGCAGCACACACGGTTCCGCCAGAAAAGGCCTCCCCGGCGAAACCTATGGCCAGGGCCAGCAGCACTGCCAACACTCGCATACGCAGTCTCCATAGAGCGCGCGGCCAGATGCACACACGGCCGCGCAGCACAATCAGTTCAGAATTTTCAGAACCTTGACGTCAACCTTGGCAGGTTCCAGCAGGTCCTTGTCCACTTTTCCGGAGAGCTTCACGGTATTTTCAGGGGTGACGGTGCGGCCGCCAAAGACAGTATGATCTATATCCACGGTTATTTCACCCGTGGCGTCCCTGAAGATGTAGTTGTCATCACTGCCTGCCTTGCGGCCGATAATGGCGCCGGTAAGCAGCACCGGGGCCTCGTCCGCGCCTTCCAGCGCCTGTTTGACGGAGGTGATTTCAACGCCCACAGTGGGACCCTTGAAGCCGCC
Organism: Desulfovibrio sp. 86; assembly: GCF_902702915.1. Lineage (NCBI taxonomy): Bacteria > Pseudomonadati > Thermodesulfobacteriota > Desulfovibrionia > Desulfovibrionales > Desulfovibrionaceae > Desulfovibrio > Desulfovibrio sp. 86. The sequence goes on along the minus strand of NZ_LR738849.1, from coordinate 2,510,567 downwards.
AGAGCCCTGAAAGGCCGCGTGGGCCGGTACGGACAGAAGGAGCAACATCAATAACAGTGCTATACGCATGGCAGTAATCCTATATGTTGTGCTTCCGCTTTTCGGCTCGCTGTTCTGAAGTCCTTCATGCGGTAGCTGTTATCCTTGATTTTGGGAGCTGTGAAGGTGCGCGGCCTGGCTGGCTTATCCGGGCCTGTCCAGCCCGTTCGGGCTTATCCGGGCCTGTCCGGGTTTGTCCGGGTTTGTCCGGCAGTGCCGAGCACGGAGCCATTGGCAAACCGATTGCAGGGCCGCTTGCGAGGCCAGGCCGCAGGTCAGGCCGCAGGGGCGTCGCAGCAGAACCCAGGGCCGCCTCGCGGGCGGTACCGCTGGCGCTTGCCCCTTGGGCCGTGTGCCTGGCCTGTACATGGCCTGTATATGGCCCTTGTAACCGGATCGTGGCCCGCATGCCTGCTTGCGGCAAATGGCCAGCATCATTTTTCAGCGTGGATTTTTTTACGGTTTAGCGCAAGACAATTGCGCGGCTTTTCATGTGGGACAGCTCAAAAGCCATCAAAAACAGACCACGCGATGCCAAGCCGAAATTTGCAGGCCCTGCGGCATAAAGCGGACCGCAGGGCATGAGGCTTCCCGTCCGCCACGGGACAGAAAAAAATTTACTTGATAATGGTGACGGCCCTGACGCCCATGACAGGGGCCTTGCCAGCGGCAGCCCTGATTCTGCCCTTGAGGCTGACCTTCATGTCGGGGGTCAGATTCATACCCTTGAGGGCCTTGGGGCCGATGGCCACCGTCATGCGACCGGTGCCGTCGTCCACAATATAGTGGTTCTTTTTGCCCGCAACCTTCTCCACAATGTTGCCCACGATGGTGGCCGGGCTTTTATTGGGAGCCGTCAAGGCCTTGGCAATGGTATCCACTTCCTGCAGCTTTGCCACGGACTGCTTTTGTCCGTGCGGGGCCTTGCGGGGCGTCGGGGCCGCAACGCCCTGGGAGTCGCCCACAGAGGCGGTGTTTCCAGCGGCATTGGCCGCCTGAACAGGCAGGGCAATGGCGGCAGCCACAATCAGAACGAGAAGATAACGCATAAGTCCTCCAGAAATTTTGTTTATCATGCTGCAGGGGCGCATGATGCGCCACGCGGATACAACCTGCGCCACGGGGCGTCAGCAAAGCGTTAGGGAAACGCTGATTTATTTCGTTTGGCGGACTTGCTTCACTTTTTTTGAAACAGTCAAGGACGGAAGAGTCCACTCCTGCTTCAAAAAAAGATCGCGCCTTGCCAAACGAAATACCTGCGCGTTTCCAGGAGGCTTTGTAATCAGTACTTCCTTGGGAAGACGTGCGCCCGTCAAGGGCTTTCGGCGAACTGCCGTCACGTACTTCTTGTGGACACGTTCCAAAGCTGCTATGCTGCCGGGCATGAAAGAGCTTGACCCACACACGATTCGCCCTTGTCTGGTTTGCGGCGGCACTAATGTTTTTCTGGAATCCATGTTGCCGCCAGGACGGCGGCAGGAAGTCTGGCGGGTGGTTTGCTCATGTGGACAGACCTCACAGCAATGGTCCGTCTCGCAGGGGGCAGCCATCCGGGCGTGGAACCGCAACCTGGCCAGCGCCAATGAAGTGGACGCCACCCCCGCGCCAGTGGCGAACCCGCGCCCGCCCCTCAAGCCCTAGAGCAGATTACCTTTGTGAATACATATTCTCAAAGTTTACGGGACGCTTGCTCCGGCACGTAACCGCGCACATAACTAACGGTGCCGTCTTCGCGCAGCCTTTGCCCGCAGCTGCGCACAGGCTTCACTGCTGACACCTGCCCGCGCAGTGGCCAGGGCAATTTCGAAAGAAAAATGCTCTGGCCCAAAGGCCGGGACGGCATCAAGCCAGCGCGCCACCACTACGCAGCACACTGTACCAAGGCCGCCATGCGGCTTTTTGCGTATGGGCTTGCCATAAATGGTCAGACCGCAAAAGACATGGCCGCAAAAGACATGGCCGAAAAGATGCGGCCAAAAGGCCCGCCCGGCTGCTCCTGCCCCGTACCGTCCAGTACCGTTCCGACCAGAGCCGCTCAGTCCAGTTCCCGCCCCACCCACACGGCGCGCCCTATAACGCGCACAAGATCCGCCAACTGCTCGCCGGTGTCCGCCTCTATGGGCGCGTAGTCGGGATTGAAGCTGGTCAGAATGAGCCTGCCCGGCATGGCGTTGACCACCTTGAGGTACACCATGTCTTCCACGCCCACCGCGTAGATGCGGCCCGGCACGGGGTCACGCTGTCCCTGATCTATGAGCACAACGTCATTATGCATGATCTGCGGCTGCATGCTGTCGCCTGAAACGCGCAGAAGAACCATCTGCGAAGGGTTGCCCTTGCGGCGGAGAAAATCCCAGCGAAAGGCATAGTGCCGCAGCACTTCGCCGCCCGTTTCAAAGCTGCCCCTGCCAGCAGAAAGCCTGGCCTCCACCATGGGAACCATGACCAGCCTGGCCTCGCCTGTGCCGCCGTCGTCAACGGCCTCCTTGCCAGCCAGCAGCCAGTCAAGGGAACAGTCCAGCGCCTCGGCCAGGCGCACCGCAAACTCGCCCTTGGGCATCTGCCCCTTTTCGTATTGCTGAATGGTGGTCAGGCTTACCCCCACCTTGTTGGCCATATCCTGCTTGTGCAGGCCAAGGGCCTCGCGCCGCTGGCGCAAACGCTGCGCGAAAATTCTGGACAAACTCACTCCTGCTGCTGTTTTCATGGCGATTCCATCGGCAAAGGATACCGGTTTAAAACTTTTCTTTAAAAAGTCTTGAAAGGTTTTATTCTCCCGCCCTGACCATAATCACTTTTTCTCAAATTTACAATCTTTTCTTTTAAAACTGCGCAAAACTACAGCGAAGCGCTAGGATTTTTGCCCAGAATTCTGGTTCGTTATATCATAACATACTTGAATAACGGCATGATAAATCTTTTCTTTTAATTAAAAACTTTTCCCTTGCCCGTTAAAACAAAAAATTATAAATCTTCCCATACGCACGACACTCCATTTTCACTTCAGGGAGCATAGCATGTCAGAACTTAATAACAACATCGAAACCATAAGCGCTGTGCTGGACATTTTGCAAAACAACGCCCTCCCCTCCCAAAAGCCTGTGCTGCGCCTGTTGGGCGACCACCTGCGCCTGCTTGTCCGCTGCATGGACGATGCGGCGCTCTGCCCGTTGCGCTTGCCCTCAGGCACGCCCACGCCCGACACGTCGCGGCTGGCCGCATACCCGCCCGCCACGGAGACTTCGTGCAGGCCGGATGCTTCGTACAGGCCGGATAATCCGCTCTGGCCGGATGCTTCGTACAGCGTGGATACTTCGCTCAGCGTGGACAGTCCGCACAGGGCGGCCGCTGACGGAACCGCGCGGCGGGTTCAAGAGGCTCGTCATGTACGCCAGTAGTGCATGCGGCACGGCCCCTGCCCGCGTGCATCCCGCAGCCAGCACTGCCAACGCCGCGTCCCCGCCCCCTGGCAAAACGCAGCGGCCAACGGCCTCGGGCGGGCGTCGGGCCTGGGGACAGGCATTGCAAAAGGCGGATCAGAAAAAACGCTGGCAGCAACTGCTGGAGCATCTGCCCGAAAACATGCGGCAAATATGGCACGCTCTGGGCGGGCAGAAAAACGGGCGGCTAGACGACCTCTGGCGGCTGCTCGATACCTATGGCGGGCAGACCATCCGTGTGCCCGCCGTCCTGCCCGCCGATCGCCACCACCCCCTGTGTCGTCGTTTGGGAAAACGCTGCGCGGCCAAACTGGTGACAGCCTTTGGCGGAACCCCGCTGTATGTGCCGCGCTGTTCTTCCGTGCTCACAAAACTGCGCCAGCAGGAGATCATTGAGACCTTTTCCCGCCATACCGCGCAGGGCAAAAGCAGCACCGCTGCCGTGTCCTGCCTGGCCCGGCGGCACGGGTTGTCCGACCGTCAGGTCTGGAAAATCCTCAAAAAAGTGGCCTCCGCTCCGGCGCAGGGCTATTTGCTCCACGAGTTCAAGGAGATGGGTCCGCAAAAGGAAAATCAGGATAACCACCTGCAATAAATAGCAAAAAAGACAAACTACACAGGTAAAAATATTTATAAGCCCGCGAAATTGCGGGCTTTTTTAATTCCATTTTTGACCTGAAAGGGGGGTCTGAACAGTTCTGACCCGCGCCAATCGGTGAAATAGCGGTGCTGAACCCGTTCAGTCTTACGCTGAGCCGCCTTTTTGGCATGTTGTACCCACGCCGCCGATGCTGGAGGCGCAACGCTCACAGCCATCATGACCGGGAGACATGCCATGACCGCATTTTTTCAAAAAGCCCACGACTTCACCGCCCGATGGGAAGGCGGCCTTTCCGACCATCCCGCTGATCCCGGCGGCCTGACCAATTACGGCGTTTCGCTGCGCTGGGTTCAGGACCTTGCCCGGCAAGCCCGCGAGGACTGCCTGCGCCAGGCCCACAGTTGTGACGGCTGCTCCGACGCGCGCACCCCAAGGTGCGGCTATGCCAGCCTTGACATGGACATGGACGGCGACGTGGACGGCGACGACATCCGCGCCTGCACCAGGGCGCAGGCCGCCGCCCTGTTCAAGAAACACTTCTGGGACAAGCTCGGCTGCGGCGGCCTTCCCCTGCCCCTGGCCGTGACCCTGTATGACGGGGCCGTGAACATGGGCCCGGCGCGGGCCGTGCGCCAGATGCAGCGGGCCATGAACACCGTGGGGGAAGCTGAACTGGATCACTACGTTCCCATTGCCGAGGACGGCGTCATGGGGCCAGCCACGGGCCAACTGGCCGAGGCGCTGGAACAGGGCGGCAAACACTGGTTCGCGGCCCGTCAGGTCCTGCGCCTGCGCGACACGTTCTACCGTGACCTCGCCGCGCGGCGGCCCTCCATGCAGGTGTTTCTGGCGGGCTGGCGCAACCGGGTCAAAGCCTTGAACCAGTATCTGGCTGAACTGGAAAGGGAGGACGGCTGATGTGGATGTTGCTTGGCAAACTTCTTGGCGGCCTCACGGGCCTGGCGGACAGGATTGTGCCCGACCGCAACCGGCAGAACGAGGCCCAGAGCCGTATCAACGAGGCTGAGGTTTCTGGCGCTCCCGCCAGCCGCATGCGCCTGTGGCGCTCCTTTCTCGGCTGGGTGCTGGCCCTGCTGTTCTGCTGGGAGGTCGTGGGGCGGCTGGTCATCGTGCCGCTGTTTTTCGCCAAATGGGCCGACAAGCTGCCGCCCTCGGCCCTGGATCAGGTCATGGCCCTGCTTCTGGGCATGCTGGGGATGGGATTCTGACAAAGGGCGGCGCGGCCCATGAGGCCGCCGCACGCCCATACGCAGCACAATGGAGATCATCATGAGCATGGACATTTTTTCCTCATCCGGCGCATCCCTTCTGGTGCTTGGCGTTCAGGGGCTTTTTGCCTGGGCGCTCTGGAGCCTGCGCCGCGCCTTTGTGCGACAGGACGAGTACCTGCTGCACCTGCAGCGTGACGCCAGGCGCGAGGCCGCCGCCTGCCGCCGCATCAGCGCCCTGGAAGAAACCCTGCGCCTCACGCCGGACAATACCGATCTGGCGGGCCTGCACAACGAGCTTTCAACCCTGCGCGGCGAGATACAGGCCCTGAATGTTCGCATTTCCGGCCTGGATCGGCTTCTGGAACGGCTGGAACACAGTCTGGAACGGCAGGAGGATCGCCTGCACCTCATGCCGCCCGTCCGGCAAGGCGCTTTTTTACGCACGTCCGGCGTCGGCGCGGACGGAGAAAACCACTGATGCCCGCCGCAAGCCCTCGCGCCAGAAAAACGCGGAAAAGCTCGCGCCTGCTGGACAGTCTGGAGCAACGCCTTGATCTGCTGACGCGCACACTGGGCGAGGCTGAAATTGCCGGAAAAAGCATCGATATCGTCAAGGAAATAAAGGAACTGCACGCCATTTTGCGCTCATTGCGCGAAGTGGACGCGCCCGATGCACCTCCCAAGATCGTGGTGGTGTGGGGCGGCCCGCCCAGTTCATCGTCCGGCAAAGGCTCCTTGTCAGAAGACAATGCGGCCCCCTGACCGGCGACACTGCTGGCGTCTTCTCTGGCAGGCGACACCAGACAGGCGGCTCTCGCAGGCGACGCCAGGCTGACGGCCCTCTCTGGCAGGCTGGCCCTGACTGAAATGTGAACCCTTTGAAAGCCCGTCTGATCCAGACCACACAGGAGGCTTCAACGCTCATGCCGCATGTCATTCCCTACAGTCCGCGCCCCCTGCAATGGCAGTTTCACGAGGAGCGCAAGCGCTTCTGCGTGCTGCTCTGCCACAGGCGCTTCGGCAAAACAGTGGCGGCGGTCAATGATCTCATCCGGCAGGCGCTTGTCTCTGGCCGTGAAGACTGGCGGGCGGCCTATGCCGCGCCCTTTCAGGGGCAGGCCAAGGCCGTGGCCTGGGATTACTGCAAGCGCTTTGCCGGAGCCATACCCGGTTCGCGCTTTCTGGAAAGCGAGCTTGTCTGCGTTTTGCCCACCGGGGGCCGCATACGGCTGCTCGGCACCGAGAACGCTCCGGCCCTGCGCGGTCTGTATCTGGACGATCTTGTGCTGGACGAACCCGCCGACATGCCGCGTCAGGTCTGGACGCAGGTTTTCCGGCCCATGCTGGCAGACCGTCTGGGCCGGGCGCTGTTCTGCGGCACGCCGCAGGGCACGGACAACCTGCTTTACGATGTCTGGCAGCAGGCCGGGGCCGATACGGAAGGGCTGTGGTCGCGCTTCCGGTTCCCGGCCTCGCTGACAGGCTACCTGCCCCAGACAGAACTGGCGGCCGCGCGGCGCAGCATGGACGAAGCCGAATACATGCAGGAATTTGAATGTTCCTTTGCCGCCGCCGTGCGCGGGGCCTATTACGCGCCCCTGATGGACGCCGCCGACCGCGAGGGCCGCATCATCCCGCTGCCCTTCGCCCCGGAACTGCCCGTGCACACGGCCTGGGATCTCGGCATGGACGACGCCACGGCCATCTGGTTTTTTCAGGTGGAACCTTCGGGCCAGTGGCGCTTTGTAGACTACTACGAAGCATCGGGCGAGGGCCTTGCCCACTACGCGGGCGTGCTGGCCCAAAAGGCGCGCCCGGCCGGGCAAACGCCGCTGGACGGCCAACCTGGCATGGCGGGGCGGGGCTTTATCTACGGCACGCATCTGGCCCCGCACGATATCCGCGTGCGCGAGCTGGGCACAGGGCAAAGCCGGTGGGAAAGCGCGGCCCAGCTTGGCATCCGCTTTACCCTGGCTCCGTCCCTGAGCCTGGCCGACGGTATTGACGCCGTGCGCCGCCGCCTGCCGCGCTGCTGGTTTGACGCCGTTTTTTGCGCGGGAGGCGTCAAGGCCCTCAGGGCCTACAGGCGGCAATGGCGGCCAGGGCAACAGGCGGCGGGGTCCGGCCCCCTGCACGACTGGACAAGCCACGCGGCGGACGCCCTGCGCTACGCGGCCACGGGATTCCGTCCGCCACAGGACGCGCATGGCGGCCAGCGCCGCGCCAAAACCCATTACGATGTCTTTGGAGGCTCCTGATGCTTTTTACCTACGCGCCAAGCGTCAGCCAGGCCCAGCGGGACGCCATCTTTTTACGCATGCAGACCGAGGGGCTGCTTGGCTGCGCCATGAGCGCGCTCGCCGCGCCCACTCTGGCGGACTGGCGGCGCATCACCTCGCCCCGGCGTGGACTGCTGCTCTGCTGCCACGCTGCTGAAAGCGGCGATTCCCTGGGGCATTTTGCTTTTGAAACAGTCCCTGTTTCAACGCATCATTCTGGCGAAAAACAGAGCGGGCCTGCGGCGCAACCCGGCGACGGCCCGACGGCCAGTCCCGACCCCGGCACGGCGTCCATGCTGGGCTGCGCCCTGCTCGCGCCCCGCCGGGGCAAGGTGTGGGAATTTGACTTTACCACATTTCGCACTGCCGCGCGGCTGGCCGTACGCATGGCGCACGGCTGCCTGGCCTGGGCATTCGCCCATCTGGACTGCGCCGCCATTGCGGGCCTGTGCCCCGCGCCCAACCGCCACGCGTGGCGGCTGGCCGAAGCCTGCGGTTTTCGCGTCATGGGCCGCCTGCCGCAAGCCTGCTGGCACGCCCGCAAACAATGTCATGTGGACGGCGTGCTGGTGCTCTGCACGCCGCGAGATCTTGCAAAACATACAGCCAGGGAGGCCGTTATGGGTTTTGGTGGAGGTTACAGTTCCCCCAGTATTCCTGAAGTTACCCCCGCGCCCAAACCGGAGGTGCAAAAACCTGTTACAGAGGCTGCCACCGCCGCCCGTCAGGCGCAGAAAGACAAGGCCAGCAAGGCCGCGGGCATCAACGCCTCGGTGTACACAAGCCCGCTCAACCGGGCGGACGCCGCTCAAAAAACACTGTTGGGGCAATAGTCGTGTTGCGGCTATCCCACAGTACGACACTGCCCCCACCGTCCGGGGCCGTCGCTGAACACGCGGACGGCGAGCGGGATCATCCGCCGGTGCGCGCGGACGTGCCTGCCCTGGCCCGCAGGTATCAGGCCCTTTTGCGCCGCCGTTCCCCCTGGGACACGGCATGGCAAAGTCTGGCCGACCACTTTTTGCCCACGCGCTGCCGTCTGCGGCAGCAGGGGCAGGAAGATCAGGAAAGCCCCATGCTCAACAGCGGCCTTGTGGACGCCACGGGCATTCTGGCCATGCGCACCCTGGCCGCCGGACTTCAGGGCGGCCTGACCAGCCCGGCCCGGCCCTGGTTCCGCCTTGGGCTGGACGATGCGGATCTGGCCCGCAGCCGCCCCGGTCAGGCGTGGCTGGACGAAGTGGCCACGCGCATGCGCGCCGTCTTTCACCGCAGCAACTTCTACAACGCCATGCACACGCTGTATGCGGAACTGGCGACCTTTGGCACGGCCTTTACCTTTGAACTGGCCGATCCCACGCAGGGCTTCCGCTTTATGCCGCTCTGCGCCGGAGAATACGTGCTGGACTGCGACGCCGCCCGCAAGGTGGACACGGTTTTTCGCCGTTCAAGCATGACCCTGCGCCAGATCGTGCAGACCTTCGGCCTTTCCGCCCTGCCCGAATCCCTGCGCGAGGCGGCCAGCCGCAACGCGGACGAAAGGCGCAGCGTCATCCAGGCCGTGTATCCGCGTGTGGACTGCCAGCCCGGCATGCTCGCGGCCATGCACATGCCCGTGGCCTCGGTCTACTGGCTTGAGGGACGCGACGGCGGCGAACATCCCTTGCGTGAATCGGGGTTCAGGCATTTTCCCGGTTTCGGCCCGCGCTGGGATGTGGCGGGCAATGACGTCTACGGGCGCTCGCCCGCCATGGACGCCCTGCCCGACTGCCGCATGCTGCAACAGATGGGCATCACCACGCTCAAGGCCATCCACAAGGCTGTGGACCCGCCCATGAGCGTGTCGGCGGGCTTGCGCTCCGTGGGGCTGGATCTGACCCCCGGCGGCATCAACTATGTGGACAGCGCCCCCGGCCAGAGCCCGCAGGCGGCGACGCCGCTGCTGCAGGTCAACCCCGATCTGTCCACAGCCCGCCGGGCCATGGAATCCGTGCAGAACCAGATCAGATCAGGGCTCTACAACGACCTTTTCAAACTCATTCTGGAGGGCCGCAGCGGCGTGACCGCCAGCGAAATCGCCGCCCGCGAAGAAGAAAAACTGGTTCTCATCGGCCCGGTGCTGGAACGCCTGCACGACGAACTCTTTATCCCGCTTATGGACAGAACGTTTGAATGCATGCGCGAGATGGACATGCTGCCGCCCTGCCCGCCCGAACTGGCCGGACGACGCCTCAAGGTGGAATTCGTCTCCCTGCTGGCGCAGGCGCAAAAGCTGGTGGGCGTCAGCGCGGCGGATCAGTATCTGGCCCTGACCCTCAGGGCATCCTCGGCCTGGCCCGAAGCTCTGGACACCCTCAACGTGGATCATCTGCTCGACAATTACGCCGACAGCCTCGGCCTGCCCGTGAGCCTCACCCGCTCCCTTGAGGAACGTGAGCAGCTGCGCGCCGCCAGAGCCGATGCCCTGCGCGCCGCTGCCCTGACCGACTCCCTGAAACAGGGGGCGGACCTTGTGAAGCAGCTTGCCCAAAGCCCGCTCACAGACCCGCAAGGCAGGCAGGGCACGGTACTTGACGGTCTTGTGGCCCTGCTGGGGCGGGCGGCCCGGGCGCAAGTTGACGGCATTGGCGGGCCTTGCGGGGCTGCCGAAACTGGCCCAATTGGCGGCACCGGCGGAACTGGCGAAACTGGCGCAATTGGCGGTCAGGCGGCAGCAAACCCTGCCCCGGCCGCGCGCAGCATGGAAGAAACTCGGCGTGACAGGCCGCAGGAGACGCCCTGATGGACATATTCGCCCCGTACGAACAGGCGCACAGGCAGGAAGGGGAAGCCCGCCAACGGATGGAGGAGGCCGAGCGCCAACTGCGCGACGCCGTCAACAGCCTCATGGCCCAGCGGCAGGGGCGGCTGTTCCTTCGCTGGCTTGTCCACCAGTGCCAGTGCTTCTGCGCCCTGAACCTCGCCAACGGCGACAGCGGCGCAGCGGGCGCGCACGAGGCCGCGCGCCTGGCCTTTGCCGAGGGCCGCCGCTATGTGGGCATGACCCTGCTGCACCTTGTGCAACGCTCCGACCCCGGCAACTTGCCGAAACTGCTTGAGAACAGAGAGGACGAACATGACGTATGACGCTTTTACCACCGCATCGGCATCGGCACAGGACAGCGCCCCCGGCGCGGCGCCGGCAAACAGCCCGACAGGCGCAAATACCTGGCTCGGCGCATCGGGCGGTTTTGACGGGACGGCAAACTCTGGCGGGTATGGCGGCCAGCGCGGTCAAGGCGGCCATGGCAGGATGCCCGGCGGCGCGTCAGGCTCTGCCGTTGGCCAGAATTCCGGCCCCAATTCCGGCCCCAATACGGTGCATGGTTCCGCCCCAAAAGAGGGCCAGAACCCGGATCAGAATTCGGCCCAGAATGGCAATGACGCCACAGGGCAGGAACTGCTTAACCGCCAGATAGAGCAGCACATGCGCCAGCAGGAGGCCGCCCGGCATGAGCAATGGCAAAAGCAGGTCAGCCAGTGGCGCGAGGAGGTGGCGCAGGACCCGCAGCTTGGCGGCGTTCATATGGCCGCCAATGTGGCCCGCGCCCAGCTGGCTCTGGACCGCTTTGATCAGGGCAGGCACATAGGCAAGCTGCTTGAAGAAAGCGGCTATGGCAACCACCCGGAGGTATTGCGCTTTTTCAACAGGGTGGCTGACGCGCTTATGGAAGACAGCCTGGTGCGCGGCGAGCCGGGCGGCGGCATGCCCCCGCTTGAAGAGCGCATGTATGCGGGCTGGAGCTCGCGCAAGTAGCCCGCCCCCTCCGGAACTTACTGCTGTTGCACAGGTTTTTCCCGCCTGTCATCAGCCCGCCATGGGCGGTTCGGTCACTGGACGGGCAAACAACATCCAAATCCTGCTCCGGGCAGAAATCTTTTTACTGCACGCTCGCGGCTTCAGCAGACGCTCCACCACGGTTTCCAGTGGGGCTGCCTCCCTTCTTAAGGGAGCACTGATTAAAGAGACTCCTGGAAACGCGCAGTTATTGCGTTTGGCAAGGCGCGATCTTTTTTTGAAGCAGGAGTGGACTCTTCCGTCCTCGACTGTTTCAAAAAAAGCGAAGCAACGCCGCCAAACGGAATAAATCAGCGTTTCCGTAAATGTCCATTCACCTTTCTACATTCGAGGCAATCATGTCCAACTCTGCGGGTCTTGTGGTTTCTCTGGCGGAAATGGAACAGTTTTACCGTGGCGACAAGGCCGGTCAGATCATCGAACTGATGAACAAGACCAATGACATTATGGACGACGTGCTCTGGATGGAATCCAACCAGAGCGACGGGCACCTCACCCGCATCCGCACGGGTCTGCCCGAAGTCTACTGGCGCAGGCTCTATCAGGGCACGCCGCCCTCCAAGTCCCAATGGGGGCAGGTCAAGGAGGGCTGCGGCATTCTTGAGGCCATCATGGAGCTGGACGTGGAAGAGCTGCGCCTCTACGGCAGCCGCGACAAGGCATTTCGCATGAGCGAGGGCGTGTCCTTTGCCGAGGCCATGCGCCAGAAAGTGGCCGCCACGCTTTTTTACGGCAACAGCAACCTCAACCCCGACGAATTCAACGGCCTGTCCATGCGCTATCCCGCGCAGGACGCCAAAAACGTGCTGGACGCGGGCGGCCGTGACGAGGGCGGCTGCACCTCGCTCTGGCTCATTTCCTGGGGCGCGCAGGCCGTGCATGGCATCTACCCCAAGGGCAGCACCGGCGGTCTTTCGCACGAAGACCTCAACACTTACATGGCCCAGGACCCCGACGGCCGCAAGTATCAGGTGGTGGGCGACAAGTACAACTGGCGCTGCGGCCTGGCCGTGCGCGACTGGCGCGCCGTGGTGCGCGTGGCCAACCTGCCCCTGTCCACCCTTGGCAAACGCAAGGGACAGAGCGGTTTTGTGGACCTGCAAAAGCTGACCATCGAGGCCAAAAACCGCATGCCCCAGCACCTGCGCCAGAAAGCCGTGTGGTACGCCAATTCCGATGTGCTCACGGCGCTGGAACTACAAAATTCCGACGCTGGCAACGTCCAGTTGCAGTACGGCGAATTCTTTGACTCCAAGGCTGTTCCCGTGCTGCATGGCCGCCCCGTGCGCCAGTGCGACGCCGTGCTGGCCAGCGAAAGCGTTGTGTAACCAGATTTATGACGGTGAAGAAAACCCCGCACTAACGAAGTATCCCGTATGGCATATGATTGCGGACAGGGCCGCTGAAGCTCCTGCGCATCCGCACGCGACAATCACCACGCATCAATTGGCACGGGGAATCAGCACGGACAATCAGCACGGGCAATCGCCGCGCTGCCATCACCACGGACAATCACCACACTTCAACCGCCACGCCATAAGCAAACAAGGAGCCACCATGGCTATTATTGACCGCAATTCCATTCTGTTTGAAGGCCCCCTCACCGCCAGCGCCACCGGGCCCGCCGTGGCCCTCAACGCCCTCAAGCTGCCGGGCCGTATGGAGCCCATGCCCTTACGACTGTCCGTTACGCAGGGTTTCAAACCCGAAGAGGTGCAGTCCCTGACCATCGGGCTTGAAGAGGCCGATACCGCCAGCGGCCCCTGGACAAGCGTGGCCGGAGCCACGGTTAGCGTGTCCCATTCGTCGGAAAACCCGGCCCTGGCCGCCGGAGCCCGTCCCTATCACCGCTTTTTGCCGCAGGGGGTGCGCAAGGGCTGGCTGCGCCTGACGTTCACGCTCACGCCCGTGAGCGGCAAGAGCGTCACTCAGGGCAGCATCTTCGCCGCTCTGCTGCGCGAGGAAGATCTGCCATATGAAAAGGCGCTTATGGCTGGCTAGGGGCTGGCCTCCTCCACGGTGGTGTAATGTTGTAAAGACGCTGCCTCTGCCCCATCAGCATTGAAATGCTCTCATGCCATACTAAAATACAATAAAAGTTTTAGGGGGTGGGGGCGTGGGGGAGGAGACCCTTTTTCAAAAGGGTCCCTCCCCCACAAAAACATCCCATAGTGACAACAACATCCCACGCCTCCGGCTGGCCTGGCCGCCGGAGGCTTTTTTCATTCTTCACCCACAGGAGGCGACATGACCATCAGCCAGATTGACATCTGGAACCGCGCTCTTGGTTTTCTGGGCGCGCGCAGCGTGGCTTCCGAGCGTGAAAGCACGCCCGAAGTTCTGCAGTGCCGTTTGTATTGGGATTCTGCCCGGCGTCAGGTATTGCGCGATTTTCCCTGGAGCTTTGCCCAGCGCAGGGCATGGCTGGCCTTGCAGGCCCTGCCGCAGGGCTACGGGCCGGAATACCGCTTTGCCTACGCCCTGCCTGAAAACTGCCTCAAGGTGCACGCGGTGCGGCACGAGGGCATCTCGGACAGGCCCTTCTGCCTTGCCCTGAATACGGCGGGCGACGCCTCCCTGCTTTTGACAAACGCCTCGCGCGCCCTGCTTCTGTACACTGAAGACGTGCGCAACAGCCGTCTGTTTGACGATCTTTTCGCTCATATGCTGGCCCGCAAACTGGCGGCCCTTGTGGCCGTGCCCCTGCTCAAGGGCAATGGGCAAAAAGCCGCCGAACTGGAACAGCTTTACACAGCCAGCCTTCCTCCGGCGCGCGAGGCGGCGGCCTCGGAGCGCAGCGAAAAACCGGCGGAGGATTCCTGGCTTGCCACCCGCTAGAGCAGCCAACCCATTTCATTTGTAAGCTGCTCCAGCGGGCCGCACACATAACAGCGAGGATATATTTATGACCATGCCCTATAGTCCCAGCCGGGCCGTCTATGAAGGTAATGACGCGGCCACGCGCTTTCCCTTCAGCTTCAAGGTGTGGGATGCGTCACAGCTTGTGGTCACGCTCACTTCCCCTGACGGCGCGACCACTGAAGCCTCTGGATGGACAGCTGATATCGGCGCGTCCGGCGGCGAAATTGTCTACCTGCATGAGGCCGCGCCCCTTCCCGCTGGCTGGAAGCTGGCCGTCACCCGCAATATGCCCTTTACGCAGGAGGTGAACCTTGTCAGCGCCTCCCGCTTTGACCCGCAGGTCATTGAAGACGCTCTGGATCAGGCCACGGCGGAACGTCAGCAGACGCTGGAGATGATGCGCCGGGCCGTCATCCTGCCCGCCACCAGCGACAAATCGCCGCAGGATATGGTGCTTGAAGTGTACGCCGCCCGTGACGACGCGCAAAGCGCCAGCAGCGCCGCCCATGCAGCCAAGACAGCGGCAGGACAAAGCGCCGCGCAGGCAGCGGCCAGCGCGGCGGGGGCCTCGGCTGCCGTTGCGGCAGCGGCGGCAACAGCGGTTATTGCCGCAACGGCGCAGGCTGACAGGGCGCAGGGCGCGGCCAACGTCGCACAAGCGGCGGCCGGGGCGGCGGCAGACGATGCGCGGCAGGCCGTTGCCGCAGAACTCAACAGGGCCTCAAGCGAGGCGGACAGAGCGCAATCAGAGGCCGACCGCGCCCAAATGGAAGCCAACCATGCGCAAAATTTGGCCAATGTCGGCCCCGCCACATCTGATAAACTTGGCTTTGTTAAAATCGGCGAAGGTATTGCCGTGACGGAAGGGGGAATAATTTCTGTTCCCCCGCCGCCGGAGATTAAGCTAGCGACAAAATATGGTGCTGGAACGGTCATTGTTGGAGCTGGTCTTGATGTCTCAGGCCCTACTGAAGAGGGACAAGGCTTACCCGCCCCCGGTACGCTTTCGCTTGCTGCCCACTTGAATGAAAGCGGAGAAAAATACGGCAAGGGCGACAGTCAGTTTTTCGGGCACGTCAAGCTGGTCGATGACTTTGAGCAGAACGCCGATGCTACAAGCGGCATCTCCATTTCCCCCAAGGGAGTAAAAACGGCATTCGACAGACTGGTTGGCATTATAGGTGAACAGGTTATTACTTCCTCTCGTACATGGGTTGTACCAGAAACGGGCCGTTATCAAATAACGGCTGTTGGTGGAGGCGGCAACGGGGGTGCCGGGGGAAAGGGGGTAAGCGGCTACAATGAAGACCGTACATGGGAATTGCACGGCGGCGGTGGCGGTGGCGGAGGTGCTGGCGAGCGTACACAAATTACGCAAACCCTGACAAAAAACGCATCGTATGTACTTACTGTTGGCGGAGTAAGTGGTGCATCCTCTTTTGGAGGACTGCTTACTGCGCGTGGCGGTGGCGGCGGTGGAAATGGTGAACCCGCCACCGGTTGGTCTGGTGAGGAGCTTAGGGGTGGTTATGGCGGTGCGGGCGGAACATCCTACGGCAGTGCGGCTGGCGCTGGGTCTGCCTATACTTACTGGGGCGGCGGCAGTGGCGGCAGTGGAGCGACCTCCTATGACGGCTACTACGGCAATGGCGGCTCTGGCGGGGCCGGGGGGACAGCAGGCTGGGCGGCAGGCAGTTACCCGGGTAGCGGCGGTTCCGCAGGTCGTCAGGGCTGCATAAAAATCAAAATCGTGCCCGTATAGGGGGATACTATGACTACTTTTTACTCGCCAGATGGCAACCCCGAAATATGGGACGAGAAGCCTGCTAGCTATATCACTGTCGAAGAATGGGAAGCCGCCCGCGCAGCCGAAGCAGCCGAAGCCGAAGCGGCGCGCCTTGCAGAATATAACAGCGCCGCCGCCAGAATCTCGCGGCTGCGCACAAAGCGTGACGCCCGCCTTGCCGACACAGACAAGTATCTGCTGGCAGACTATCCCATCAGCTCGGAAAACCTGGCAAAGGTCAAAGCCTACCGTCAGGCGCTGCGTGACCTGCCCGCGCAGGAAGGCGCGCCTTTTGACGGAGGCGGGCATGAAACGCCGTGGCCCGCCATTCCGCAACTATAACCGGAGCACGCCATGCGCACAGCCCTGCAAAACTTCACGGGGGGCGAAATAGCGCCCACCCTTTCAGCGCGTTACGATCTGGCGCGGTACCGCAACTGCGTATCCTGCATGGAAAACATGCTCCCCGGCCTGCACGGCGACGCGGCCCGCCGGCCCGGCACCCGCTTTTTGGCTGACCTTGGCGGGTATTCCGTGCTTATCCCCTTCAGCTTCAGCGCCCAGGCCAGCCAGAATTTCGTGCTGGTTCTGGGCGACCACAGCCTGCGCATCGCCAGCGAGCGGGGGCTTGAGGACATTACCTCCATCGCTACGCCCTACAGCCCCGGTGAACTGCTGGACATCTCCTACGCACAGGTGGGGGACATCGTGTACCTCGCCCACAGCAATCACCCCCTGCACAAGGTGGTGCGCCGGGATGCGGACAGCGGCTCTGGCTCGGGCTCTGGCTCCGGGAGTTCAGGTTCCACTGGCGGGCATGCCGCGTACGCCTGGCATCTGGAGGCAGTGGCGCTCAACACGTCCCTCAAGCCGCCGTCCACGCCCTCGGTGACATTTTCCGGCACGGCGGGCAGCTATACCCTGCGCTACAAGGTGGCGGCCGTGGACGCCAAGGGGCGCGAATCCCTTGCCTCGCCCGCCGGGCAATGCGCCACGGGCCGCCATCCGTCCGACTGGGTGCAGGGCAACAGCGCGTCCATATCCTGGCCCGCCGTTGCGGACGCGGTGGAATACAATATCTACAGGGAAGAGGCGGGCTATTTTGGCTTTATCGGCGTTTCCGCTGGCCTCAGCTTCAGCGATCAGAACTATGAGGCCAATACCTCCGACACCCCGAAAGAAGACTGGAACCCCTTTGCCGACGGCAATTATCCCGGCGTGGTGACCTTTCACCAGCAGCGCATGGTGCTGGCGGCCACGCCCAAAAATCCGCAGGCCTTCTATATGTCGCGCGTGGGCGATTTTGAGAACTTTCGCAAATCCCGCCCCTTGCAGAACGATGACCCCGTGGAATACCTCATTGCCTCCGGGGCCATTGACGCCGTCACCTGGGCCGCCAGCTTCGGCGATCTGCTGCTGGGCACCTCGGGCAGCGAATACAAGGCCACCGGGGGCGACGGCACGGCCATCACGCCGGGCAACATCAGCATTACGGCCCAAAGTTACTGGGGCAGCGCGGGCCTCGCGCCCATAATCATCGGCAACTCCATCCTGCATGTGCAGCGCCACGGCGCACGCGTGCGCGACCTCTTCTATTCGCTGGAAAAAGACGGCTACGCGGGCAACGACCTATCCATCATGGCCCCGCACCTTTTTGAAGGACACACCATTTTGCAATGGGCCTATCAGCAGACGCCCGGCTCCACCATCTGGTGCCTGCGCGACGACGGCCTGCTGCTGGCCTTCACCTATATGAAGGAGCACGACATCTGGGGCTGGTCGCGGCAGGTCACCGCCGGACGGGTGCTTTCGGTGGCCGCCATCTCCGGCGAAAAGGGCGATACCATCATGCTGGTGGTGGAACGCCGGATAAACGGACAAAAGCGCATCTTTCTCGAACGCCTCGCCCCGCAGTGGCAGGATCACGAAGCCATTGAGGAAGCCTTTTTTGTGGACTGCGGCCTGACCCTGCGCCCGCAGCAGCCCGAAGCCAGTCTGGACGGCCTCAATCATCTTGAAGGGTGCGAGCTGGCCATTCTGGCGGACGGCAGCCCGGTGGAAGGCTGCGTGGTGCGCCAGGGCCGCATAAAACTGCCCTATGCGGCCAGCGTGGTGCAGGCGGGCCTGCCCTATGTTTCAACCCTCGCCACCCTGCCCATAGAACTGGAGGCCCCATCCGGCACAACGCTCGGCCGCCAGCGCGCCCACGGCACGTGCACCGCCCGCCTGTATCGCAGCGTTGGCGGCAAATACGGCCCCAGCAGAGAGGAACTCTACGACCTGCCCTTTTTGCCGGAATACTGGGGACTGGCGGTATTGCCCTATTCCGGAGACGTGTCCTTTGCCCCCGGCGGCGCCTGGGCCGCCTCAGACAACCTCTGGCTGATCCAGGACAGGCCCCTGCCCCTCCGGCTGCTTTCACTGGTGCTGGAAGTGAGCTTTTCCTGAAGCAGCCGTCACGCCTCCCCTGACTTGCGCGGTTGTCAGAAACCACGCCTTCCGCCATCGAAAAACCACACAATCAATCTGCCCATATCCGCCTGTTTACGGCATCTCCCTGAATCAACAAAGGAGAACACCATGCTGGCATTTGCCACCGAACCCTTCACCCAACTGGAGGCCGAGGCCCGGCCCCTCACCGCCGCGCACTGGAGCGAAGTGGAGGCCCCACTGCACGGAAACGCGGCCTATGGCCTGGACGCGGCACGCTACGCCCGCCTTGAAGACCTGGGCATGCTGCACGTCAGCGCGGCCCGCGCGCCCGATGGCGCTCTGGCAGGCTATGCGGCCTTTACCCTTGTGCCCTGCCCGCACCGTCAGGGCATGCTGCTGGCGGCTCTGGACGGTCTGTATCTGGCCCCGCTGGCGCGTGGCGGCTTCACGGCCCTTGGCCTGCTGCGCCATGCCGAGGCGGAACTCCGGCAACGCGGCGCGGGTCTTGTGCAGTACAGTTCCCCCGCCTCGCGCCCCTGTGACGCCCTCTACCGCCGCCTGGGCGCGCACCACACCGAAACCATCTGGCACAAGGAGCTTTGCTGATGGCCATTGCAACCAGTACAGCCGCTGCCATAAGCGCAGCCGTGGCTCTGGCCGGAGCCGCCGTGGGCACGGTCAGTTCCATCCAGCAGGCTGAAAGCCGCCGCCAGCAGGCTGAATACCAGTCCAAGCTGGCTGAACGCAGCGCGCAGCAGGCGGAACAGAGCGCCACTCTGGCGGATGATGCCGCCCGGCAGGAAAAACAGGCCGGGTATGAAGCTGCGGTAAAAAAACGGCAGGAGGCCGCCCGCATCATCGGCGGGCAAAGAGCGGAGGCGTCAACGTCCGGCGCGCAGGTTGACGCGGGAAGCCAGCTGGATCTGAACCTTGATGCCACGGAAAAAGGCGAACTGGACGCCCTGGCCCAGGAGCAGCAAGGCAATGCCGCCGCGTATAACCAGCAGGTGCGCGCCTGGAACCTGCGCAACCAGTCCACAGGGGCCGCCCTGAACGCCGAAAATTTCGGCAATCACGCGCAGACCGACTATCTGGGCCTGACCACCACCCTGCTCAACGGCGCTTCCCGCATGGGCCGCAACTTCTACACCCTTGGCACGCGCGGTCCGCTGTTGCCCTGAGCACGTGGGGGGGGAGGAAATGCTTTTGTGGGGGAGGGACCCTTTTGAAAAAGGGTCTCCTCCCCCACGCCCCCACCCCCTAAAATTTTTGTTCGGGTTTTACGGCTCTTGAAAAGGGGGAACCGTGGCCGTCAGCACCAATGGCCTGCTGCGCAACAAACTGGACAGAGAATATTTCAAACTGGGTCTGGCCCTTATGATTGAAAGGCTCCAGCCGCAAACCATCGTCAACTACAGCCGGATGCCGGACGATATTTTTGGGCCTTACCGTAATAACGGGCCAGAATTGATTGAAATACCATACTACGCATTTTCTGCTCGCAAGGAGGCCGCGTAATGGGTGGTGGACGTGGTGGTGGATTTTTTGCAGGAACAGACGGCTGGCGCGCGTCAGAGGCTTTTGCCAGGGGAACGCTGGTTGCTGAGGCCGCCCGGAACACGGCTACGGACGCTGGCGGCGGCTCCGGCGGGATACTTGATGCTTTGCGCCCGTGGTGGTCTTACCCGTATGGACATCCAGAAAAAACAAAAAACATTAAGCTGCTACAGGGACTTGTGAAATCTGGAGCGGAGCCATTATCAAGTGGCTTTAGAAATCTTTTTGATCCGCAGCTAGCCACAATAAAATACGGTGTTGAATTACTCAAAGAAGCAACCACCAATGGCAAAAAGAGTAGATAAATAAGATAATATGATTGAACATAAAAACCAAGCCATAGCGGTAACCCAGCTATGGCTTGGTTTTTATCATAGTGTTTTTATTAAAATACTTTCCAGAAAAGAAATATGCACTTAATATAAAGTATAAATAAACTACTGCCGCAAGAAATCCGTGATCAATAGGAACAAGGCGGTCTTTTTTGAACCAAAAAACATTGTCCACCGAGCCGGGCACTTCGGAAAAATTCGTTTTATCCGTACCACCAATAAAATTGAGCAACATCATAATTGCGCAATATGACAATATAAAGTTAACAGCTATCTCCAAAATTTTCTTGTAAAAAAAGCTTACCACAAGGGCAATGCCCACAAAAATTCGTATACATTCCGTCATGACCACATAAGCAAAAGATGCCTGTTCCCAATGCCCGCCGTACAGCCATATAAAGTGGTCAACAATAATAAAGGCAAGTAGTACGATTCTGTGGCGATTATCAACAGATATACGCATAGTCAATAACCTCAGGCGGCCTGTCTTTACAAAAAATCGTCAAAACCATTTGGCGGAACGCATTAGAACTCAACAAATGCACATTCTACCACAGATGCACCGCCCATGAGCATCCCAATAACAATAACTACATCTTTAACATATACCTATAGAAAGAATAAATAACATTTTTACAGGATTTATTTATTTTTTACAATAATTTCTGGGTCAATATATTTTCCAGAGAAAAAATATGTACTCAATATAAAATATAAATAAAAAACTACAGCCAAAAATCCGTGATCAATAGAAACAAGGCGGTCTTTTTTGAACCAAAAAATATTGTCCATAGTACCGGGCACATCGGAAGGTCTCACTTTATCCGTACTTCCAAAAATATTGAGCAGCATCATGATCACACAATATGCCAGTACGATATTGACACTAGGCTCCAGAATCTTTTTATCAAAAAAACTTGCCACAAGGGCCATACCCACAAAAATGCGTATACATTCCGTCATGACCACATAAGCAAAAGATGCCTGTTCCCAATGCCCGGCATACAGCCATACCAGATGGTCAAGGATAACAAAGAGCAACAGTACTATTCTGTGGCGATTATCAACAGATATACGCATCCAAGCCTCGGGCTGGTCTGTTTTTGCAGAAAATCGTTAAAGCCATCTCCGCTGAACTGCTCACGCCTCACTGCACGCTGCGGCTTTCTTCGGCAACCTGCCCCATAAGGGCTTCAAGGTTTTCAACAGCAACCAGCCGCCCGGTGCTGCCGCCGTCAAAATTCACTTTTCCGTTCACCCGGTAGCTTTCGCCATTGCCGTGATCGTAGACAGTAAAGGGCACCAGCCAGTCGCCATTTTTGGCGCGAGCCTCGCCCACCTGCCGAATTTCCTTGCGGCCAATGGAGGCGTCCGCGAACAGGGGGGCCAGCACGCCCTGAGCGGCGCGCCCTTCCACCTTGCGTCCGGCAAACGCGCCGGAACTGATGCCGTTGACGATAAAGGCGCGTGATTCATTGAGCAGAAGGGCGCGCACCGTGGCGCTGCCCTGCTCGCCGGATGCGGCCTGAGAAAACAGTATGGCCAGCATGGGCGGCAGATCGGCCGCTGCCTGCGGCTGCCTGGCCCGCCGCACAAAGATATCCAGAGCGGCAGCAAGGATGCCGTCCATATCCACAAGCTTTTCAAAAGCCGCCGTATCGGCGCTTTCCACGGCTTTGCCAGCCTGCACGACGCACTGCCGCGCGGCGGCGGCCGTGCCTGCCGCCAGTGACGGCGCGGCAAAACCCAAACACAGGGTCATTAAAAAAAGACACAACAATACCAGCGGCATGGCCCTTCTATGGGCTGTGCCGCTGTATTTGCGCGAGCAGTTCAACATAGTTCCTCCGGCAGCGCCCCCTTGAGAGCCAGGGGCAGGCCGCAACTGACAAAAACCACATGGTGACAGACCCGGGCCAGTTCCTGATTGGCCAGGCCCAGCACGTCATTAAAAGCTCGCCCCAGGGGCGACATGGGCACAAGGCCCAAGCCCGTTTCGGCGCTGACCACGGCCACGGGCACAGGGGGCGCGGCCAGGCGCTCCCCAAGGGCCGATACCTTACGCAAAATTGCCTCCTCGCCCTGATCGCGGGCAAGAAGATTGGCAATCCACAGGCTTACGCAGTCCAGCAAAATGACGCCCGGCGCGGCGCTTTCCGTCCCGCCTGGACATTCCGACATTTCTGGCCTTTCCGGCCCTGCCAACCCGTCTGGCCCGTCTGGTCCTTCCGGCGCTGTCGGGCCGTCCACTGCCGATGGCGTCTGTGAAGCGCGCACACCGCCAGTTTGTGTCGCCGCTGCAAAAAGACGGTCAAGGGCGGCGGCGGGATTCAGAGGTTCCTCAAGGCATTGCCAGCCAGCGCCGCGCATATCCTGATGCCGCGCCACACGGCGCGCCATTTCCTCGTCCTCGGCCCAACAGGTCGCCAGATACAGCCGTTGCGGGGCCACGGCTTCGGCCCAGCGCTGGGCCATGCCGCTTTTGCCGCTGCGCGTGCCACCCACAAAAAAGACGCAACGTGCGCTCAACGTCCCTGCCCGCCCACCTGAGCCGGAGAACCAACGGCCTCCGGGCGCGCTGCTGGCAACGTGAGGGCCGGGCTTGCATGCGGCGCGGTTGGCGCGGCGGGAACAGCCGGGGCCATTCCCTGAGACGGAACCTGCGCCGGGGTCGGAGTCAGTACTGAAGCAGGAGCAGGCGCTGACAACGCGCCATTGCCTGCGGGCGGCGTCAGCCCCTGCGTCGCGCCCGGTGCTGCTCCCTGCCCGGTCATTGAGCCGGAGTACACGGGTTGCTGCGCTGCCCCTGGGTAGGAAGCGGGCGCGCCGTTATGCGGCGCGGGCGAACCGTTGTGAGAAGCGGAAGATCCATTGCGTTGCACTGGCGCGCCTGTGGCGGCCTGTGCGCAACGCCGGGAAAGATCACGCAGGATGCCCGCCGATGTCTGCACCGAGGCCATGGCCTGCGGGTCCTGCTTGAGGCGGCGGTCAGCCCAGCGGGCCACAAAAATAAGCTCGTCATCGTCCATAGTCTGTCCGGCCCCGCGCCGGACGGCGTTCACCAGCGCCCGTTGCGCCACGGCCTGCTCTTCAAGGGAACGGCGAAACCGTGCCCCGAGGCCGTCCACACGCAATTGGGCCGTGTTGATCTGGGCCTGCGAAGCCTTGGCTTCGCGCAACTGGTCGTATTCAAATGTCGCCTCGGCCATCTGGCTGTTGATGCCCACCGTGTTTTGCGCCGCCGCGTCCATCTGGCGCAGGCGCGCGTCAAGGTCAGGCGTGGCGGCAACGCCTTCAAGCGCTCCGGCAAGCATTACAAACTTGCCAGCCAACGCCATATACAACTGCTGCGTCTGCTCGGCGTTGAGATCCCTGGCCCTGGCTTCACGGGCGATATCTTCCATGAAGCGGTCCACATACAGGCTGTACAGCCCTTGCAGCATGGTCGGATGAAAAGCATAGCGCAAAAGGGCGACCCTGCCCCCGGCGTCGCCGTCGCCAAGGCCGGTGAGCTTGGAACCGAAACGCTGATTGACGCTCTGTACCGAGGTATTGAGCGTGCCGACTCGCGGGCCGGGCTTGAAGCGCGAAACCAGATATGCCGCCAGATTTTCCACAAATTGCGGGCGCACGCGGCTGTCTTCCGTAACGCGCGGGGTCAGACCTGTGGGGGCCGCGCTGCCGTCCGGTCCGGCGGCAGTCCCGTTTCCGGGCATGGTCGCATCCGTGGGGCTGTTCACCGTCCCCTGCACATTCTGACCGGCCAGGGTGCCCGGCGCCGTATAGGGACTCACCACCGAAGGCGGAGGCGGCGGAGGCGCGTCACGCAGGACGTCGCCCACGCCAGCCAGGGGCGTGCCGCTGGTGGCATTGTCGATGACAGCGGCAGCCTGATCGCGCCAGTGATCGCGCGTGTCTTTATCGCGCGTGAGCCAATAGGCGGCTCCGCCCACCAGCAGCACCGCCAGCAGGGCCAGAACCACCACCTTGCGCCCGCCCCTGCCCGGAGCAGGATCGGGAAGATTGACAATACCCGGCACTCCGGGTTCCTTTTTATCCAGTTTCATGCGCAACTCCTTCAACAGCGGCGTGCGAAAACATCTGATAACACAGAGACGCAAAACCCCGCGCAGGACGCTTTCGGCCCCGCAGGACACCCATCTGCGGGCTCTTACCGCTTTGCTGATGCTAGCATTGCTTTTCCGGGCTGTGAAGATATTTTCTAGACTCTCCGGGGCCGAAACGGTGGCGGAACGGTGGCGAACAGCAGCACATTGCACCCGGCAACAGGGCGGGCTATAGTGCGGCTCTGTTCGCTCTTACTGTCATCTACCTACTACCCAAGAGGCGCGCATGTTGAATCCCCCTAACATTCTCACCATTGCCGGCTCCGACTCCGGCGGCGGTGCGGGCATACAGGCAGACCTGAAAACCATTATGGCCATGGGCGGCTACGGCATGAGCGTCATTACGGCCCTTACCGCCCAAAACGGCCTGGGCGTCACGGGCATACACGCCCCTGATCCCGACTTTGTGGCGCTGCAACTGCACACTGTGCTTGACGGCTTTTCCATCGCTGCCGCCAAGACAGGCATGCTTTTTTCCGCTCCCATCATCAGGGCCGTAGCCCCCATACTGCGCCAACGCAGCTTTCCGCTTGTGGTGGACCCGGTTTCCGTAAGTCAGAGCGGCAGCAATCTTTTGCACAAAGACGCCGTCAGCGCCCTCATCAATGACATCATTCCCGGCTGCGACCTGCTGACGCCCAACAGGCCCGAAGCCGAAATGCTGACCAACACCACCATAGACACGTTTGAAGACGCCGCGGCCGCTGGCGAAAAACTGCTGCAAATGGGCGCAAGGGCCGTGCTCATCAAGGGCGGCCATATGGAAAGCAGCGTTGTGGTCACGGACTGCCTGTGCATCGAGGGCCAGGCCCCCAAGGCCTTGCCGCAGGCCAAGGTGGACACCATAAACAACCACGGCACGGGCTGCACGCTTTCTGCGGCCATAGCTGTGGGTCTTGGCAAGGGGCTGCCCCTGCAGGTGGCCGTGACGCGGGCGCAGGAGTACCTTAATCTCGCCCTGCGCCGCAGCTACACCCCCGGCAATGGAGTCGGGCCGGTCAACCATGCGGCGGCCCTCAACGTCTAGAGCTGGTAACGCATTTCATTGGTAACCTGCTCCAGGGGCTGTTTCTAAATAAATGATTTTGCGCCAAGGGCAAGGAAAACGGCTTTTTTTCGAAAGGAGTGTACTTTTCGGTACATGACGAGAGTAAAAAATGGCCTTTTGACGCAGCCAATTTGGACAAAAGAATTATTTGGAAACAGTCCCTGGCTGGCCAACATCTGCAAACCCTGCAGGATTGTCGGCATACAGGCGTGCCAGGCATTTCTTTGCATTTCCTATCGCTCGCTTTCCCTATCATTATAGATAGTAGGCAGCGCGATGACGGAGCGGCAAGGTCTGGCAAAAGCCCGTCACGGTTGCCCTCATGGCCGCCGTGACGTAAAGGCTTTTTGCCACGGCCCGCATCCCCGAGGCTGATGGTCTTTCGGCCGCACAGTGAAAAGCGGGGGAACAGGCCGCGCGAACAGATTCCCGCGCAGGTTTGCCCGCGCAGGCTGCCCGCGCAGATTACTCGCGCAGACGCCGCACGCATAAAATCGGTTCTCGGCTTGGCCCGCTGTTTGGCCCGCTGTTTGCAAATAACGAGAACGGATGCCCCGCAGGTGTCAAAAAAAAGGCGGTATGCGCGTGCCCTTCCGTTTCAAGATGCAAAAAGTGCTGGATTACCGGGAACAACTGGAAGAAGAGGCCAAGGTCAACCTGGCCGTCCAGCGCGCCCGGCTGGCCGAAGCTCAGGATCGCCTGGACAAAATCAAGGCCGAGCTGCGCCAGGCCGAAGACCGCCTTGTGGGCGCTGTTCTTATGGATGCCGCCGAACGCTGGGTGCTTGAGCAATACGTCAAAGGCCTGCGGGCCGACGCCGCGCACGAAGCCCTGCAGGTACGCATGCTGGAACAACTGGCTGAAGAAGCCCGCCAACTGCTGGCCGAACGCGCCATCGACAAAAAGCTGCTGGAAAAGCTCAAGGAAAGGCAAAAGCAGCACTATGCCCGTGAGGAACAATTGAAGGAGCAACGCACCAATGACGAAACAGCCACCCTCCGCTACAAAGCTCCGACTCTCTAAGCTGTTCCGCTGGCTGGCGGTGCTTTGCTTTATCAAGCTCTCCATGCTGTGCATGCTGCTTCTTGACGTGCCCCTGCCCACATGGCTTGGCGGCGCGCCCTCGCAAACGGCCTTTGTGCCTCCGGCGGACCCGCTTTCCGAGGCCGCTGTTATGGACAAGCTGACCGCGCTTGTGGCGGCCAGCCGTCAGGAAAACGCCAAAAGCGCCGAACCTGTGGATCTGCCCGCAACGCCGCAGCGCGCCGCAGGCGCATCCCCTGCGCACGTGGCCCCTTCCGCGGAACAGGGCGGGGCTCCTGACGCAGGTCGTGCATCCCAAAATTCGCCCGCTGACCGGCTTGCCAAAGACCAGGCCCATGCGCCGCAGGGCTCTGCCGCAGCCAAAATGGCGGCCGCCGCCCAACCGCGTGGCGCTGCCGCAGGGGGACGGGTACTGGATGCGGAGGCCCTGCCCTCGCCCATGATGCCAGCGGGAGTCTCCCCCATAAGCCATGCCGCCGAGCAGAAACTTTTCACCCCGCCCGACATCAGCCAGCCCGCACCTCTGGCCGCGCCCCTGGCCCAGCCGGGCGTCAGCGCGCCAGCGCAGGCCAGCCCTGACGCCACCACCACTGCCGCGTCAAAAACTTCCGGCGAGCACAGTTGGCTTGACGCCCTTGGCCGTTTGCCCATCCCGGCCCTTGGCAGCGTGCAGGCCGCCCACGCGGCCGCCCAGGATATGCCCGTGCCGCAGACGCCGCCCCTGGGCCAGACGACGCCCTTTGCGCCCGCCGCGCAGACCGCGCCCTATTCCCTGCCCGGAGTCCCGGATATTCCGTCCAACATCCCGCGCGGCCAGGGTACGGACGGCGCGCCCCTGCCGCCGCGCGGCGCTTCCGGCTTCGGCGATTCAAACGCGGGCAGCGTCCCCTCCCTGCCCATGAGCAGCCAGACAGGCGTGCCCGCGCCTCCGACGCCAACCGTGCGCCCGCCGCAAACGCCCACTGATCCCAATATCAAGGCGCAGGAACTGGCCCGCCAGCAACAGGACATTCTCATGCTGCGCCAGCAGATGGATCAGCGCCTCAAGGACATGCAGAGCGCCGAAGAAAAGATGAAGGGCATGATCCGCGAAGCGCGCGGCATTGAGGATGAAAAAATCCGCCGACTCGTGCTCACCTATACTCAGATGAAGCCCAAGGCCGCCGCCAAGGCGCTGGAAAGTATGGACGAACGTGTAGCGGTACGCATTCTCACAGGCATGTCGCCCAAGCAGTCGGGGGACATTCTCACCTACGTCAATCCGGCCAAGACAGCCAAACTGACGGAAATCATCACCCGCATGAAGCTGCCGGAATAATGCGCCTCAGACTACTCATTTCCTACGTGGGCACGGGCTACAGCGGCTGGCAGATACAGGAAAAGCCCAACCCCCCGCCGACGGTTCAGGGCGCGCTTGAAGCCGCCCTGCTCCAGATCGCGGGGCAGCACGTACGCGTGCATGGCTCGGGCCGCACCGATTCCGGCGTGCACGCGCATGGGCAGGTGGCGCATTGCGACGTGCCTGACGCCCGAGCGGGGATGGACTGGCGGCACAGCCTCAATGCGGTGCTTCCGCGCGATATCCGCGTTCTGGAAGCTGTGCGGGCGGCACCGGATTTTCACGCCCGCAAGGACGCCCTGCGCAAAACCTATGTCTATCAGTTCTGGCAGGATCGGCGCTTTATGCCGCCCCATCTCCGCCCCTTTGTGTGGAACTGCGGCCCGCTGGATCTGGACGCCATGCGCAGCGCCATTCCCTCTCTGCTGGGCACGCACGACTTTGCCGGACTGCGCAATGCGGGCACTGATGTGGAAAATACCGAACGCACCCTGCTGGACGCCCGTCTGGAACAGCTGCCCCCCTGCGAATTTTATCCGCCCCACGCTCCCATGCTGCGTCTTGCCGTCACGGCTGACGGCTTTTTGAAGCAGATGGTGCGCAACATGGCCGGTCTTCTGGCCGCCTGCGGCCAGGGCAAGATGCTGGCGGAGCAGATACCGGCGCTGCTGGCGGCTCATGACCGTCGGGCGCTGCCCTCGGTGACGGCCCCTCCTGAAGGGCTGGCGCTCGCCTGCGTGGAATACGCAACGGATCTGAACTGACAGAGGTTCGGGCCACGCACAATCCACAGTCATGAGCCAGATGCCCGCAACTACCCGCAAATACCCTCAGTGGCCCGAAAAATCGGCACACTCGATCCATCCTCCGGTTTTTCGGCCAGTGCAAAAAAATTATACCGCCGGTAACATGAATGTAACATACTGAATTTATAGCGCCCTTGGGCTTTTTATCTGTGTGTGGACAAAAAAATTCTTCCGCCCTGAAAAAATTTATTACCTAAAAAAACTCTAACACTCACATTTTATACATTTTTTTAATTTTTTCTTTTTTTAAAGCCCAAGAGGGTTAAAATTTTTGCACGATAATGCTTGCAATGTGTTCGAGCCTTTTCTATAGTTGGCCCGAAGCGGACATCCGCTCCACAGGCGTGTACAGAAAAAACGTGCCCTGTCTGGGCAAAATAAAGGAAGGTTAACCATGAAAAAGATCGCGACTCTTCTGTTGGCGGCCGGTCTGGTGTTCGGCGCTGCCACAGGCGCCAGCGCCATTGACTTCAAGGCCAAGGGCCAGTGGATCATGAGCTTTGACTACGGCCAGAACGGCGGTTTCACCGGCGGCAATGGTCAGACCGGTTTCAACGGCGGCAAAGCCGGCAACTCCTCTTATCGCAATGCTGACGAATTCGAAGCCAGCCAGCGCGTGCGCTTGCAGTTGGACGCCGTTGCCTCCGAAGCTCTGTCCGGTACCGTGTTCTTTGAAATCGGCGCCAATACCTGGGGCCAGAGCAAAACCGGTGGCGCTCTGGGTGCTGACGACAACCAGAATATCAAGCTGAAGAACGCTTACATCGACTGGCTCGTTCCCCAGACCGACCTGAAGGTGCGCATGGGCATCCAGGGCATGGCCCTGCCCAGCTTCACCACTGAAAGCCAGGTCTTCAACGACGACGTGGCCGGCATCACCGCCTCCTACCAGATCAACGAAAACGTTGCCGTGACCGCCCTGTGGGCCCGTCCCTTCAACGACAACTACTCCAATGGCACGGGCACCAACGCCCAGGCCAACAACTACATGGACAACGTTGACGTTGGCGCCCTGCTCGTGCCCTTGACCTTTGACGGCGTGAAAGTGACCCCCTGGGTCATGTACGCTGCCATCGGCCCCAATGCTTTCCGTGATGACACTGGCTACTTCGGCAACGTCTCTGGCACCTCCAAAAAGTTCCCCACTGCTGGCTTGTTCCCCGCTGGCGGTGCCCGTCACAAGGACGGCAGCGCTGTTACCGGCTACAAGCTGAACGAATACGGCAACATTTTCTGGGCTGGCCTGACCGGCGAAGTGACCATGTTTGACCCCATCCGCATCGCGTGGGATTTCAACTACGGTTCCGCCACCTATGACCAGAGCCGCCTCAACCGTTCCGGTTGGCTGGCTTCTCTGCTCGCCGAATACAAGCTTGACTGGGCCATTCCCGGCATCTACGGCTGGTACGGTTCCGGCGACGACAGCAATCCTTCCAACGGCTCCGGACGTATGCCCAGCCTGAGCGTGAACAACAGCAACAACGGCTTCTCCAACTTCGCCTTCAACGGCAACCCCTACATCGCTCGTGAAGCCATCCTTGGCTACAGCATGGCTGGCACCTGGGGCGTGGGCGCCCGCTTGAAGGACATGAGCTTCCTGGAAAACCTGAAGCACACCCTTCGCGTGAACCTCATCGGCGGCACCAACAACCCGACCATGGCCAAAAGAATGTCCAACAGCTGGGGCGGCGGCAACATCGCTGCCAACAGCAATTCGATCGGCATGGACCCCCTGTACATGACCACGCAGGACTACGCCATGGAAGTTGGCCTGACCAACACCTACAAGATGTATGACAACTTCACCATCATGCTCGACGCCGCCTACCTGGCTACCTGGCTTGACCAGTCCAAGTCCGTGTGGGGCAACAGCAAGATGAACGGCAAGTCCGACGAAGTGCGTGATCCCTGGAACGTCAACGTGAGCTTCGTGTACTCTTTCTAAGAGAACAGGACTCAAGTTTCGCTATAAAGGGGAGCCGCAAGGCTCCCCTTTTCTGTTGGCTTTAGCCAATGGAACGTTCCCGCGCGGCAGGGGCAGACGTCCACTCACTGCGCAAAATTCCTCACATGAGGCATCCCACTTGCACTTTGAAAGCACTGATTAAAAAGCCTCTTGAACACGTGCCGTTGTTTCGTTTGGCAAGGCGCGATCTTTTTTTGAAGCAGGAGTGGACTCTTTCGTCCTCGACTGTTTCAAAAAAAGTCAAGCAAGTCCGCCAAACGGAATACATCAGCGTTTCCTTTGCTTCTTTCTGTTGGCAAGTTGCCCAAGGGTGGTTATATGGTTGCCATGCAGAAACCGGAATCCTCAACCATCCCCCTGTCTCCCGGCGTTTACCTCTACAAGGATGAACGGGGCCGCATCATCTACGTTGGCAAGGCGCGCGTGCTGCGGCGGCGCGTGCTTTCCTATTTCAGGCCTGACGGGCTGCCCGCCAAGACCAAGGCCATGCTTTCCCATGCCGCAAGCATAGAATACCTCACCACCACCACGGAAAAAGAAGCGCTGCTCCTTGAGGCCAGTCTCATCAAAAAGCACAGGCCGCGCTATAACATCGTGCTGCGCGACGACAAGCAGTATGTGCTCTTTCGGCTGAATACCAAACACGATTTTCCCCGGCTTGAAGTTGTTCGTCAGGCCAGGCGCGACGGCGCACGCTATTTCGGGCCATTCACTTCGGCGTTGGCAGCGCGTGAAACGTGGAAGATCATCCACCGTGCCTTCGCCCTGCGCCGCTGTTCCGACAAGGCCATGAAAAACCGCGTGCGCGCGTGCTTGTACCATTTTATGGGGCAGTGCCCCGCGCCCTGCATGAACATGGTGACGCCTCAGGAATACAATGAAAACGTCCGTAAGGTCTGCGATCTTTTACAGGGACGCGCCGCGCCTCTGATGGACAGCCTGCGCGAGGCTATGGACAGGGCCTCGGAAGATCTGGAATTTGAAAAAGCCGCCATTTTGCGTGACCAGATTCGCGCCGTGGAACGCACGGTGGAGCGCCAGGCCGCCGTACTGCCCGGCGGCGGCGACATGGATGCCGTGGGGCTCTTTCCGGCAGACAGGGGCCTTGCCCTGGGCATTGTCTTTGTACGGAGCGGCGCTGTGACGGATGGACGCGCCTTCTACTGGCCGGGCCTGGGCTTCGAGGACGCCCCGGAGCTGCTCTGGAGCTTTGTGAGCCAATACTACAGCCAGGTCACCCCGCCCCCCCGCATCCTTTTGCCCTGGCTGCCGCCTGATGCCGAGGATCTTGAGCACGAGGATGGTGCCGTCATCCCATGCGCCGAAGACCTGGCTTCCGCTTTGCCCGCGCCTTCTTGCGCGGGCCCGGATGCGGCCCCCATGCCTTCCGGGCCAGAAACATCAAGTCCAGAAACCTCTGGGCCAGAAACCTCCGAACCAGTAACTGCGGGGCCGATACCTTCCGGCCCAGAACCTTCGGGGCTGAACACATCTGCTAAAGATGCTTCCGGTACGGACGCGCGCGCCCATGCCAGTCATGACGCCCCGAAAGGCGGCACCGCGCCGTCCTCCCCTCCTGCCTCTTTTACTGCCCGCGAACTGCTGGAGCAGGCCCTGTCCGACCGCAGAAATGGCGCTGTGCGCATCGTACCGCCCCAGCACGCCGGAGATAACCAGCTTGTGGACATGGCCCAGTCCAATGCCCGTGAAGAGGCGCGCCGTCAGGAACAGAAAACCGAACTGGGCATTCTTGACCGACTGGCCCGCTCCCTGCATCTTGCGGGGCCGCCGCACCGCATCGAATGCGTGGACGTTTCCCATACAGGGGGGCAGCAGACGCGCGTGGGCCTGGTGGTTTTTGAAGAAGGGCAGCCCGCACGTTCACAGTACCGCGCCTATGCCATGCCCGACAGCGGCGACGACTATGCCACACTGTACGCCTGGGTGGCGCGCAGGCTTGAAAGTGGCCCCCCCTGGCCAGACCTGCTGCTCATTGACGGCGGGCGCGGGCAACTGCGCACCATTCAGCGCGCGTTACAGGAGGCGGGGCAGCCAAACCTTTTCGCCCTGGCCGCCATTGCCAAGGCCAGGGACGAGCAAGGCCACGCGGATCGCCGCGCCGGCAATGTGGCCGACCGTATTTTTGTGCCTGACAGGGTCAATGCCCTGCCCCTGCGTGAAGGCGGCCCTGAACTGCTTTTTCTGCAAAATGTGCGCGACAGCACCCACCGCTTTGCCATTGGACGCCACCGCAAGGCCAAACGCGGCGCGGCCCTTTCTGGCGAGCTCATGCGCCTGCCCGGCATAGGGCCAGCCACGGCGCGCCTTTTGTGGGACCGCTTCGGCAGTGTGGAAGCCATGTGCGCGGCCACACAGGAAGATCTCTGCGGCCTGCCCGGCATCGGTCCCGCCAAGGCCGCGCTGCTGCTGCAAAAACTTTCCGGCCTTGGCCATGTGTAACAGTCCCGCAGCCCTCTGCTCCCGCCCCCTACTCCCGCAGCCCCCTGCTCCCGCTCGCAGCCGCCTGAAAATCACACCTTGCGCCAGTTCCGGGCACGATTAAAACGCCCCAAAACAAAAATTCTGAAAATCCCATAAGGATTTTGGTTTTTGCGTAAAAATGTTTATTGTTTTTCTCAGGCAGGCATTGACCTCAGGTATCACGGCCTTATTCTTGCATATTGAGACACGGTCACGCACAAGACGGCCGGCACAGCCCGAACCACCAGCCCCAAAAGGGCGGCGCGAGCGGGAGCACGATTCGCACGGGGGAGCACAGAATGTCAGTATCTTACAAGGATTATTACAAACTGCTGGGAGTAGAGCGCACAGCCAAGACCGAGGACATTTCCAAGGCCTATAAAAAGCTGGCGCGTAAATACCACCCCGACCTGAATCCCGGCGACAAGCAGGCTGAGGACAAATTTAAAGAAATCAACGAGGCGTATGAGGTTCTTAAAGACCCGGAAAAACGCAAGCTGTACGACCAGCTTGGCCCCAACTGGCAGCATGGACAGCAGTTCCAGGGCGAACCGGGTTTTGAAAACGTGCACTTTACCTTTGGCGGCAAAAGCTTTGACGGATCAGGGTTTTCAGACTTTTTTGAAACCCTTTTCGGCGGAGCGGCTGGTGGCGGCCAGTCCGGCAACCCTTTTGGCGGCTCTTTCGGCGGACAGTCGGGCGGCCAGCCCGGCGGCCGTGGCGCGCAATTCGGCCCCGACCCCTTTGGCGGCTTTTCCGCCCGCCCCCGGCGTGGCCGGGATGTGGAGGCCGAGTTGCCCCTGACGCTTGAAGAAGTACAGAAAGGCGGCAGCCGTACCGTGTCGATCCAGGGCCCGCAGGGCCCCAAGACGCTGGAGATCAACGTGCCCTCGGGCATACGCGAAGGGGCCAAGCTACGGCTGGCCGGACAGGGCGATCCCGCGCCTGGCGGCTCCCCCGGCGATCTTTTTTTACGGGTGCGCTATCTGCCGCACAACACCTTCAAGGTGGACGGCGAAAATCTGCAGTGCGACCTGGCCCTGGCCCCCTGGGAGGCCGCCCTCGGCGCCAGGGTTGAAGTGCCCACGCTGGAGGGGCATGTGGAAATGCAGATTCCCGCTGGCTCCAGTTCCGGCCGCAAGTTCCGTCTGCGCGGCAAGGGGCTGGGCGCGGCCGACAAACGTGGCGACCTGCTGGCCAGAGTCATGATAAAAACGCCAGCGCAACTGTCTGACGCCGAACGCGAACTCTGGCAGAAACTGGCGGATACGTCGGCCTTCAAGGCCCGCGCATAACGCCTGGTGGAGGGTTTTAGCATGAGCATGACACCCAAAAATCCCACCCTGCCCGCGCCGTCCACGGTCATGGTATGGGAAGAATTTGTTCAGGTTACTGGCATAGACCCCGAGCGTCTTCACGAACTGCTCGCTCTGGGCTGGCTTGAAACGCGCGGCGCGGCCGAGCGGCAGCATCTTTTCCGCGATGCGGACATTTACCGTGTGCGCAAGCTTGAGCGTATCTGCTGCGATTTTGAGCTGCCTGTCCTTGGCGGCACCATTATCGTGGATCTACTTGAGCGCATTGATGTTCTGGAACGCGCAGTGCGCAGCCTCAAGAATTTTGAAGATTAGGGAACCGCTGATGTATTCCGTTTGGCAAGGCGCGATCTTTTTTGAAGCAGGAGTGGACTCTTCCGTCCTCGACTGTTTCAAAAAAAGTGAAGCAACGCCGCCAAACGAAATACCTGCGCATTTTCAGGAGGCTCTTTAATCAGTGCTTCCTCAGGAACCGATGCAGAGTTTTGCTGTAGCAGAACCAAAAAATATATTTTGCCGCCCGTAACGGCGCGGCATTGTCGGAGGAATCCATATGGATATTAACAAATTCACTGAAAAAGCGCGTGAAGCCGTCAGCGAAGCCCAAAGCCTCGCCGCAGGCATGGGCCATCAGGAAACGGACGTCGAGCACTTGGCCCTGGCCCTCACCCAGCAGGAAAACGGCATAGTGCCGCGCATTCTGGATCAGATGGGCGTGCAGCCCCGTGCCTTTGCCGTGGCCGTTGAAGGCGCGCTGCGCAAGCGCCCTTCCGTGTCTGGCGGCGGCATGGACCCCACAAAGATCATGATCACACAGCGCCTGGCCAAGGTTCTGGGCGACGCCCAGAATGAAGCCAAGCGCATGAAGGACGAGTACGTCAGCGTTGACCACCTGTTCGCGGCCCTGACCGAAGTGCCCGCTTCCACGTCTCTTGGCGAGGTGTTCAAAGAGTACAAGATCACCCGCAGCGCCTTTGTGGCCGCCATGGAAGAACTGCGCGGCGGCGCACGCGTGACCAGCGCCAACCCGGAAGACACGTTTGAAGCCCTGAACAAGTACGCCCGAGATCTTGTGGAAGCCGCCCGTCAGGGCAAGATGGATCCGGTCATCGGCCGCGATGCCGAGATACGCCGGGTTATCCGCATTCTTTCGCGCCGCACCAAGAACAACCCTGTTCTTATTGGTGAGGCGGGCGTCGGCAAAACCGCCATCGTTGAAGGCCTTGCCTTCCGTATCGTCAAGGGCGACGTGCCCGAGGGCCTCAAGGGCCGCAAGCTCTTCGCCCTGGATATGGGCGCGCTCATCGCCGGCGCGAAATATCGCGGTGAATTTGAAGAGCGCCTCAAGGCCGTTCTTAATGAAGTGGAAAAAAGCGAAGGCCATACCATCCTTTTCATTGACGAACTGCACACCATTGTGGGCGCTGGCAAAACCGAAGGCGCCATGGATGCGGGCAACCTGCTCAAGCCCATGCTGGCGCGCGGCGAGCTGCACTGCATCGGCGCCACCACCGTGGACGAGTACCGCAAGTACATTGAAAAAGACCCGGCCCTGGAACGGCGCTTTCAGCCGGTCATGGTGGACGAACCCACGGTGGAAGACACCATTTCCATCCTGCGCGGGCTCAAGGAACGCTTTGAGGTGCACCATGGCGTGCGCATAAGCGACTCGGCCATTGTGGAAGCCGTGGTGCTCTCGCACCGCTACATCACGGACCGCCAGTTGCCCGACAAGGCCATTGACCTCATTGACGAGGCCGCGGCCCTCATCCGCACGGAAATAGACTCCCTGCCCGCGGATCTGGACGAAGTGAACCGTAAGGTCATGCAGCTTGAAATCGAGCGCGAGGCCCTGCGCCGTGAAACCGATGCGGCTTCACGCGACCGCCTTGAAAAACTTGAAAACGAACTGGTCGATCTGCGCGCCGAGCAGGCCAAACTGCGCAAGCAGTGGGAAAGCGAGAAAGGCTCCATCAACCAGGTGCGCGAGATCAAGGAACAGATCGAACAGACCAAGCTGGCCATCGAGCAGGCCGAACGCGCCTATGACCTCAACAAGGCCGCTGAGCTCAAGTATTCGAAGCTGCTTGAACTTGAGAAAAAACTGGCTGACGCGGAAGTGGCGGGAAGCGCCGACGCCAATGGCGCGCGCCTGCTCAAGGAAGAAGTGCGCCCGGACGACGTGGCCGAAATTGTCGGCAAATGGACGGGCATACCCGTTACCAGGTTGCTGGAATCGGAACGCGAAAAACTGCTGCGCCTGCCCGACCAGCTGCATGAGCGCGTCGTGGGTCAGGACGAAGCCGTCACTGCCGTGTCCGACGCCGTGCTGCGCGCCAGGGCCGGTCTTTCCGACCCCGACAGGCCCACAGGCTCGTTCATCTTCCTCGGCCCCACAGGCGTGGGCAAGACCGAACTTTCCAAGGCATTGGCCGAAGCGCTCTTTGACACTGAAGACAACATGGTGCGTCTCGACATGAGCGAGTATATGGAAAAGCATTCCGTATCCCGCCTCATCGGCGCGCCTCCAGGATATGTGGGCTATGACGAAGGCGGCCAGCTTACCGAGGCCGTGCGGCGCAAACCCTATTCCGTCATTCTTTTTGACGAAATAGAAAAAGCCCACCCGGACGTCTTCAATACCCTGCTGCAACTGCTGGACGACGGCCGCCTTACCGACAGTCAGGGACGCACGGTGGATTTTCGCAACTGCATCGTCATCATGACGTCCAACATCGGCTCCATGCACTTGCTGGACGGTATCGAGGCTGACGGAACCCTGAAAGAAGGCGCGCGCGAAAGGGTTATGGAAGACCTGCGCACGCACTTCAGGCCGGAGTTCCTCAACCGCGTCGATGAAACCGTGGTCTTTCTGCCGCTGCGGCGCGACCAGATCAGCCGCATTGTCGAATTGCAGATGGCCCGCCTGCGCAAGCGCCTTGAAGACCGCAAGATCAAGCTGAACATGACCGACGCGGCCAAGAGCTTCATCAGCGAGGCCGGGTACGACCCCATCTACGGCGCACGGCCCCTCAAGCGCTACGTGCAGCAGGCGGTTGAAACCCCGCTGGCCCGCCTGCTGGTGGGCGGTAAGATCCGCGACGGTCAGACCGTGACCGTGGACGCGAAGGACGAACAACTCGTCTTCACCGCAGCGTAATACCTGAAAACAGACATAAAGTTCATACAACAAGGCCCGCACGGCGAAAAACCGTGCGGGCCTTCTGTGTTGCGCGCTGTAGAATGCTTTGTGGGGGAGGGACCCTTTTGCAAAAGGGTCTCCTCCCCCACACCCCCACCCCCTAAAACGCTTAATGTGTTCTGGTATGGCGCGTAGAGCATTTCAGTGTTGAAAAGCTCGGGGGACTACATGAGCAGATGCCCGCCGCGCAGGCGTCAACGCAGGCTATCTGCACGATTACACGCCATAGCCAGAGCAGCTTAAACGTTGAGAATGTACACTCTCAACGTTTAAGCTGTTCCAAAGTCCTTGGGGGTGCCAGGCACAAAGATGCAATGCCGTGCTCAGAGTCAGGCGCGGAAAAAACGATTCCAGGCCACGGCCTGAACAACCGAAGTGATGGATTGAAAAAACTCTCTGGCGCTTTCTTCGGTGGGATGTTCCGGCGGGGCGGGTTCGTGCCCTGCGTACCAGGGCAGCGTGCGCATCAGCGCGGCCAGCATATGATCATAGGACGGCGCAAGCACCTCCAGCGGGCGGCTGCGGCTGGCGTCTTCTCCCTGCGCGCAGGGGGCGCCGAAAACCATGTACTGTCGGCAGGCCACCGGTCGCACTGGGTAAACCAGACAAGCGCCTTCATGAAGAAAGGGACAGGGCGAGGCAATGTTCCGCTTTTGCCCCTCATAGCCCGACAGCCTTTGCACCAGACCGGCAAGGCTGTCCTGCGGCAGCCTGTGGCGCGCGTAACAGTGCAGCGCCAGCACTTCCAGCGGCGTTACGGGGATGGGCTGCCTGCAGCATTGCGCACACCCCGTGTGACAGGCAGGCACGCGTCCGTCCCGGCCTATGGCCACCTTCACGCCCAGATCCACCACGGCATAGGCGTCAAGCAGAAGGCCAAGGTCAGGGTGGCGGCGTTCAAGGGACGGGTCAGCATACCTGAACGCCCGCGCCGCCACAGGCCACGCTAACGGCATGACCAGCGCTCCCGGCGCTTGGGATCACGCATTGTCCGTGCCTTTTTCCGCAGTGTCGTTTTTTTCAGCGCCTTTTTCCTCAGAATTTGTGGCTTTCTCGGCACGGTTGCGGCGCGAGGGATTTTTTTCATTGGCGTCCGCCTCATGGGGCTTGGCGGCTTCGCCCGAAGCGGCGGCAGGCGCGCCTCCCTCATTGGCAGGAGTGAACCCGGCAACGGCGGCGGGCGTAAACCCGCCAGCGGCGGGTGGCGTCGCAGGGGCGGAAAACATGACATCCCTGCTTTCGCCCTTGTGCTTGAGGCTTTCACCCCGGCTGATAAAGTACACATGCTCGGCAATGTTGACGGAACGCCGCCAGATGCGCGTCAGCGAGCGCGTCACCAAAATTATGTGCATGGCCTGGTGGGGTTCGAGGGTATTCTGCGGATCAGAAAGCCCTTCCATAAGCCCCTGAATGATGCGGACTTCCGTCTGCACAGCTTCGTCATCGCCCCGGCTCATGATCAGCGCGCCCTGGGCGTCGTTCTCGCGAAAGACCCGTACCGCGTTTTCAAAAGCTTCGCGCGCGCTCACGTAAAGCTCGCGCACGTGGGGTATCACGCTGAAGCCCGGCATGTCCTGCATGAGGGTGGCCTGTTCAGCCATGCTCACGGCCTCGTCGCCAATGCGCTCCAGATCCACCACCATGCGCAGGGATGTGACCACAAAACGCAGGTCGCTGGCCACAGGCTGCGACCGGGCCAGCAGCCGCAGGGCCATTTCGTCTATTTCATTTTCCAGGGCGTCTATGGCCACGTCGCTTTCGATAACGGCAGCGGCCCTGCCCGGATCGTTGGCCACAAGGGCCTTGCCCGCCTCTTCCAGCGCAATGCCCACGCTGGCGCACATGACCAGAAGCCGGGTACGCAGGGTCACAAGCAGTTGTTGCAGATAATTGGCCTGTTGCATGACAGTCTCCTGAAAATCGCGCTGTATGTTCTGGCCGGATCGCGGCCACATCTGTTTTGGTTTTGAATGCGAACAAAGGCCCTGGGCCAAAAGACAAAACCAGTGCCGCCTAGCCGAAACGCCCGGTGATATAGTCTTCGGTCTGTTTTTTGGCAGGCCGCGTAAACATGATATCCGTGGCATTATACTCAATGAGTTCACCCATATAGAAAAAAGCCGTCGTGTCGGACACGCGGGCGGCCTGCTGCATGTTGTGGGTGACGATGATAATGGACAGGGACTCGCGCAGCTCACGGATGCTTTCTTCAATCTTTTGCGTGGCTATGGGGTCCAGGGCGCTTGCGGGTTCGTCCATAAGCAGCACCTCGGGCTCCACGGCCAGGGCGCGGGCAATGCACAGACGCTGCTGCTGCCCGCCGGAAAGGCCGATAGCCGGGGCTTGCAGGCGGTCTTTCACTTCGTCGAAAATGGCGGCCCTGCGCAGAGAAAGCTCAACTTTTTCAGCTATAAGGCTTTCATCCCTGAGGCCATTGACCCGCAAGCCATAGGCTACGTTTTCATAAATGGTTTTGGGAAAGGGGTTGGGCTTCTGAAAAACCATGCCCACCCGACAGCGCAGCGAAACCACATCCGTATCCGGGCGGTTCACGTCCTTGCCGTCCAGCAGAATTTCTCCTTCCACCCGTGCGCCGGGCACGAGGTCGTTCATGCGGTTCAGACAACGCAAAAAGGTGGATTTGCCGCAGCCCGACGGGCCGATAAGAGCCGTCACCTTGCAGGGCTCAAAGGCCAGAGACACTTCGTGCAGGGCCTTATGCTGCCCATAATAGACACTGACGTTGCGTGCCAGCAGATGTTCCTTCATGACTATGCTGCTCCGTGAACGGAAGTAAGAGTGAAAACAAGGGCCGTATTGCCGTCAGAAGCCGGGCTCTCCGCCCGGATGCTGCCGCCGTGCCTTTCAATGATATGTTTGCAGATGGCAAGGCCAAGGCCGGTGCTGGCCTGTCCCCTGTGCCGCTCGACCTGATAGAAGCGCTCAAATATGCGCTCGAGGTCCTGCTTGGGGATGCCCGGACCATCGTCGGTTACGCGAAAGACGACGCTGTCGCCGACCTGCCGCGCGCTCACGCGGATGCTACCGCCCTCAGGCGCGTATCGGCCCGCGTTTTCCAGCAGATTGCGAAAAACCTGGGTCAGATGCGGCGGGCTGGCCATGACGCGGCAGTCGGCCGGAATCTGTGACTCCACCTTGCAGCGCCTGCGCTCCAGCACTTCACGGCACATGCCCGTGGCCTGGGCCAGAGATTCGCGGGGATCCACCGGGCCAAGCTCAAGGCTGCCGCTCTTGCCTTCAAGGCGCGCCAGTGTGAGCAGGTCTTCCACCATGCGTGAAAGGTAGGCCCCGTGCTTGAGAATGATCTCGCCAAAGCGGCGGCATTCAGGCGGGCCGTCCAGACTGACGAGGGTTTCGGCATATCCCTGTATGGCCGTAAGCGGCGTGCGCAATTCGTGCGACACGTTGGCCACGAAGTCCCTGCGCACCCTCTCGAGCCGCATGAGCTCCGTGATGTCGTGGAACACGGCCACAGCGCCCAACTGTCCGCCCTTTTCCGTGTCAGCGGATGTGGGCAGCGAAATGCAGACCGACATGACCTGACCTGAAGGCAGTTCAAGATGCAGATAGCGCTGCATACGGCCGCTTTCTGCGGAGAACCCTTCATCGCTGCCGTCCTCGCCATCCTCAAAGCCTTCAAGGTCCGGCGCGACAGAATCGTCATCGGCTGTCTGGGGCACGGCTGTCTGGGACTTGATCGCGCCATCACCAGCGGCGTCTTTGGTCCCCGCAAGTTCCGGGTAGTCCTGCGCCACGGAGGCGGCGAGGGCCAGCGCCCGCTGACGCGCATGGTTACGGGCTTCCGCCTCTGCCATGAGGTCGTCAACGGCATTTTGCAAGGGCGGCGAAGGGATGACTTCAACCACCTGAGCGCCCAGGGCTGACGCGGCATCGGGAAATTCCCTGGCCAGCGCCCTGTTGCAGCGGCGTATGCGCCCGCGCGGGCCAAGCACCAGCACCCCGTCGCTCATGGTGTCGAGGATGCTTTCAAGCTGGGCTGTCTGTTCGGCCGCCGCACGGATGTGCTCCTCGATATTTTCGGCCATGCGGTTCACGGCGTCCGCCAGGGGCGCGAATTCGCGCCCTGGTATGCGGCGCAGGCGACGCTGAAAGTTGCCAAGCGATATGGCCTCCACCACAGACACCATCTGGCTCAACGAGCGCCGCAGCGCGCCGGACAGCAGCCCGGCCAGCACCAGTGAAAGCGCCACGGTGATAAGGCCTATGCGCGTGAAGACGGCAAGCTGGCTGTCTATAATCTGCCTGAGGCTGACCAGCGGCACGGAAACGCGCAAGATGTCGCCGTTCTGCAGGGCCACTGCGGCATAGGCCAGATCAGTGCCCAGAGTGCCGCTGGGCCGGATGGTAAAGCCCGGCTTTCCGGCCATGGCCTCGCGTACTTCGGGCCTGTCGGCATGATTGTCCAGACGGGTGACGGGCTGCGCTCCGGGGGCTGTATCGCCCAGCACGCTGCCCTTGCTGTTCAGCAGAGACAGGCGCTCTTCAGGCATATCAAGAATGGCCGCCAGTTGCGGAAGCCCGGACGTATGGTCGCCGAGCCTGTCCAATATGGCCCCGGCCAGCACTGTTTCACGCACAAGGCGTTCGCGCGCGGATTCAAGCTGGGCCTTTTCAAACCAGGCCTTGCCGTAGAACACGGCCACGGCTATGGAAACCAGGGCCACGGCCAGCATGCCGTAAAAAATTCGGGTTCTGAATGAAAACATAGTTCCCTGCCAGTGCGGCCTTGCCGCCAGCTTTGCTATTGGCCCTCACAGGCGCAGCCCGTGCGGGACCTTTCTACTCCTTGATTCTGTAGCCGACGCCGCGTACAGTTTCCAGCATGGCGGCCGCGCCGCCGAGCTTGGCGCGCAAACGGCGCACATGGGTATCCACGGTGCGGGCATACCCTTCAAAGGAATAGCCCCACACCTTGTTCAACAGCTGCTCGCGCGTACGCACCGCTCCCGCGTGGCGGAGCAGGTCTTCAAGCAGACGAAACTCCGTGGCGGTAAGCGGCATCTCTTCGCCCTGCACCTCGGCCGTATGGGCTTCGGGCCGCAGGCGAATGCCGTGACGTTCAAGCACT
This sequence comes from Desulfovibrio sp. 86, assembly GCF_902702915.1. Taxonomy (NCBI): domain Bacteria; kingdom Pseudomonadati; phylum Thermodesulfobacteriota; class Desulfovibrionia; order Desulfovibrionales; family Desulfovibrionaceae; genus Desulfovibrio; species Desulfovibrio sp. 86. Next base: position 2,467,729 of record NZ_LR738849.1, on the reverse strand, counting down.
GGGCTTTCACTGCTGCGCGTACCGCGCCGCAGCACCGCCCGAATGCGCAGCATGAGTTCGCGCACGCTGAAGGGCTTGACCACGTAGTCGTCCGCCCCAAGGCTCAATCCCACGACCCTGTCCATTTCTTCGCCCCTGGCTGTCAGCATGAGAACCGGAATATTGGCGGTTTCTGACTGCGCGCCCAGACGGCGGCAGACCTCAAACCCGTCAAAACCCGGCAGCATGACGTCCAGCAGCATAAGGTCGGGCATATGTTGCCGGGCCAGCTTGAGACCTTCATTGCCGTCGGCTGCCTCCAGCACGCTGAAGCCTTCACGCTCAAGATTGAAACGTAAAAGTTCACGGATGTCGGCTTCATCTTCAACTATCAGTATTTGTTGACTCATAGTTCACACCTCTCTGACGCAGACAGAGTACACCGCCTCATTGCGCCATTGTGATGGTGGATTTGTTACAATTGCGTGACGCTGCTTAAAACTGAAAAAACCATGCCCCACGCGGGTTTGAAAAGCAATTGCGGGCTTCACGCAGTCTTCGTGGTTCTGTCATCATTCTGTAACAGAACAAGGCCAGAAAAGAGTCGCGGCGGGCGAAAACCGCCAATGTAGACCAATGTCACAAAGTACCAACAACAGGAGAAGACCCATGTCTTTCGACTTCAAGTCCCGCATGACCCGTTCCAGCGGCAAACTGCTTGCCGCCGCCCTTACCGTCCTTTGCCTGGGCGCTCCGGCCATGGCCGCCCAGCAGGTCGTCATCAACGGCTCCACCACGGTGTTGCCCGTGGTGCAGAAAGCCGGTGAAGCGTTCATGGCTTCCCATCCCGGCACGGAACTCAGCATTTCCGGCGGCGGTTCCGGCAACGGCCTCAAGGCCCTGCTCGAAAAGCAGTGCGACATTGCCATGAGCTCGCGCGACATCAAGGACAAGGAAGTGGAAGCCGCCGCCAAAAACGGCGTGACCCCTCTGCGCACGCCCATCGCCATTGACGCCATCGTGCCTGTGGTCAACCCCGCCAACAAGGTGGCTGCGCTTACCGTTGAACAGCTGCGCGACATTTTCGCTGGCAAGATCACCAACTGGAAGGACCTTGGCGGCGAAGACGCCCAGATCGTGGCCGTTTCGCGCGACACCTCTTCCGGCACCTTCGAGTCCTGGGAAGAACTGGTCATGAAAAAGGAACGCGTCAGCCCCAAGGCCCTCATGCAGGCTTCCAACGGCGCTGTGGTGCAGACCGTGTCCAAGAACAAGAACGCCATTGGCTACGTGGGCCTCGGCTATGTGGACAAGTCCACCAAGGGCCTCAAGGTGAACAACGTGAGCGCCAATGCTGAAACCGCCGTTTCCAAGCAGTGGCCCATTGCCCGCGAACTCTACATCTTCACCAACGGCGCCCCCAAGGGCGTGGCGAAAGAATTTGTGGACTACCTCCTTGCCCCCGACAAGGGCCAGAAGGACGTGCGTGAAGTGGGCTACGTGCCCCTGAGCAAATAAGACCACTTCTGCGAAATGGTTGCCTGGCGGTGCAGTGACTCCGCCTTGCAACCATTTCGGGATGGTGACAAAATTTCCCGCAATGACGGGAGATACCGGATGGACAAGGGCGCAGTACGCCCTGCAAACAATTCCCGCATGGTGCGGGGTGAGCGGAAACCACATCCCCCCTTGCCCGGCACATGCGCCACAAGTGCCAAAGACGCGGCTAGCGCGTCAGGAGAACGGCCCATGCGCTCCAGAGATCTGAAGGAAAAGCTGGTTCACTATATTCTCACCGGCATGGCGGCCAGCTCCCTGCTGGCCCTGGCCGGCATTGTCATATTTCTGTTTATGGAAGGCCTGCCGCTCTTTGCGCACTACTCGCCCATTGATTTTCTTTTTGGCGATCTGTGGTATCCCACAGAGGACCCAGGACTTTTCGGCATCTTTCCCCTGCTGGTCGCCTCACTGGCGGTAACGTTTTTTTCCTCGCTGCTGGCAGTGCCCCTTGGGGTTCTTACGGCCGTATACCTGACGGAAATCGCCCATCCGGGCGTTCGTCGCATCATCAAGCCCTTTGTGGAACTTCTGGCCGCGCTGCCCTCGGTGGTGCTGGGCTTTCTGGGCATGGTGGTGCTGGCTCCCTTCCTGCAGGACTACCTGAACGCGGCCACGGGCCTTAACCTGCTGAACGCCTCCCTGGTGTTGGCCTTCATGAGCGTGCCCACCATCTGTTCCGTCTCCGAGGACGCCCTGTACAGCGTGCCGCGCGATCTGCGCGAGGCATCGCTGGCGCTGGGCGCTACCCGCTGGCAGACCACGGTTCGGGTGGTCATACCCGCCGCGCTCTCCGGCATCGGCACTGCCGTCATGCTGGGCATGTCGCGAGCCATCGGCGAAACAATGGTGGTTCTTATGGTGGCTGGCGGCGCGGCCATTATTCCCACATCCCTGCTGGACCCGGTGCGGCCCATGCCCGCGTCCATCGCCGCCGAAATGGCCGAGGCCCCCTTCAGAGGCGAACATTACCACGCGCTTTTCGCCATAGGCATTGTGCTCTTTCTGCTGACACTGGCCTTCAATATGTTCGCCGGGCATATTGCCGAAAAACATCGTCAGGCCGGATCCTCCAGCTTATAGGGAACAGGACGGAAAAACATGTCACAGGCATCATCTTCACAGCACGATTCGCAGCACGGCGCATCCACCCGCGTGGTGCTGCCTTCCAGCGGCAGAGCCAGGGGACGCTCGCAGAACGTCATGTTCTGCTTTCTGCGCGGCGTGGCCGCCTGCAACGTTTTGGCCCTGATGGGCGTATGCGGTTTTTTGTTCTACAACGGCCTGCCCGCGCTGAGCTGGGAATTCATCAGTCAGTCCCCCCGCAACATGATGACAGAGGGCGGCATACTGCCCTGCATCATCGGCACGGCCATTCTCTCGCTGGGCGCGCTGCTGCTGGCCTTTCCCCTGGGCGTGGCCTCGGCGATCTACCTGCACGAATACGCCAAACGCAACGCCTTTGCCCGCTACGTGCGCCTTGGGGTCAACAATCTTGCCGGCGTGCCTTCCGTGGTCTTCGGCCTTTTTGGCCTGTCCTTTTTTGTGACCTTTTGCGGCTTCGGGGTCAGCATACTCTCGGGCATACTGACGCTTGCCGTGCTGACCCTGCCCGTCATCATCGGCACAGCTGAAGAAGCCCTGCGCAACGTGCCGGACACCTACCGCGAGGCATCTCTGGCCCTTGGCGCAACCAAATGGCAGACCATAAGCCGTGTGGTGCTGCCCTGCGCGCTGCCCGGCATGCTCACGGGAGCCATCCTGGGCGTGGCCCGCGCGGCGGGTGAAACCGCAGCCATCATGTTTACCGCAGCGGTTTTTTACACGCCCAAAAGCCCGGACTCCATTTTCAGCTCTGTCATGGCCCTGCCCTACCACATGTACGTGCTGGCCACAGCCGGAACTGAAATAGCCAAAACCCGGCCCCTGCAATACGGAACCGGCCTTGTGCTCCTGCTGCTGGTTTTGAGCATGAACCTGCTGGCCATACTTTTGCGCGACCATCTGCAACGCAAACGCTAACCCACCTGAAGCAGTTTCTTCTACTTCGCCCCGTACACGCTTCTTTCACGCTTCCTTCACAATACATCCGCCCGTCACAGAACAATGACGGGCGGATGTTCTTTTGCGAAAAGCATGACGGCACTGAACAAAATGCATCAAGAACAGATTAACGTTGAAACACTTCATGATTCAAAGTCAATCTGTCCTGAAGAACAAGCAGCGCCTTATGGCCGCGCTCGTCCAGCGATGGATCATCATTCCCGCCTACGCCGATTACGTTAACAAAACTCATGGCAGAAAACACTTGCAATCCCGACAATCGTTATGATGGCTACAAAGTCAAAAAGTATGAAAACCTTCATACTATTTCCATATGTACAGTTTAGAAAAAGTTCAGAGATATATTTTAACGCAGCTTGCCAATGAAATGCGTTCACAGCCTGCAAGGATTTTCTGGGAATCCTTGCCGCGAAATGCGTGCGGCAGGCTTTGCCAGCCGCGCACTTGAGCGTTTCAAGAGCTAAATGCTCAAGCAGCACTGCAGGCAAACATACCCACAAGGGAGTATCAAATGCCACAGACGCCCCAATTTGATGTTTTGCAGCACAAGGCAACACAACCTTCATTCAATGTGGACTTGCATGTCCACTCGCGGCACTCCACAAATCCGTCACAATGGGCGTTACAAAAAATCGGTTGCAGCGAAAGCTATACGCTTCCCTCAAAAATATATGACATCGCCAAGTCCAGAGGAATGGACTATGTGACGATTACTGACCACGATACCATTGCGGGGGCATTGGAAATAGCTCATTTGCCGCAGGTATTCATCAGCGAAGAAATTTCCGCGTTTTTTCCCGGTGACCGCTGCGAAATCCACGTACTAGCCTGGAATATCACTGAAAAACAGCACGAAGACGTGCAGCGCCTCAGAAGTAACATCTATGACCTCATCCCCTACCTCATCCAGCAGGATATTCCACATGCCTGCGCCCATCCATTGTGCCCAGCCAACGACAAACTGACCATACAGCACGTTGAAAAGCTTATCCTGCTGTTTTCCGTGTTTGAACTGAACGGGGCGCGCAATGATGTGCAGAATGAGGTTTTGCGCTCTATCGTGGCCGAGCTCACCCCGGAAATGACCTCGCGATTTGAAGAAAAATACAAACGTGCCTCTCTGGTCGCGCAGCCCTGGAACAAGCATTTCATGGCAGGGTCGGACGATCACTCCTCCTGCAATATAGCCAGAAGCTTTACACGCGTAAGCCCCGTCCGCCACAGCGGCAAGGGCGACACGCTTCCCGCTGCCGCGCATCTTTTGCAGGCCGTGATGCAGGGCAATACCACCGTGAATACGGTTCCGGCCACACCGCTCTGTTTTGCCCACAATCTGTACGCCATCGGGTACCAGTTTTATAAAAACTCCACGGATCTGGCTCAGGACATGCACTACAGCAGCGCGCTCCGGTTTGCGGAAAACATGCTGACAGGCGCGCCGGAACTCAAGCCCCTGTCTGTCAAAACGCGCATGTTGACCTTGGCCGGAGTTTTGCTCCGCTTTGGCCGGGGAAGGCGGACCGGTGAAAAAAGCATGCAGGCAAATCTGCTTGAAGCGGCGGAGCAGGTGATTGCGCAGTCCCCGCAACTAAAGTTTGCCGCCAGTGAAACCAATACAATTCAGGCGCTCAAGGATCTGCCGCAACGCGAAGAAATGCTGACCCATTTTATCTCGGAAGTAACAGAAAAGGTACAGCACATTTGTGTGGATGCGGTGCTTGAGGATATTCTTAAAGGTAACTTTTTCAATGTGTTCAAACTGATCGGCTCCATAGGATCCCTCTATGCCCTGCTTGCTCCCTACGGCATTGGTTACAGCCTGTTTTCCAAAGACAGAAAATTCGCTGAAAACTGCTTGCAGCACTATGGGATCCAAAACCACATGCGGCCCCAGCCCACCGAAAAAACAGCCATTGCATATTTTACCGATACGTACTGCGAGGTGAACGGGGTCGCAAAATCCTTGCAGATAACACTTTCCCTTGCCGCAACACACGGCAAGAAACTGGACATGCTGACGTGCATGCCCCAAAACGCCAATACCTTTCTGCACGATCCCAAACTTGCCCCCATAAATTTCACCCCGACGGGCAGTTTTTCCATGCCTGAGTATCCTGAACTCTCGCTGCACCACCCGCCAGCCTTAAAAATCATCCAGCACTGCTATGACCGTGGCTACACGCTTTTACACTCCGTAACGCCCGGCCCAATGGGGCTTATTGCCCTGTTGGCGGCAAAGATGCTGAACCTGCCCATCCACGCGACCTACCACACGTCCTTTCCGCAATACGTATACAGGCTGACGGACGACCCCTCGCTGGAGGAAACGGCATGGCGCTACATATTCTGGTACTATAACCAGATGGACGTCGTTTTTGCTCCGTCAGAGGCGACCCGGCAGGATCTCATAGCGCGCGGGCTGCAACCGCAAAAAATTCACGTTTATCCGAGGGGCATTGACGCCTCGGTTTTTACCCCTTCGTGGCAGCGCGGCGATTCTGCAAAAGAACAGCAGATCAAATTTCTTTATGTGGGCAGATTGTCCAAAGAAAAAAGCCTCCATCTGTTGATGGAAGCCTTCCGACGTGTTTATCCGCAAGTGCCCAATGCGGTGCTGACTCTGGTTGGGGATGGCCCCCAGTTTGCGGAGTTGCAAAAAATGGCCAAGGATCTGCCTGTGAAATTTACAGGCTACCTTGAGGGGCAATCGCTCATTCAGGCATATGAAGATGCGGATATCTTTGTTTTTCCCTCTGCCACAGACACCTACAGCAGGGTCGTGCTGGAAGCTCAGGCCGCCGGGCTTGCCACCATCGTGAGCGGGGTAGGCGGCCCCAAGGAAAACATCATTCCTGGCAAGAGCGGGCTTGTGGTCGAGCAGGAAAATGCGGAGGCCTATGCTGCGGCAATGCTCTCCCTTGCCCGCCATCCGGAACGCATGCAGGCCATGAAGCGCGCTGCCCGGGCCTGGGCAGAGTCTCGCCCCCTGCGAAGCGCCTTTATGGCGCAATGGCAGCTGTTTGAAAAATTGAAATCGCAGTCACAGGTGGCATAGTGTCCGTCCAGGCCATTGCATGCACGGCATTCATTTCCGCCAAATGAAACGGCCGCGCGCAACGGCGTTATACCATGCGTCACGCTTACTGGCCTTTGACATTTGCAACAGGCGTTCTTTCTCATCAGCAAAGCCATGCATCATGCCTTGCCATTATAAAAACAGAAGTGCAAATCGACATATGGAAAACAGGCACTTCTCACAGGCAAGCAGCCTGGCCGCCACTGTGAACTGCGGCCCCAGGACATACCAGCCCTAAAAGCCAACACATCGCAAAACAGTCTTGCTCCGGAAGACACAAAAAAAGGGAGGCCGAAGCCTCCCCTTGAAGTCGTAATCCTTGCCTTTCGGCAAAGGCGCGTAGCTTAGAAGCTGTACGCGAAGACCACCTGGGCCTTCCACATATCCTGCTTGCTGAAGCTGCCGTCGTTGCCGCCCTTAGCTTTCTTCCAGGTGCTGTTATCCATGCAGTTGATAACGTAGTCCAGTTCAAGATTCATTTCGAGGTTTTCGTAAATCTTGTAGCTGTTCACCAGGTTGAATTCCACCAGAGCATCGTTGGTGGTCAGGTAAGGGCTGGTGTTCTGGTTGTAGCCATCACCCCAGGCGTGGGCGCTATCCATGTACTTGACCATGCCGGTGCTGTTGGTGCCGCCCCAGTAGGCCACGCGGAAGGTGTGCTTCAGGTCTTCAAGGAAGGACATGTCGCGGATCTGGGCGCCGACGCCCCAGGTTCCTGCGTAGTCAATAGCGTAATCCTGGCGGGCCCAACCCATGTTGCCGTCACCCAGGAAAGAGGTGAAGTTGCCCATGGGCACAACGGAAGGCATGCGCTGCGAACCGTTCCTCGGGTTGCCGTCATCACCGGAAGCGTACCAGCCCAAGATGCCGGGCACGCCCCAATCAAGCTTGTATTCCACCAGGGCCTTGGCAAGCCAGCCCTGACGCTCGGTGCTGGAGCGCTTGAGGGTGCCGTCGCTCTTCTTGGCGTCAAAGCGGCCCATGCCCTGCATGTACCCGTAGTTCAGATCCACTTCAATGTTCAGCGGATCCCACAGGGTGATGGCAACAGGCAGACCAGCCCAGAAGGCGGAACCGTAATCATTGTTGGTGTTGCCGATCGAGTCAGCGTTAGTCAAGCCCGGGTAGGGGCGCAAAGTAAATTTGGGATTGCCGTCACGGGTTCCGATGGCATCGTAGTCGTTGATGTTCTTATTCCAGTCGCCCTTCAGCGCGTTCTTGCCCACCATGCCGTACATGGCCCAGGGGGTCACTTTCACGCCGTCAAAGGTCAGGGGCACCATCAGGCTGAAGAGATCCAGGTTGTCCAGATAGTTTTGCTGCCGATTGTTATTATTGACATCGGTGTAGTTGTCGTTCAGGGGGCGCGCCCACAGAGCGGTCAGGCCAACGTTGTCGTTGAACTTGTAGTTGGCGGTGATGCCGGCAACGTCGGTGTCCATAATGGCGGAGCCACCGGCCACGTTGGGCAGGGCCACGCCCTGGATGCCCATGCGCACCTTGGCGTCGGTCTGCGGCACGGCCCAGTCAATATAGGCGCGCTTCAGACGGATGGCGTTGTTGGCGTCAGCGCCCAGAGCGCCGCCGCTGCTCTGCTGGCCCCACTGGGTGGTGCCAATTTCGAAGTACACGGTGCCGGACAGGGATTCGGAAGCCACGGCGTCCAATTGCAGACGCAGACGCTGGGCGGCCTGGAAGTCATCCTCGTGGCTGCCCTTGGTCTTCACGCCATCTTTGCGGTAAGTGTCAACGGGGCTGCCTTGGCCCTCGCTGAAGCCCATGAGCCACTGGCCCTTGGCATTAAAGTCAATGGCGCTCGCGCCGGTGGCAGCGCCGAACAGCAGGCCAGCGGCCAAAAGAAGTGTACAGATGCGTTTCATAGCCCTTCCTCTCGTTTTAATCGTCCCACAGGTAACACTAAACAACCTACGATCAGGTTGAGACTTCTTTTACACGGCTTTATATATATACGCAAGGTTTTTCGTAAAAAAATTTTAACCCGAATTGTCGTGAGCTGTCGGCATTTCGTCATGTGGCTGACACATGCTCAAAAATCCGGCTGCCGCGTAGGCGACAGCCGGATTTTCAAAATCGTTTTCACCTCGGAAACGGCCTGCACGAAATGCGGGCGGGACAGTTTCTTGTACTAGAGCAGTTTACGAATGAAATGAGTTAAATGCTCTGCAAGGATTTTTCTAAAAATCCTTGCCACGAAATGCGAGTAGGCGGGCTTTTGCCTGCCGTACGCGAGCATTTCAAGTGTTACATGCTCTATAGAAAATCTGGATCAGCGGCGGCCTTGCCCTCAGCCAGCATGATGCGCACATAGTGCAGGCTGTGTTCGTCCACCGGAATGATGGGAAAGCCCTGCCCGCAGCCTGGGCAGCGCACCATGCGCGGTTCGGTGGGGCTGGCCTGCGGCACGTGTTTGCCGCAGCCTGGGCACTGGTAGAAAAAGAGGATTTCCATGCCGTCAGGGGCCACGGGCTCAATGGGCCTTTTACGCTCAGCCACGGGCGGCCTCCTTGGGTGCCATATCCGCATCAGCGCCGTTCAGGGCCAGATTTCGCCCGTTCATGGGCGATGAGGGTTCGAGTCCCCACAGGGCCAGAAGCGTGGGGGCAACGTCGCACAGCCTGCCGTCGGCCAGCGCCTTCACCGCGCCGTCAGGTTCCAGCAGGATGCAGGGCACGGGATTGGTGGTATGGGCCGTCTGCGGATGGCCTTCGGGCGTGAGCATGACTTCGCAGTTGCCGTGGTCGGCAATGATGAGCATGCGCCCCTTGCGGGCTTCCACGGCTTCCACCATGCGGCCCACGCACTGGTCCACCACTTCGCAGGCCGCAACGGCGGCTTTAACCACGCCGGTATGCCCCACCATATCGCCATTGGCAAGGTTGCAGACCACAAGATCATACTGCCCGGAGTTCCAGGCCTTGACGAATTCATCCGTCACCAGAGGCGCGCTCATGGCAGGCTTCTGATCATAGGTCGTCACATCGCGCGGCGACGGCACAAGGACGCGATCCTCGCCCGTAAACGGCTCTTCAACGCCGCCATTGAAAAAGTAGGTCACGTGGGCGTACTTTTCCGTTTCCGCCAGGCGCAGCTGCCGCATGCCCCGCTCGGACACGATCTGGCCAAGGCCATGGCTGACCGCCTCCTTGGGAAAGGCCACCGGCAAGGTAAAGCTGGCCTCATAGCTCGTCATGGACGCCAGAGCCGACAGCGCGGGCATCTTGCCCCTGTCAAAGCCCTCAAAGCCGGGAGTGATGAAGGCCGCAGTCAGTTCGCGCATGCGGTCAGCCCGGAAGTTGAAGAAAAAGACCGCGTCGCCGTCGGCCATGCCGGGGGCAGCGTCGCCCGTGTCAAAGCGCACGGGCTTCATGAACTCATCGGTAACGCCCGCCTCGTAGGAAGCCTGCACCGCTGCCTCGGGATTGGCCGCCGTGGGCGCCTGACCATGCACTATGACATTCCAGGCCTGACTGACCCGTTCCCAGTGCTTGTCGCGGTCCATGGCGTAAAAGCGGCCCACAAGGCTGGCTATGCGCGTCTGGGGCTGATCCTTGATGCTGGCTTCAAGCTCGCGGATAAAGTCCATGCCGCTGTGCGGATCGCAATCACGGCCATCCATGAGGGCGTGCACGCGCACGGGAATGCCCTGCCCGGCCGCCATGCCGCACAAGGCCTCCAGATGACGGATATGACTGTGGACGCCGCCGCCGGAAAGCAGGCCCACAAGGTGCAGCTTGCCGCCGCCGCGCCTGGCCGCAGCCAGCACGTCGTTGATGACGGGGTTGGCCGCGAAGGAGCCGTCCTCCACAGCCACGTCGATACGCGTCATGTCTTGATAGACCACGCGCCCGGCCCCTATGTTCAGGTGCCCGACTTCCGAATTGCCCATATACCCTTTGGGCAGACCCACATCACGGCCGGAGGCGATGAGCTGTCCGTGCGGGCAGCGGGCCGTCAGGGCGTCCAGATTGGGGGTTTTCGCCAGGTACGGGGCATTGCCAGGCCCTGGCGGGGCAATGCCCCAGCCATCCAGTATCAGCAACAGCGTCGGCGTCATATATTATTCTCCGCGGTCTTCGCGCCCAGCGGTTTTGGCGGCAGCGGATCCGTGTCCCCACAGGGCTTCAAGGGCGTAAAGCTCGCGCACGGGTTCCTGAAAGATGTTGACGATAACGTCATTCATATCCACCAGGATCCACTGCCCGGCGGCGTACCCTTCTGTGCGCAAAAATTCGTAGTTTTTCTCGCGGCACATCAGGCTTACGCCGTCAGCAAGGCTCTGGGCGTGACGCACCGAACCGGCGCTGGCAATGATCAGGGCATCGGCAAAACCGCCCTGCCCTTCAAAATCAATGCACACCACACGCAAGGCCTTGTGCTCTTCAAGCCATTGGACCAGATCCGCCGCCTTACGGCTTGCGGGGACGTCTGAAAACTGCTTGGGGGCGCGGCCCCCGGAGGGAGTATTGGGGTGATTATTTTCCATAGCAAGCACATATCGCAAAGCCGGGTCAAGGGCAATGGTTTGCCGCAGTTGCCGCCCCGCGTTTCCAGGAGGCTCTTTAATCAGTGCTTCCTTAAATATTCTAATAGCACGAGTGCAGCGCTCTGTCAGGGCCCTTTGGTGTCAGACCATCCGCAAAACGCCACCTCGCCCATGCCCCGTTTTTGTTGACCCGATGCGGACATTGCGGCATACCCAAAGGGGTTTCCACGCTACGAAACCGTTTTTCCTTTTCCATTGATGGCTCAAGCCGTCAACTGCCAGCTATCTCTTCTACAAGGAGTGGGTCGTGCTTTTCAATATCAAACAGGAAACCCTGCCCCGCGAAGAACTGGAAGCGTTGCAACTGCGCCGCCTGCGCGACTTGTGCGACCGCGTTTACGCCAACGTGCCCTTCTATCGCAAACGCTTTGACGAGGCGGGCGTCACCCCCGCCGACATCAAATCCCTGGCCGACCTGAAACTTCTGCCCTTTACCGAAAAGCAGGACCTGCGCAACTACTACCCCTTCGGCCTGTTTGCCGTGCCGCGCGACCATATCGTGCGGCTGCACGCCTCCAGCGGCACCACGGGCAAGGCCGTGGTTGTGGGCTATACGGCCCGCGACCTTGAAAACTGGGCCGAGCTTATGGCCCGCAGCATGTCCGCCGCAGGGGTCACCCGCTCGGACGTGGTGCACGTGGCCTATGGCTACGGCCTCTTTACGGGCGGGCTTGGGGCGCACTACGGTGCGGAACGCATCGGGGCCACGGTGGTTCCGGCTTCCGGCGGGGCCACGCGCCGCCAGGCGCACCTCATGCGCGATTTTGGCGCTACCGTATTGTGCGCCACGCCCTCCTACTCCCTGCATTTGTGGGAAGCCGCGCAGGAAGCAGGAGTGGACTTTCGCGAACTTGCGCTGCGCATAGGCATCTTCGGAGCCGAACCCTGGTCCGAAGCCATGCGCCGTGACATCGAAGAAAAAATGCACATCGATGCCATGAACATTTACGGCCTTTCTGAAATTATGGGGCCGGGCGTCGCTATGGAATGCGTGGAAGCCAAGTGCGGCATGCACCTTTGGGAAGATCACATCCTGCCGGAAATCATAGATCCCGTGACCGGCGAACAGCTCCCCCCCGGCCAGGTGGGCGAACTTGTGCTGACGACCCTCACCAAGGAGGGCATCCCCATGCTGCGCTACCGCACCCGCGACCTCACCAGCCTGAACTACACGCCCTGCTGCTGCGGCCGTACCCATGTACGCATCTCGCGCCTGCAGGGCCGCAGCGACGACATGCTCATCATACGCGGGGTCAATGTCTTTCCGCAGCAGATCGAAGGCCTGCTTATGGAAAGTGACGGCCTCACCCCCAACTACCAGATCATTGTGGGCTCGGTTAACAATCTGGACACCCTGGAAGTACGCGTGGAAGTCAGCGACAGCCTTTTTGCCGACGAAATTCGCAAACTCCAGATGCTGGAAAACCGCCTGCAAAAGAACATCAAGGAATTCCTGGGCGTCACGGCCAAGGTGCGCCTGATGGAGCCGCGCTCCATCCAGCGCTCCGAGGGCAAGGCCCAGCGCATCGTGGACCAGCGCGGCAAGGATTAGATGTTAGAGATGTGGATTGGTTGGTTGAAGTGCTCTGTGGGGGAAGGACCCTTTTGCAAAAGGGTCCTTCCCCCACAGACGATTCACCGCATTTTCCGTCACGGCTTTTCATGCGGTTTATCAGCGCTTTTTAGCGCCGCCAGCAGCGGCGACAATAAAACTCTGTAAAATTTGTGGAACAATGCTTGACACTCAGGGTCGATCCACGTAAAAGCATACCTCGCTGAGCGGGAGTAACTCAGTGGTAGAGTGCAACCTTGCCAAGGTTGAAGTCGCGGGTTCAAATCCCGTCTCCCGCTCCAAATTTTTTGCTGGCGGCATAGCCAAGTGGTAAGGCAGAGGTCTGCAAAACCTCCATCTCCAGTTCAAATCTGGATGCCGCCTCCAAAAAGTACTTTCACGCTTCGCCGTTTGCAGACCATGCGGGAGTAACTCAGTGGTAGAGTGCAACCTTGCCAAGGTTGAAGTCGCGGGTTCAAATCCCGTCTCCCGCTCCACTTTTGCGGGAATAACTCAACGGTAGAGTGTCAGCTTCCCAAGCTGAAGGTTGCGGGTTCAAATCCCGTTTCCCGCTCCAGAGAAATCAAGCCCTTATGGTTAAAAACCGTAAGGGCATTTTTGTTTTCTTTTATTTTTGTGCCACCGCTGTGCCATAAAAACGCATGATGGACGGTGCCCCCTGTGCCCCTCAGGGAAACAATTCGTCCGAGACCTGCCGAATGCTCCTGCATCTGCGAGCCATCTCTAAACATTCTTGCCCACCAGCAGAACTACGCCCAGAAACGATGGTCAGCATTTCCCGACATCCTCATCTCAGATGCCTGCCCGTTGCCGAAGACTGCGTCCGCTTCTTCTCGACTACGCACCGTAGTTTGGCATTCTTATGGCTGTTCACCCTTTCCCCCACTCGGTTTGCTGTTGTCTGGCAACTCCAGCTTTACCGATTTGGGAGGGTGAACAACCTGATGGAACATTACATCTAAGACACAAGGTGCAGCACGAAGTTGGCCAGCCCCCCCGCGTGAAAAAGGGGCTGGCCTTCTGGAGGAGGAACAACGCCTGTAGCTTACGACGCTACACAAGATCTCACGAACTTGCTGGCGGGTGCTCCGCCATGCGCATGCGCATGGGGATCAATGGTACGAATGGTTGTAACCTTGTTCTGGGTGAAGAAATCGAAGCCTTCGCGCCCTTGCACCTTGTTGACGCCAAGGAGCGACCCCTTGATGCCGCCGAAGGGAATGTACGGATGTGGGGCGCAGATGCCCACATTGACGCCCACCATGCCCACATCGGCCTCGCGGCTGAATTTTTCGGCATAGAACTGGCTTTGGGTAAAGATGCAGGCTCCGTTGCCAAACTCAGACCTGCGAATCAGGTCCAGGGCATCGTCCATGTCCGCTATCTTGATGGTTCCCACAATGGGGCCGAACACTTCGGTGGTAAACAGCGGATTGCAGGGCGTGAGATCCTTGACGATGATGGGGCCGACAAAAAAGCCCTTTTTGTTTTTTTCCGGCAGGTCCAGCTCGCGGCGGTCCAACGCCAGCGCGCAGCCCTGGCCGTGCGCGAGGGCGGCTGCCAGCGACGTGTGCACAAAGTCCACGGCCTTGCGTGAAATGAGCGGCCCCATATACACATCAGGATCAAAAGCGTCGCCCACCTTGATGGTGGAAGCGGCTTCAACCATCACCTCGACAACCTTGTCATAAATTTCAGGCACGGCCGCCACCAGAGATCCGGCAAGACAACGCTGGCCGGCAGAGCCGTAGCAGGAGTTCAGGTAGTTGTCGCGAAAGACCGTGAGGTCTGCATCTTCCATCACCACCAGCATGTTCTTGGCCCCGCCGAGCAGCATGGAGCGCTTGCACATGCGGGCGCAGCCCTCGGCCATTTTCTGGGCCGTAGGCGTTGAGCCTACCAGGCAAATGCCGGAAATGCGCGCGTCGTCATACCAGGAGCCGGGGATGTCCCTGTTGCCGTGAATGATGTTGACCACGCCGGGCGGGAGCTCGATTTCCGTAAAAATTTCACCCATGATCTGCATGAAATAGGGCGACTGCGTTGATGGCTTGAACACAAAGGTGTTGCCCGCCACGATGGCATACGGCACAAACCAGCCGAAAACCAGGGCGGGAAAATTGAAGGGAGCCACACCGCCAAAGACGCCCAAAGGCTCGCGGACAACCTTGCCGCTGATATTTGTCGCAATGTAGTCCAGGGTCTGCCCCTGCATCATGGCCGGAGCGCACGCGGCTGCTTCCAGTATTTCCACCACGCGCTGCACTTCGCCTCTTGCCTCGGAAATATGCTTGGCCTGGTCCAGCGCTATGGCCTGGGCCAGTTGCTCCTTGCGCTGCAGCATGGCTTCGCGCATTTTATAAATATAGGTCACGCGCCTGCCGATGGAGAGCATGCGCCAGCCCGGATAGGCCGCAGCCGCCGAGTCCACAGCCATTTTGGACGTTTCCGGGCCGGACTGGGGAACCTGCGAAATCTGCTCGCCGGTGGAAGGATTGTACAGGGGCACTGTGGGCGCTCCCGTTTCCTCCTGCCACTGGCCGTTAATATAGTTTTTGATGGTTATCTGCGTCATGTCGCCCTCCCGAGCGTAAGTGAATTGCTTTTGCGTTCTGTCCGACGTGTTGCGTAGGCCGCCCGCCCCGCCATGCGCGGGGCGGGCGGCAGCCGGATCAGTTGGCGGGAATGGGCGTCTTTACTTTTTTCAGGAACTTGTCCGTGGCGTACTTGCCGTCACCGACCTTTTTGAGGTCATCCTTGGTGATGCGGCCAACCTCGGCAAAGAAGGCAGCCACGTCGGCTTGCCACTTCTGTGCAGTGCTCTGCCCCTTGCTGGCGTCAAAAAGCGCTATCTGCTCTTCGTAGTTGAACACGGGGTGCGTCTGCAGGTCCTTGAGGGCCATATCGTCAGAATAGTTCTTGCCGGCCCACTCAAGGAAGAAACGCTTGTATTCGGGCACAAGCGCCTTGGGATCTTTTTTCATCTGGCTCTGGATCATGTTGACGGCCCGCAGATACA
The DNA here is from genome assembly GCF_902702915.1 of Desulfovibrio sp. 86. NCBI lineage: Bacteria > Pseudomonadati > Thermodesulfobacteriota > Desulfovibrionia > Desulfovibrionales > Desulfovibrionaceae > Desulfovibrio > Desulfovibrio sp. 86. The sequence goes on along the minus strand of NZ_LR738849.1, from coordinate 2,451,897 downwards.
CACGCAGGAACTTGGCCACCAGATCGGGATTTGCGTCAGCCCACTTCTGGTCGGCTATGAGGCAGATGGGCAGACCCACGCCGCATGTCTGGGGAGTACCCGCGACCTTCCAGCCCTTTTCTTCGCCCACATACATATGGGGAGCCCACAGGGAAACCATATCGCCGATGCCGGTGCTGAACGCACCCAGCGCCTGCGCCTGGTCCATGTTTTTGATGGTCACGTCGCTGTCCTTGAGGCCCAGCACGCGCAGCCAGTGGCTGAGAGCAAAGTGCGAAGAAGACACGGTAGTGGCAAGAACGGTCTTGCCGCGCACGTCGTCAGGATGGCCGTACACTTCAGGATACTTGGGGTTGTAGCCCTTGGTCTTGAGAATGGGGCTGTCAGGCCGCACCATGACGGCATTGGTCATGGATTCGTCATTGCCTATGCCTATGACGTAGGTATTGTAGCGCAGGTTGCCCATCATGGCAGGCACGGCGCCTGTGCCGCAAAGCACCCACTCGCCAGCGGGCAGGGCGTTGAGCTGGGCCATACCCGAGTCAAAGTAGAGCAGGTCAAGATCAATGCCTTCTTCCTTGTCCCACCCTTTTTCATGCGCATACCAGACAAGAAAGGTTTCATGCTCGTCCATCCAGGCAGAACGGAGTTTGACCGGGTTTTCTGCCGCCATACAGAGGGTGACCCCCAACAGCATGGTCGCAGTCAGAACGGCAGCCAAAAGAAAAAACTTTTTCATAAAAACCTCCGCGTGTAAGAAAGGTACTGTCTTTCGGATTACAGGAAGCTGAAACACTAGGGGTGCTTGTTTTGAGCGGCCCCTTCGAGACTTGCCCTCCCCAGCCGCTGCTGCATGAGTTCAGTCAGGCGGCCCGTGGTTCTGTGTTTATAAATGCCGTACTGGCACCAACAGGCCACCAGCAGCGGTGCCAACAGCAACAGCCTGTGTCCGCCGTAAAAGTACGCCACCAGAGCCAGCGCGCAGCACGCGATGACTCCCAGGCGGTACCGCGCCCTGCGGGCATAGAGATCCTTCAATGTGGCTTCCAGATCTCCGGCGGATAAAGGTTTGTCTTTCTGTTGGATTCCGCTTTCAGTCCCGCGCGCTCTAGTCCGTAAAAGCAGCGCCCTGCCCAAGTACCATACGAGCACGGCCGCAGCGGTAAGAATAAGAGCGTGTGATGTCGCTGTATCCATAGTTCCCCCATGATACCAGCCACACCGGGAGTGCCGGTAAGGCCCGGTTAGGTCTTTGCTTGCGCGGTATTGCCGCGCACTGCGCCCGGGCGGCCTTTACGGCCTACAAAACCAGTTCCGTGCGCTCAGTGATGACCTCACGCATATGAAGAAGCTCCATATCCGTATGTTCTCTGGGCCGAGGCAGATCCACCATGAACTCTTCCTTGATGGTTCCCGGCAGCTTGCCTTCCATAAGGACTATGCGGTCCCCCAGAAAAAGGGCTTCATCAATGTTGTTGGTCACGAAAATGATGGTGCGTTTTTCCCTTTCCCATATGCTCGTTATCTCCTGCTGCATGAACATGCGGGTCTGGGCGTCCAGCTGCCCGAAGGGCTCGTCCATCAGCATGACCTCAGGGCTGTTGGCATACGCGCGGGCAATGCCCACCCGCTGCTTCATGCCCCCGGAAAGCTGATGGGGGTAGTGATTTTCAAAACCGGCAAGGCCGACCATGTTGATGTAGTGCATGGTAATTTCGCGCCGCTCCGCCTTGGGCACCTTGCGCAGCTTGAGGCCCATTTCCACATTGCCGAACACGGTTTCCCAGGCAAAGAGCATATAGCCCTGAAAAACCAGTCCCCTGTCCGGGCCAGGCCCCACAATGGGGCCGTCGGGCATGGTCACAAAGCCCTTGTCCGGCACCTCAAGCCCGGCAATGATACGCAAAAGCGTGGACTTGCCGCACTGACCGGGGCCAAGGATGACCAGAAACTCGTTTTCGTGCACGGCCAGGCTCACGTCCTTTATGACGGGAACTTCAACCGTGCCCTTCTGGATAAAAGTCTTGCTGATATCGTTGCATTCAATCTTGATGAGTTTTTCCATGCCGTTTCCCTCAATTGCGCTGCTAAGAGGCATCACAGGTTATCGATACTGCGCTGCCAGGGGCAGAACTTGCGTTCAATCAGGGTCAGAACCTGAGAAGTGCACCAGGCCGCAGCGGCGATAAGAATCATGCCGCTCAACACCAGGGCTGGCTGGTGGGTATCCATGCCACGCTTGATGAGAAAGCCAATGCCGTCGCGGGCATTCATCAGTTCCGCCGCCAGCACGCACGTCCAGGCGATGCTCATCGATATCTGCAAACCGGCGAACACCGAAGGAAAGGAGGCAGGAAAGGACACCTGAAATATCTCGTCCTTTCTGTTGCCACCAAGCACGCGAACCACATCGTAAAGTTCCGGCTCCACCAGGCGGATGCCGTTGTAGGAATTGAGCAGACACGGCACGAACGTGCCGATGATAATGATAAATACCTTGGCAAATTCGCCCACGCCGAACCACAGGATGGCCAGCGACACCCAGGCAATGGGCGGCATGGGCTTCAAGAGGTCGAAAAGGGGTTTGACAATAGCGTTGACGTATTTGTTCAGCGCCATGAACAGGCCCAGGGGTACGGCCACGACGGCGGCCAGGCTGAACCCCATGAGCACGCGCAGAGTACTGGCCCAGATATGCCCCCAAAGGTTGGTGCCGCCAAACTTCATGGACATCAGCATCTTGATCTGCATGACCACTTCAGAGGGCCGGGCCAGCGAATCGTCAAAAACCTTCAGGGCCGCCACCCGATCCCAGACCACAAAGAACGTCAGCAAAGAAACGCCGTACAAAAAATAGATGTTGGTAAGAATGAGCATGGCGCTCAAAGGCCGCGATTCCTTGATTGTCCCAACGGTTTCATTGGCAATGTGCGAACTCATGCCTACCTCCTGATGCCGGCCAGCAGCGTCTTTTCGATATAGTCGATAATGACGCCGATGAAGGCGCCGGACAGCCCAACGCAGATCATGCCAAGCAGTACTATGTCCGGGCGGATGAGGCGCCCGCCCATGGTGATGAGGTAGCCAAGGCCCGAATCTGCCGCCAGAAGTTCAGCGCCCACAAGGTTGGTCCAGCAGTAGGCCAGAGCGATCTGCAACGCGCCGAAAACCATAGGCAGGGCCGAGGGAATGCACAGGCCCTTGAATATCTGCCAGTCATTGGCTCCGTAAGTGCGCGCCATCTGGATCAAGGCGGGATTGGTCATCCGCACGCCCACATAAGAGTTGATGACGCAAGGCACTATGCCCGCGATCCAGATGATGAAAACTTTGCCGGTCAGGTCGATGCCGAACCAGAAGACGGTCAGGGGTATCCAGGCGATGGGGGGGATTGGCCGGATCAGTTCAAATATGGGCCGCACAAGGCCCTCCACAACACGAAACCAGCCCATTGCCAGCCCCAGGGGGATGCCCACCAGCAGGGAAAGGCTGTAGCCGATAAAGGCCTCCTTGATGCTGGTCCAGATATGCGCCGAAAGTATTGCACCGTCCGGCATGGGATCGTGCAGTTTATCCAGAAACGCATGAAAAACCTGCATAGGCGAGGCCAGAAGTTCATTAGGAATGATCCCGAACGAAACCACAGCCTGCCAGCCGAAAAAGAACGAGGCCAGGCTCAGAACGGGTAACATGGTCAGTAGCAGGGGCTGTCTTACTTTTACTTCTTGATAAGCCATGCGGTAGTCTCCTTCGATGGTTCCGAAGCCTTGATGGCTACCACCAGCGGATCAGTTCGGTCACCTGTCTGCGCAGTTCCACAAAGCGCGGATCCGTCAGCTTGCGCGGTCGCTCAATATCCACATGTATTTCAGACTTTATGGTCGTGGGCTTATTGGAGAGCACAAGAATGCGGTCTGCCACGTAAACGGCCTCTTCGATATTGTGCGTAACAAAAAGGATGGTGCTTTGGAGCGTGCGCCACAGGTTGACCAGCTCGTCCTCAAGGTAGTAGCGCAGCTTGACGTCAAGCTGCCCGTAGGGTTCATCCATGAGCAGCAGGTCCGGCTGAACGGCAAAGGCTCTGGAGACGGCGATACGCTGGATCATGCTGGCCGAAACCTGATTGGGATACAGGTTCGCGCAGCTTGAAAGCCCCACCAGTTCCATGATGGCGTCGCTGCGCTTCATGCGCTCGTTGTGGGGAACCCCTTTAATTTCCATGCCATAGGCCACATTTTCCCGCACGGTGCGCCAGGGCAGACAGGTCGGCTCCTGAAAAACGTAGGAAATATTATGCGTACGCGGGTTGGCCTCTTCACCGTCAATGAGAATATTGCCCTCAGTGGCGGGCATCAGTTTTGACAACATATTGAGAAACGTGGTCTTGCCGCACCCGGTAGGGCCGACAATGGCGACCAGTTCTCCCTTTGCCACGCTGAAATTGATCCTGTCGAGAACCGTCAGGTTTCCGAATCGCTTCGTCAGATTACGAACCTGAATTTTCTGTGGAGTTTTGACTGACACTAACGAACTCCTTTGGATTGAGAATACGCGGCTGCCCCGCCTGTCTGAAAACGCGCCGATCTTGCGGTTCCATTGTCCGAGTTCTTTGGCGGAACCCGACGCACGGCCTTGCCTGAACTTTGATGTGTTTCATCAACGGGCCGACCATTTCGGGCTGCCGGGGCGCAACGCGCTACAGATGCCTCCATGACCGAAAGGGCGCGCCCGGTGTTACCCGGACGCGCCCTTTTTCGCTCTATTTGAAGTTCGACTTGTCGAGATGCTCGTACTTCGGCAGATATCTGGTCGGTAGGGCCAGCGCGTCTCTGCGGAAGGGGGGGGCAAGCCGCGTACCGTCAGTCATTACTTCAATAACCGCAGGGCGTCGGTTCTTCTTGGCCGCTTCAAGGGCTTCGGCCAGATCCTTCTGCGTGTTGACCGTGTAACCGTCGGCGCCCATGGCCTCAGCTATCTTGGCATAGGACTTGGACCAGATGTCCGCGCCCACAAAGCGGTTGTTGTAGAAGTCCACCTGGTTTTTCTTTTCGGCGCACCAGGCCCCGTTGTTATACACGGTGGCGATGACGGGCAGATTGTACTGGCAGGCGGTGGGCACTTCAAAAAGGCTCATGCCCCATGCGCCGTCGCCCACAATGGCTACCGTCAGATCTTCGGGGCAGGCAAGCTGCGCGCCCAGAGCGGCCTGATAGGCAAAGCCCGTGTTGCCGAAGGTCAGCGTGGCCACATGGCGCTTGGGATTCTTGAAACGCAGGTAGCTGTTGGCCGTGGAGGACGTGTTGCCGATGTCCGTGGTGGCGATGGCGTCGTTGTCAGTGATGAACTTGCCCACCACTTCGAGAGCCTTGCGCGGATGCATGCGTCCGGCTTCCACGGGTTCGTCGGCGATAAGGGCGATTTCCTGATACCAGCCGTTCAGCTCGTCCGTCACCATATTATGCACATAGGTCAGGTCGGTCTTGGCGGGCACGGCCTGACGCAGCCGCGCGAACAGTTCTTCGGAGGCGTCCTTGGCGTCGGCGCACAGGCCCACTGCCACGGGGTGCGTCTTGGCGATATGGCGCGGGTTGATGTCGATCTGCACGATCTTGGCGGTCTTGGGGAAGTAGTTGATGTCGTACTGCGGCAGGGTGCCGAAGTAGGACAGCCTGGTGCCCACGGCCAGGATGACGTCGGCCTTCTGCAGGATGCGCATGGCGGCCTTGGAGCCCATGTAGCCTATGGGGCCGGTCCACAGCGGATGGTCGCAGGGGAAGGCGTCGTTGTGCAGATAGGTGGTCGCCACAGGCGCGCCAAGGTATTCGGCCATGGCCTTGATGGTGGCAACGCAGCCCGAATCCACCACGCCGCGCCCGGAGATGATCACCGGGTTTTTGGCGTTCTTCAGCACTTCCACGGCGGCCGCGAAATGTTCGGGATTGCCGATGCCGCCGGGGGCCACGCGGTACTGCGAGGGATGCAGAATGTCTTCATCCAGCTCGCCGTAAAAATAGTCGCGCGGGATGTCCACAAGCACCGGGCCGCGTTCGGCGTAGGCAATGCGGAAGGCCGTGCGTACGATGTCGGCCGCGCGCTTGGGGTGGGGTACGCGCAGGGAGGCCTTGGTGATGGGTTTAAACAGATTCCACGTGTCGCATTCTTGGAAGCCGTCCCAGCCGACGGAAATGCTGCCCGCACTGGGCGAAAGAACCACCATGGGCGAATGGGCCATGTTGGCCGTGGCCACAGCCGTCACATAGTTGGTGATGCCGGGGCCGTTCTGGCCGATAACCACGCCGGCCCTGCCGGTAAGACGGCTGTAGGCGTCTTCCATATGCCCGGCAGTCTGCTCATGGCGCACTGAAATAAAGTCGATCCCCGCTGCGGGAAACAGGTCCAGCATGTCCATAAATGCGGAACCGAGAATGCCGCTGACATGGTTTACTCCTTCCTGAACCAGAACTTCCGTCATGGCCTCACTGGGCGTCATCTTGGGCATTTTATCCTCCAATACAAGTGCATGATAGGTGTTCGCAGTCGCTGCCAGGCAAGCGTCGCGCCCGTTCGTGAATTGTTGCCGTGGCCCGCCGCTTGCAATGTCGGTCACATGTTTTTTTCAATTTCCCGGCGAAGGGGCCAGCCTGCTCGCCGCCGAGTCTTGTGCCATAGTATTACAAGAAACGTTCCAGAGGCTTAATATGGTTAACATATTTTAAAGATTAACTTTCTTGACCAGGGGCTTCTATAGTGCTAATGCAGTATTGCCTCACAAAGCATATTTCTCCCGAAGTCCGATGCAGCTTCGAATCATCTGTCGGTTAAGACAGAAGGGATGCCATATGGACAAATCTATATCATGCCTAATGGATCTCCTTAACCTCATGCCTCCCAATACCTGCGCAGCTATTTGCAAGGGTGACCAATGGATTATAGAGGCATGTAACCACTCATTTCGTTTTCTTACACAGCGATTCAGCAATAAAGCCAACGTTTTTGGAAGCAGCGATCATGTCTCTCCAGGGCAACAACATTCCTTTCTTGAACTGCTGCGTCAAAATGGTGGTGAAGCCCTTGTAGACAGAGTGTGTGCAAGCCCCCCAGATGCCCGCATGGGCATAATACTGGCTTCAGGCAGCTGGACGCTAGGCTGGAAATGGCTTGGCAACGCCCACGCAGTGCACGGCCCGGACAGGCGAAGATTCGTCCTGTTGCACGAAGTTCACCCAGCGGAAGGGACAACGGACCTACACCTTATCAATCAGGAATTACACGCCATTATGGATTCCATGCATGATGGCCTGTGGATCATTGACGGCAACGGCACCACCCTGCATGTCAACAAAGCTCTGAAGCGCATTGCCAACATTGAGCCTGAAGAGATGATAGGCAAACCTGTTTCCACCCCCTTGCTCGAGGGGAAGTTTTCTGCAGCCGTAACGCTTGAGGCTCTGGAACAAAGGAAAATTATCACCAGGTTTGACGACTACCCCAACGGAACCCGCTGTCTCAACACCAGCACCCCGATTTTTGACAAAAAGGGCAATATCTGGCGGGTTGTGGCCTGCATCCGGGATATTACGGAGCTTGAGAATCTGCAAAAACGACTGGCCGATGCCGAGCGCGCCGCCTTTCTACGGCAGGAAGAAGGGCATGGCCCGCCCCATAATTGTGAAAAAACGCTCATAGCCACCAGCAAGGTCATGCGACGCTGCATGATTGAATTGGAAAAAGCCGCCAGGGCTCCATCGGGCATTCTTATTCTGGGCGAAACTGGTACAGGCAAAACCTATGCGGCTTCCTACATTCACCTGCAAAGTCTCCGTTCCAAGGGGCCCTTCATTTCCGTCAACTGCGCCGCCATCCCTGCGACCCTCATCGAATCAGAACTGTTCGGCTATGAAAAAGGAGCCTTTACCGGCGCCAACCGCTCGGGGAAAAAGGGCTATTTTGAACTGGCGGACAAAGGCACTCTGCTTCTGGACGAAATAGGCGAACTGCCCTTGAGCATGCAGGCCAAAATTCTACACGTTCTGGATGGCCAAGGTTTTCGGAAAATCGGCGGCGAAAAGGAACTCCGCGTGGACGTGCGCATAATCGCGGCCACCAACAGACCCCTGGAACAGCTTGTGGGCAACGGCAGATTCAGGGCCGACCTTTACTACCGCCTTCGCGTGCTCAGCATCTGCATGCCTCCGCTCCGGGAGCACCCGGAAGACATCCCCTCCCTCATGATGTTTTTTCTCGACCAGGCATGCGCCCGCTACAACAGCATAAAGACATTTTCGCCAAGGGTTATTGACTGTTTTTGCCAGCATTCCTGGCCGGGCAACGTGCGCGAACTGCGGGCGGCTGTGGAATTTCTGGCTGCCATGACCGAAGGCAGCGTCATTTCCATGCGCGATCTGCCCTCCTACCTGCTGGGCGACGTACTGAAAAAAGAAGGGGATGACTCAGGGCCGGAACAGCCGGAAGAAGCGCTTTCCTTCAAGGAGACCGTTGAGAATCTGGAGCGCAACCTCATTCGTGAAGCCCTGGCGGACACAGGCAGCACCTACAAGGCGGCAGCGAGGCTTGGAATCAGCCAGTCCACGGTGGTTCGCAAAGCCAAGCAGCTGCACATTCCCGTGACGGAAAAGAAAAAACACCACTAGGCTTTCAGACATGCGCCGTTGTGGTTCCCAGGCAGCCCGCGCCAGCACGCGGCGCATCCGATGCGGCCGCGCCTGAAACGCAAAAGGGGCCGCCTGGGAAGGTTGACAGGCGGCCCCAAGGGTTTTCAGGGTTTACGGTTTTTGGAATCTGGCTTCCGGCCACGGCATATGCTTTCACACAAGAAACGGAAGGCGAAACTTGCCGTCATAAAAGCTGTGCCGAATTTTGACCCCCTTACCCAGGCTGCGGCGCCACAGGTCAGGAGGTAAGGCCGGAAGCCAAGTATCTTAAATCTATGCAACCTCAAACATGTTAACGGTGCTGCCCGGTGTGCTGTGCGCTGGCGGGTGCACTAGGACAATCGACCTTTTGAATTGCTCCAACGGCTGCGCGAGCAGACGTTCGCCGCAGAGGCGTAAGCGCAGTTTACCTGCGTGGTTACGCGCCGAAACGGGCGTATCCCAAACTTTGAAAATGTGCATTCTCAAAGTTAATCAGCTCTAAGGTTCCTGGAAACCGCTCCGGCCAGCCAGGTCGCCCAGCGCCAGACTGCCCTATCCCAGAACTTCGACTATGGATTCGTGCAGCGCTTTGAGAATGGTATCGATCTGCTCCTTGGTCACGATGTAGGCCGGAGCCAAATTGACCACGTTGTTGCGTCCCACAAAGCTGCGGTTGGTTCTGCCCACAAGCACGCCGCGCTTGGCCATGGCTCCGCATACGGCGATGACCTTTTCTTCTTCCAGAGGTTTTTTTGAAGCCTTGTCGGTAACAAATTCAATACCCTGCAAGAGGCCCCTACCACGCACATCACCCACATTGCTGTAGGAAAGGAGATCCTGCAAGCCCTGCTGCAAATATTCTCCCATAGCCACAATGTTATCAAGCAGGCCTTCTTCTTCGATAATCTTGATATTTTCCAGGGCTGCGGCCGGAGCGGCAAGGCAACCCCCAAAGGTGCTGATGTCACGGAAATAGGAGAGTTTGTCGGTATTATCCTGCAGGGCGGCAAAGACCTCTTCAGTCGTCACTGTGCAGGAAATGGGCATGTAGGCACTGGCGACGCCCTTGGCCATGGTCACGATGTCGGGTTTGACATTGAAATGCTGATAGCCGAACCATGTTCCTGTTCTGCCAAGCCCGCAAACCACTTCATCAATGATAAGCAGCAAGCCATACTTTTTGCATATTTCAGAAATGGTCTCAAAATAGCCGTCCGGGGGCACGATAATGCCGCCGCCAGCAGTGATGGGTTCCAGAATAACAGCGCCCACGGTATCAGGATCTTCCTTTAACACCACGGCTTCCAGTTCACGGGCAAATTTTTCGCCCAGGTTCTGTGTGCCTTCAGGATAGGGCGAACGGTACGCCAGGCACGCAGGAAATTCCACAAAACCGGGCGTAAAGGGGCCATACTGCAGACGGCGCTCTTCCTGGCCGCACGCGCTCAGGGTGGTGATGGTGGTGCCATGGTAATCGCGGTCGCGGTAGATGATTTTATACTTTTTACCGCCGTGCTTGAGCTGGGAAATCTGGCGCACCATTTTAAAGGCTTTTTCGTTGGCCTCGGAACCGCTGCTTGAAATATACACGCGCGAAAGCCCGGGCATGTGCGAAAGCAGCTTTTCAGAAAATTCGATCGCTGGCTGGGAACCGCAACTGGCCGCGTAGAAAGGCAGCTTTTTCATCTGATTGGCGGCAGCGTCGGCGATCCTGTCCCGTCCGTAGCCCACATTGACGCACCACACGCCGCCAGAAGTCGCGTCAAGGTATTCTTTTCCATTAATATCCTTAAGGTACAACCCCTTGCCTTCAGAAACGATCATGGGCGCATTGCCCTGATGCAGCGTAAGATGATGCCATACAGTACTTACATCGCCACTGACATATTCATTTGCACTCTTTGCGGACATGGATGCTCTCCCTTAAATGTTTTGGGCTGGCAGCAATGGGACCAATCTTGAACAATACACTGTTCCACTGGATCTCTTGGGCCGGAACAAATTCACGTTGAACTCCTCTGACGGCTGGTGAGCTGACACCCACCTTGAAGGCGCAGGCGCTGCCGGGCGCCAAAGCGGGCGTGGCGTAAACAGTAGTGTCTATCCTCAAAGGCACTCGGCTCTCTCAGGATGGACAGTCAGCACACTCCATACAGATGATCGGCTCACAGATGCAGGCGCTTTCAGAATACTCTTTACTGCCGACCGGCCCCTGCCGCCCGCGCTGCAAGCCTGATGCGACATGTTGAAGTTCACACACCCCAAATATGCAACAAACATGCTAACCATCTAACACCATGAATTAAATAAATATTATTCCAGCACATCCTTCATCTGATGCAAAAAAAACTTGGCCTTTTTGCGAAGAGTATCTTGTGCAGCACGCCAATGATCCTCCCCTTTCTGAACGGAATACCACGATTTTTTGCCATTTTACTGTGTTAAATCGTATAGATGCTCTTTGCAGTCAGACATAAAAAACCGGGTGCGTCCTCCCATACACAGAAAGGGCACACCCGGTTCACTGTCTCCCCACGGATGGATTCCGGCAGAAACAAAACCTTTTTTATTGTTCTGCGCGCTTTACCCCGCCGGGCTTTCGCCCTGCGCGTAGGCCAGCAGCTTGTCAAAGCTCTTGGAGGCGTCGCCCGTCATGAGGATTACCCCATCGCGGGTATACAGGGGGTTGGGCACACCGGCGTAGCCAGGCTTGTCGTCGTAGTTACAGATGATGATGTTCCTGGCTTCTTCGGCCTTGAGGATGGGCATGCCGTAGATGGGCGTGCCTTCCGCGCTGTTGGCCGCCGGGTTCACCACGTCGTTGGCCCCAACGATGACCACAAGATCGGATTCCGCAAACATCGGGTTGACGGTGTCCATTTCAAGCAGGTGTTCGTAATCCACATTGGCTTCGGCCAGCAGCACGTTCATATGGCCGGGCATGCGCCCCGCCACGGGATGGATGCCGTAGCTCACCTTGGCTCCCTTGCTTTCCAGAAGGTCGGCAAGCTGTTTGACCTTGTACTGGGCCTGGGCAAGGGCCATGCCGTAGCCGGGCACGATGACCACGTTTTTGGCGTTCTGCACCAGTTTGGCGGCTGCGGCTTCCTTGCTGTCGCCGCTGGATGGGGCGGCGGCGGGGCTTTCACCCTGGGCGAAGCTCACCAGACGGTCCACGGTCTTGGCCGCGTCGCCCGTCATGAGGATCACGCCCTCGCGGGTATACAGGGGGTTGGGCACGCCAGCGTAGCCAGGTTTGTCGTCATAGTTGCAGATGATGATGCCCTTGGCTTCTTCGGCCTTGAGGATGGGCATGCCATAGATGGGCGTGCCTTCGGCCGTGTTGGCCGCCGGATTCACCACGTCGTTGGCTCCGATGACCACCACAAGATCGGTCTCCGCGAACATCGGGTTCACGGTATCCATTTCGAGCAGATCTTCGTAATCCACATTGGCTTCGGCCAGCAGCACGTTCATGTGGCCGGGCATGCGCCCCGCCACGGGATGGATGCCGTAGCTCACCTTGACGCCCTTGGCTTCCAGCGTGTCCGCAAGCTGTTTGACCTTGTGCTGGGCCTGGGCAAGGGCCATGCCGTAGCCGGGCACGATAATCACGCTCTTGGCGTTGTGCACCAGCTTGGCGGCTGCGGCTTCCTTGCTGTCGCCACCGGATGGGGCGGCGCTTTGATCGGCCGGGGCATTGCCCTGGGCGTAGTGCAGCAGGGTATCAAAGGTCTTGGCCGCGTCGCCCAGCATGAGATGCACGCCAGCGCGCTCATACAGGGGGTTGGGCACGCCGGCGTAGCCCGGCTTGCTGTCATAGTTGCAGATGATGATGTTCTTGGCCTTTTCGGCATCAAGGATGGGCATGCCGTAGATGGGCGTGCCTTCCGCGCTGTTGGCCGCAGGATTCACCACGTCGTTGGCCCCAACGATGACCACAAGGTCGGCATCGGCGAACATCGGGTTGACCGTGTCCATTTCAAGCAGATTTTCGTAATCCACATTGGCTTCGGCCAGCAGCACGTTCATATGGCCGGGCATGCGCCCCGCCACGGGATGGATGCCGTAGCTCACCTTGGCCCCCTTGCTTTCCAGAAGGTCGGCAAGCTGCTTGACCTTGTACTGGGCCTGGGCAAGGGCCATGCCGTAGCCTGGCACGATGATCACGTTTTTGGCGTTTTGCACCAGCTTGGCCACTTCGGCCTCAGTGGATTTGACAGGGGCCGGAGCAGCGGCAGCGGCAGCCTTGGGCGCGGCCTTGCCAGCGGGCGTGACCACAGAGGACTCGCCAAGCAGGATGGACAGCAGCTTTCTGTTCATGGCCTTGCACATGATGCGCGTCAGCAAAAAGCCCGAAGAGCCGATGATGCCGCCGATGGCCACCAGCAGGGGATCGCTCACCGCAAAACCCGCAATGGCGGCGCAGACGCCGCCCATGGAGTTCAGCAGCGAGATGGTGATGGGCATGTCGGCTCCGCCCACGCGGATGGTGAACCCGATGCCGAAGGCCGTGCCCGACAAAAGCATCATGAAGATGAAAAAGCCGAACAAAAAGTGCGGAAACACCGTGCCCATAAGCACGGAAAAGCCCATAACGCCCAGAATGGACAGAATGATTCTGGTGTGTTCGGGCAGGATAATGGGTTTTTGCGGCAGTATCTGGTGCAGTTTGCCTGCGGCCACAAAGGAGCCTGTGATGGTGGTCATGCCCATGGCCATGGCCAGGCAGGCGCTGCCGCGCTCAAAGGCCGTGGGCGCGCCCGTGTCCGTCAGGACAAGAAAGCTCACAATGGCAGCCGCGCCGCCGCCGATGCCGTGCAGAAAGGCGACCATCTGCGGCATCTGGATCATCTTGACCTTATTGGACAGGGTAAGCCCCAGCGTCATGCCCACGGCAATGGCCAGCCACAGCGTGGGAGACGTCATGGAGCCGTCCTTGAACATGGTCACAAGAATGGCGAGGCCCATGGCCGAGGCGCAAAAAAGATTGCCCCTGACCGCAGTGGGAACCTTGTTCATGAGGCGTAGACCAAAGAGTACAGACGCCACAAGAAGTCCGGCAATTATGTTGTAGGTTAGTGCATTCATGTCACTGCAACCCTTTCTTCTGATTTATGGGTGTAGCAAAGGCCAGAACGAAGGGTTACTTCTTTTTCCCGGCGACCATTCGAAGCATTTTGTGAGTAATGTCAAACCCGCCGAAAACGTTCACAATGGCCATGGCGACGGAAATGGCGCCCAGTATGGTGAAAAAGACGGAGCCCGCAAGATAGGTCGCCGTCACCGCACCAAGAATGATGACGCCCGAAAGGGCATTCATGGCCGACATCAGGGGGGTGTGCAGCAGGCTCGGCACATGGCTGATGATCTTGTAGCCAAGCAGCGTCGCGGCAACGAACACTGCCAGCAGGGTAATTGGGGTCATATGCTCTTCCTTGAATTTTTTTTCCGGGGCCCATGCGAGATGTCCGGGCGGCAAGCGCCGTCCGGACACTCCGCTCAAACCCAGAGCATGCGGCTTTGAAAAAGTTTGCATGCCCTGTGGCTGCACAAAAATGCAGCGCGCCGCTAGCGGCGTGGATTCTGCCGGAAATGCGATTTCCGGCAGAATCCTGCTTGGTTCTATAAGCCCATGGCCTCACGCGCGCCACGGTGGACAATCTGCTTGTCAATGGTGGTCAGCGTGGATTCAATGATGGGGTCGGTTCTGTCCAGCACAATCTTGCCGTCCTTGGCCAGGAAGGAAAGCAGCTGGAACACGTTGTTGGCGAACATCCAGGTGGAGCTCGTGGGCATCATGCCGGGGATGTTCTTGGTGCCGTCAATGGTCACGCCGTGCTTGACCGCCACTTCACCGGCGTCGGTCAGCTCGCAGTTGCCGCCCTGGTCGATGGAGATGTCAACGATGCTGGAGCCGGGAGCCATAGAGGCGACCATGTCCGCGGTGATCAGGATGGGGGCCAGCTTGCCGGGGATCAGGGCGCACAGGATGATGATGTCCGCATCCTTCACCAGAGGCTTCAGGGCCTCACGTTCCTTGTGCAGCCATTCGTCGCTCAGGCGCTGGGCATAGCCGCCCTCGCCAATGGCCACTTCGGCGGGCACGCCCACGTCAAAGCTCTTGGCGCCAAGGCTCATGGACTGCTCGCGTGCGTCGGGACGGATGTCCACGGCGGTGACTACAGCGCCAAGGCGCTTGGCGGTGGCGACGGCCTGAAGGCCGGCCACGCCCGTGCCGATGACCAGCACGTTGGCGGGTTTGATAACGCCCACGGCCGTGCCCACCATGGGCATGAACTTGGACAGACGGTTGGCGGCCATGAGCACGCCCTTGTAGCCGGCCACGGTGCTCATGGAGGTCAGGGCGTCCATGCCCTGGGCGCGCGAAATACGCGGAATGCCGTCAAGCGTGATGCCGATCACGCCCGTGGCCGCCAGCTTCTTCATCATTTCATGGTTCACCGGCGCGGCGGGATGCAGGAACGTGATCAGATACTGGCCGTCACGCACCATTTCCGCTTCGTGCTTGTTCACTTTTTTGTTGAACAGGGGTTCCTTGACCTTCAGGATCACGTCGGACTTGGCAAAGATTTCCTGAACGTCTTCCACGATCTTGCCGCCAGCTTCAACATAGGCGGCGTCGGCGAAGAACGCGCCGTCGCCCGCGCCCTTCTCGACCAGAACCGTGGCGCCTTCGGCAACCATCTTCTTGACGGTATCAGGAGTTGCGGACACGCGGCGTTCGCCGTGCATAATTTCCGTCGGCACACCGATAGTCATACCCTGAAACTTCATTATGAGACTCCTTGGGGTTACGGATGTTCAACAAACAATGGCATCAAACGGCAAGCAAGCGCCGTGTTTACAGAATAAAAAGCAAGACATATGCCAAAGCTTTTGTTTATAATATTATATTTTATTTAAGAATGTTATGAAAAAAAAATCAGGGCGTCGTCCAAAACAGAACCCGCAGGGGATGCACTACAGCATTACTTTACGGATTTTTTTTGAAAATAAACCGAAACTGGTTTGCTCGCAGATTTGCAACGCAGGCCTTCGCCCATGCGCAACCCGAAATCCAAAAGGAAAGAAAAACGCAAAGGCTTCAACAAGCGCTGTGGACAATACATACTGAAGACATAAAGAACCATCGTTCGCACTTTCCGTTTGCCAAACCTGCGGTATGCGCGTAGTGGAATTTTTATGCCATCTTATATAGTGCTTACAGTACTATTTGCCGCCCTTTTACATGCCCTGTGGAATATTATTGTTAAGGGCGGCGAAAACAAGCTCTTTGAAACTGGCCTTAATGCGCTGGGCGCTGGGCTTGGTGCGGCATGTATTGTGCCATTTCTGCCTCCAGTTTCCCCTGAGGCATGGCCGTATCTTGGCATGTCCTGCATTTGCCATTTTACATACTATATTTGTATTGCTGAAGCTTACAAGAAATCAGATCTTTCTTTCAGCTACACCATCATGCGCGGGTGCGCACCGCTACTGACATCACTGGCTATGCTCTTTTTCAATGTGTCGCTGAGCCTGGGCGCGTGGTGTGGCATACTGCTGCTGTGCTGCGGCATTTTCTGTCTTGCCGGGGACAACGCGCGGCGCGGCGCGGACAGAAGCGCCATATTGCTTTCCCTGCGCACATCCTTTGTCATCATGGGCTATACGCTGGCAGACGGCCTGGGCGCACGGCACAGTGGCAACGCCGTGAGCTACGCCTGCTGGATTTTCGTGCTCAACATCATTCCTCTGAACACCTTTATTTTCTGGCGGCATGGCCTGAGCTACGCCCGGTATGTGCGCAAGCGGGCCGCCATCGGATTTTTCGGCGGCCTGGCCGGTCTGGGCTCATACGGCATTGCCATCTGGGCCATGACAATCGCCCCCATTGCCATGGTGGCTGCCCTGCGTGAAACCTCGGTTATTTTCGGCATGCTGCTGGCCGTGGTTCTGCTGCACGAAAAGTTTACCTTCTGGCGGGGAATAGCCGTGGTTCTGGTGGCGTTCGGGGCAATGATACTAAAACTGACATAATAAATATCCCCCGGCATTGGTCTGCACCTGCTATGACCCCCATCAGGCAGACAAAGCAAAAAAGCCCCGCCAGGCTTAAACTTTGAAAACATGATGGGAATCTTTTATGGCCGACGGTAAGAAGACGACATATTCACTCTTGTTCAAGGAAAAAGCCGTAAAGCTTTTTCTTAAGGGTGGATGTGGCTATCGGCAACGTTGTGAAGAATCGGGAATCAAGGATAAAAAGACTCTTCGAGAATGGGTTACCTTAAGTATCCCATAAAACTCGACACACTTATCTTCTGGGGCATCTCAAGCAGTATTCCGGGTTTACTTTACCGCCTTCCTTTTGGCTTGCCTTCTTCTTTCCCAAATCTCAAAAAAACGCCCTCCAAAAACTCATGACGCCACAAAGCGGCGCAGGCAATGCAACGCTTCGCGCCCGGCAGACTGCACGTCCGCCGGGCCGGGCGTCTTTTTTTACGCGGTCATTCTTCGCAGTTGGCAGCGGCAGGCCGTACCGCTCCATGGCATATACAAAATTGTTTTAACATCCCGGTGATTTTACAAAAATGGCTTAAAACCCACACCCATCTCAAAAAAATATCAATAAATTACACCCTACTACATGAAAAATGCCGCTGGAACGCCTCTTGCTTAACCATGTGCAGTAGCAAGCAGCGCGGCAACCATGGGGGTGCGTCGCGTCACGTACAGCCATACAGACAGTTCCAAGGAGGCTCCACATGTTCAAGAAAACGTTGGCGACGTTGGCTCTTATGCTCGTCACCCTGTGCGGTTCGCTGAACGCGAAGGCCGCGGACGACACCATCAAGGTAGGCATTCTGCATTCGCTCTCCGGCACCATGGCCATCAGCGAAACAACGCTGAAAGACGTTATGCTCATGCTCATTGACGAGCAGAACAAAAAAGGCGGCCTGCTGGGCAAAAAGCTGGAGGCCGTGGTGGTCGATCCCGCCTCCAACTGGCCCCTGTTTGCAGAAAAGGCTCGCGAACTGCTGAGCAAGGACAAGGTCGCCGCTGTTTTCGGCTGTTGGACCTCGGTTTCGCGCAAGTCCGTATTGCCCGTGTTTGAAGAACTCAACGGCCTCCTGTTCTACCCCGTGCAGTACGAAGGTGAAGAATCCTCGCGCAACGTCATCTACACCGGCGCAGCCCCGAATCAGCAGGCCATCCCCGCTGTGGACTACCTGATGAACGACCTCGGCGTTAAGCGCTGGGTGCTGGCCGGTACGGACTACGTGTTCCCCCGCACCGCCAACAAGATCATCGAAGCCTACCTGATCTCCAAGGGCGTGAAAAAAGAAGACATCCTCATCAACTACACGCCCTTCGGCCATTCCGACTGGCAGTCCATCGTTGCTGAAATCAAAAAGTTCGGCAACGCGGGCAAAAAGACCGCCGTGGTTTCCACCCTCAACGGCGACGCCAACGTGCCTTTCTACAAGGAACTCGCCAACCAGGGCATCACTGCCGCCGACATTCCCGTCATGGCTTTCTCCGTGGGTGAAGAAGAACTCTCCGGCATAGACACCAAGCCTCTGGTGGGCCACCTGGCCGCCTGGAACTATTTCATGAGCGTGGATAATCCCGCCAACAAGGCCTTCATCAAAAAGTGGCACGACTTCACCAAGAACCCCAAGCGCGTGACCAACGACCCCATGGAAGCCCATTACATCGGCTTCAACCTGTGGGTGAAGGCTGTTGAAAAGGCCCAGAGCACCGATGTGGACAAGGTTCTGAAAGCCATTGTGGGCCTTGAGACCCCCAACCTCACCGGCGGCGTGGCCAAGGTTCTGCCCAACCACCACATCACCAAGCCTGTGCTGATCGGCGAAATTCAGGCCGACGGCCAGTTCCAGGTTGTCTGGGAAACCCCTTCCGTGGTTCCCGGCGAAGCGTGGTCGCACTATCTGCCCGAATCCAAGGACCTGATCGGCGACTGGACCGACCCCATCAACTGCGGCAACTACAATACCAAGACCAAGAAATGCGGCGGCGCTTCAAAATAGAGAAAGCAACCGTCTGAAACCTGCTGCGGGGGCCCCGGCGGCCCCCGCGATCCCCCCACGGCACGTCGGCCGGGGCCAGCGCAGCGCTGTCCCGACGGACCAGACTAAAGGATATCCCCATGCGCACGGCGCTCTTGCTCTGCTGTCTCATAATTTTCAGTCTGCCGCACGCAGTGCTGGCGTCCGGACCGGAACCGGACGGCAATGCCGGGGGCGCGGTTTCGACTCCTTCCGCGTCCCCGGTGCAAACTTCGCCATCCATTCTTCCAGCCGATCTGCTCAAGACTCTCGTGAGTCCCAAAGTGGCGGACAGGGATGCGGCCATTGCCGCGCTGGAAAAGGATGACAACACACTTGCCGCGCCACTGCGCGAAAAACTGCTGGAAGCGCTGCTGCGCAACACCCTGTTGGCCGATGCCGATGCCGGAGCGCTTTTTGTGAGCGACGATGCAGGTCAGGCGCGGCCCCTCGACGCCAGGGGCGAACTTGGCGCGGCCCAGTCTGCCGACAGTCTGCGCAAGGTGGGCACAAGCAACCGCCAGCGCCAGCGCATTACGGATATCCTTAACGCGCAGGCCCTTACCTCCACAGACACGGCCAAGCGCCGTCAGGCCTCGGCGGCCCTTATGGAGAGCGCCACCCCGCCCCTCGATGCGGAGGCCCTGCACAAACTGCTGGCTGGAGAGAAGGACGAAGCCGTGCGCGGCAACCTCAGCGCGGCCCTTGCCCTATACGTGGCGGCTGACCCGGGCTCCGTGCGCTCCGATCAGCTTGCCGCCGTCAAGGCTCTGGACAGCAACGGCAGCCCCGCCGCGCTTAACGCCCTGCGCACTCTTGCCGCTTCATCCGACACGGCTGTGGCCAAAACGGCGGCCGATGCCCTGTATTTCCAGCGTATTTCCGCCGAGTGGGCGCAATTTTTTGAAATGCTCTTTTTTGGCACGAGTCTGGGGTCCATTCTCGTGCTGGCCGCCATTGGCCTTGCCATCACCTTTGGCGTCATGGGGGTCATCAACATGGCCCACGGCGAGCTGATCATGCTCGGGGCCTACACAGCCTGGGGCATGCAGCAGATCCTGCCGGGCCAGCCCGGCCTTGCCCTCATTCTGGCTGTTCCCGCCGCCTTTCTGGTGAGCGGCGGCATGGGCGTGCTTCTTGAAAAAACCATTATCCGCTTTCTTTATGGTCGCCCGCTGGAGACGCTTCTGGCGACATTCGGCATCAGCCTTGTGCTGCAGCAAGCCGTGCGCACCGTTTTTTCGCCCCTGAACCGGGCCGTGCAAAATCCGGATTTCATGAGCGGCGTGTGGCAGATAACCCAGCATTTCAGCCTGACATGCAACCGCGTGTACATCATCATTTTCTGTCTTGGCGTGTTTGCCCTCATCCATATGGCCATGCACCGCACCCGGCTGGGGCTTGAGGTGCGCGCGGTATCGCAAAACAGGGCCATTGCCCGCTGCATGGGCATACGCGCCTCGCGCGTGGACGCGCTGACCTTTGGCCTTGGCTCCGGCGTGGCTGGCATGGCTGGCGTGGCCTTGAGCCAGGTTTCCAACGTTGGCCCCAACCTGGGTCAGACCTACATTGTGGATTCCTTCATGGTTGTGGTGTTTGGCGGCGTGGGCAACCTTTGGGGCACGCTGACAGGCGGACTGGCCCTGGGCATTGCCAACAAGTTTCTGGAGCCTGCCAGCGGGGCCATGCTCTCCAAGATCATCATTCTGGTCTGCCTTATCCTGTTCATCCAGAAGCGCCCGCGCGGACTGTTCCCGCAAAAGGGCCGTGCGGTGGAGGCGTAAATGGCGACAGACATCTTTGAACGCGAAAGGCTGCTCAACACGCCTACCCGCAATTTTCTGGCTGTCACCGCCGTGCTGTCGCTGGCTGTGGTCGTGGGCAGCCTGCTGCCCGCAGGCAGCGCCTTGCACGTGCCGGGCTACATGGTCACCCTGCTGGGCAAATATCTGACCTACTCCCTGCTGGCCCTTTCCGTCGATCTAGTCTGGGGTTTCATGGGTGTGCTCAGCCTCGGGCACGGCGCGTTTTTCGCTCTTGGGGGCTACGGCTTCGGCATGTACCTCATGCGGCAGATAGGCGCGCGCGGCGTATACGGCAATGCCAATCTGCCGGACTTCATGGTTTTTCTGAACTGGAAGGAGCTGCCCTGGTTCTGGCAGGGCAGCGAATACTTTGTGGTGGCGCTGCTGCTGGTGGTGCTGCTGCCCGGCATACTGGCCTATGTGTTTGGCAGGCTGGCCTTTGGATCGCGGGTTTCGGGCGTCTATTTTTCCATCATGAGCCAGGCCATGACCTATGCCCTTCTGCTGGCCTTTTTTCGCAACGAAATGGGCTTTGGCGGCAACAACGGCCTTACGGACTTCAAGACCTTGCTGGGCTTCGGATTGCAGACAGACGGCATGCGCACAACCCTGTTCGCCTGCTCCGCCGTGGCGCTCATGGCTGGCTACTTCCTGTGCAGGGCTGTCACGGCATCGCGCCTTGGGCGCGTGTGCGTGGCCGTGCGTGATGCGGAAAGCCGCGTGCGTTTTATCGGCTACAGGGTGGAGCGGTATCAGGTGGCGGTGTTCACGCTTTCCGCCGTTTTGGCGGGCATTGGCGGCGCTCTGTATGTGCCGCAGGTGGGCATCATCAACCCCGGCGAATTTTCTCCCCTCAATTCCATTGAAATTGTGGTCTGGGTGGCGCTGGGGGGCCGTGGGCGACTCTATGGCGCGGTGCTTGGCGCTTTTGCCGTCAATGCCTTCAAAACGTGGTTTACGGCGGTCATGCCCGAAGCATGGCTGTTTGCCCTTGGCGGCATGTTTGTGCTGGTGACTGTCTTCCTGCCCCAGGGTCTGGCGGGTTTGCCCGAGCAGTGGCGCAACCGCGCAACGCCAGGTTCCCCCGCCGATTCCGCCAAAGAAGGAGCCGCAGCATGAAGACCCAGCAGGATATTTTGCACGGGCGCAGCCTCGATGACGTGGCCGAAGCTGCCCGCGTCTACGAAGAAACGCACCCCCCCTTTGACAAGCGCCCCCTGAAGCTGCGCGCCCGGCCCCCGCGCCACATGATGTCCAAGCCGGACATCGCGCTGTACATGGAAAAAATCAGCGTGAGCTTTGACGGCTTCAAGGCGCTCAATGACCTGACCTTCTATGTGGACAAGGGCGAGCTGCGCTGCGTTATCGGCCCCAACGGCGCGGGCAAGACCACCATGATGGACGTGATCACCGGAAAAACCCGGCCTGACGCCGGCTCCGCATGGTTTGGCCGCACCTGCAACCTGCTGCAGATGGATGAGGTCGCCATCGCCCAGGCCGGCATTGGCCGCAAGTTCCAGAAGCCCTCGGTGTTCGAGGCCCTGAGCGTGCTGCAAAATCTGGAACTGGCCCTGGCTGGCGACAAAAGGGTATGGCCCACGTTCCGCGCGCGGCTCTCTGCCGACGACAAAGTCTTTATTGAAGAAGTGCTGCACCGCATCCGTCTGACGGAACTGGCCCGTTTGCAGGCAGGCAAGCTCTCGCACGGGCAGAAGCAGTGGCTTGAAATCGGCATGCTGCTCATGCAGAAACCGCAGCTTCTGCTGCTGGACGAACCCGTTGCGGGCATGACGCCTGAAGAAATGGACCGCACCATCGATCTGCTGCACGACCTTGAAGGCGAACAGAGCATCATGGTGGTGGAGCACGACATGGAATTTGTGCGGGCCATTGCCCACAGGGTCACGGTGCTGCATCAGGGCAGCGTGCTGGCCGAGGGCACCATGGACGAGATGCAGAACCACCCCGCCGTGGTGGAGGCCTATCTGGGTGAACCGCTGGGTGCTGCCTAGATGCAGATTTCCAGCAGGTTGCTCTGTCTGGCCCCCTGGTCAGCCGCCGGCCAATCCTGGGTGGACAGCCGCTGCAAACAGCCAATTTTCGAGCCCCATGCTCCAGGAGGAGCGTAATGCTGCATATCACAGATCTTAACCAGTTTTATGGCGAAAGCCACATCCTGCGCGACGTCAACCTTACGTTGAAGGCCGGTTCGTGCGCCTGCCTCATGGGGCGTAACGGCGTGGGCAAAACCACGCTGCTCCAGTGCATCATGGGCGTGCTGCCCGCACGCTCCGGCCATATTTTCCTTGAAGGAACGGACTTGCTTCCTCTGCCTGTGGAGCAACGGGCAGCCCTGGGCATCGGTTATGTGCCGCAGGGCCGCCAAATCTTCCCCTTGCTGACCGTGCGCGAAAATATGGAGCTCTCGTTGCCCATGCGCAAGGATAAGGCCAGGGCCATTCCTCCGTTCATCTTTGACTTTTTCCCCGTGCTGGGCGAAATGATGCATAGGAGAGGCGGCGATCTTTCCGGCGGCCAGCAGCAGCAACTTGCCATTGCACGGGCACTTGCGCTGGAGCCGCGCCTGCTCATTCTGGACGAACCAACCGAGGGCATCCAGCCCAATATTGTGCGCGACATCGCCACAACCATTGGCAGACTCAACGAAGAAATGGGCCTCACCGTGCTGCTGGTGGAACAAAAAGTGCCTTTTGCCCGCCGCATGGCGGATACCTACATGATTATGGATCGCGGCCACATCGTTTCCCAGGGCGACATGCGCGGCCTGGACGATGCCACTGTCAAAGCCTTTCTGAGCGTCTGATTCTCACTGGGGAATCCAGGAGTAACTGCATGTCTGCCGCCACCGCAAACCCTGCCGACAATCTCCACGGTCACTGCTTTACGCCTGACCGGCGCTGGAGCGCACGCATGGAGCTGGATTTTGCGGTGCGGCAGGGGCGTACCACGCTGGCAAAAATGCAGTTCAGCGGGCCTTTGCGTGTGCAGCAGCCATTCTATCCCGAAGCGGCACCCACGAATGCGCCGGGCCGGGCGCAGGCTTCCCGACCCTGCCACTGCTGCCTGCTGCATCCGCCTGGCGGCCTTGTGAGCGGCGACGACCTGAGCCTTGCCGTGCGGCTGGAGCAAGGCGCGCACGCACTGATCACCGCGCCCTCGGCCTCCAAATTCTACGCGGCGGATACGCACAACGTGCCCCAACGCCAGACCTCAGACCTTGCCGTTACCGGCGGCATGCTGGAATGGCTGCCGCGTGAAACCATCATCTATGACGGCGCGCGGGCCGAAATGCGCACATCGGTGGAGCTGGACAATGCCAGCGCCTGCATTGGCTGGGAAATGATCTGCCTTGGCCGCCCTGCCGCCAATGAACGTTTTACCCACGGCAGCGTGCGCCAGAGCCTCATCCTCACCCGCGAAGGTCTGCCCCTGCTGCATGAGGTGCTGCGCTTTGAAGGCGGCGGCGCCCTGCAAGAATGTGCCTGCGGTCTGCGAGGTCAGGCGGTTTCCGCCACCCTCTTTGCCGTGGGACGCGGAGCGGATGACGGGCAAGACCTCGCCGCGCTGGAAGCATGCTGCGCCGCCCTGCAAGACAGGATCTCGCCCTGCCGCGATTTTGATGCCGCGCCTGATGACACTCCTGGCGGCACTCCAGATGGCACTCCTGGTGCTGCGCCTCGCGGGCAAAGCCATGCCGTTGGCGACAGTTCCGTTCAGGCCATGCCCGCTCCCCTGTCCGCCCACATGAGGGAACGGGCCGGAGCCACCGTGCGCGGCGAGGCGCTTGTGGTGCGTTATCTGGGGCCGGATATGGAAGAAGCGCGCAACCTGCTGCTGACGGCCTGGAATATGCTGCGGCCCGCGCTGACCGGGTGCCCGCCGCACATGCCGCGCATCTGGCACGGAGCTTTTTAGGGCATTTTGCTTTTGAAATACGTTAAAATGCCCTAACGCTGCACTCACGTGCAGCGCGCCACAACGTGGCTTGGATTCTGCCGAAAATGCGATTTTTCGACAGAATGACAAATTGAAATGTGAAGCATTTCAAAAGTAATCCGGTCTGGAGGACTTTGCAGCCAAGCTGCGAGCACACTGTTTTACTGTTTGACGAAATTAGTGCGGCGTGCCGCGTACACTGGAGGCATCATGGAACTTTTGCCCAGAGAAAAAGACAAGCTGCTGCTTTTCACTGCCGGGCTGCTGGCGGAAAGGCGCAGGGCTCGCGGCCTCAGGCTCAATTACCCCGAGGCCGTGGCCTACATCAGCCTGGCCGTGCTTGAGGGTGCGCGCGACGGGCAAAGCGTGGCCGAACTCATGGGTTCGTGCCGCAACCTGCTCACGCGTGAGGACGTCATGGACGGCGTGCCCGAGATGATCCACGAAGTGCAGGTGGAGGCCACCTTTCCTGACGGCACCAAGCTTGTGACCGTGCACGATCCCATTTTGTAATCAGGGCTGCCACGGCAACCCGCATGAACACGCAAGGGGGGCGCATGATTCCCGGTGAAATTCATATGGCAGAGGGCGACATAACCCTCAACGCACTTTCAAAAGGGCACGAGGTGGTGCTGGAAGTTTCCAATACCGGCGACAGGCCCATTCAGGTGGGTTCGCACTACCATTTCTTTGAAGTAAACCCGGCCCTGACCTTTGCCCGCGAATCCGCGCGCGGCATGCGGCTCGACATACCCGCCGGAACAGCCGTGCGCTTTGAGCCGGGGCAGAAACGCGAAGTCCGTCTTGTGCCTTACGCCGGAGCCCGCCGCGTGTTTGGCTTTCGCGCCCAGATCATGGGGGCGCTTGATGCCGAAGCCCCCAGGGAGGAAAAAGCATGATCCGCATCCCCAGAAGCCAGTATGCCGAACTGTACGGCCCCACCACGGGCGACCGAATCCGCCTTGCGGACACGGAACTGTGGATCGAAATTGAGCGCGACCACACCGTTTATGGCGATGAAGTCTGCTTTGGCGGCGGCAAGGTCATTCGCGACGGCATGGGCCAGAGCCAGATCAGCAATGCTGACGGCGCTATGGACACCGTCATCACCAATGCCGTCATCATGGATGCGGCTCTCGGCATCATCAAGGCCGATCTTGGCATACGCCATGGCCGCATCGCCGCCATCGGCAAGGCGGGCAACCCCGATGTGCAGCCCCATGTGGACGTGATCATCGGCCCCGGCACGGAGGTTATCGCTGGTGAAGGCTGCCTGCTCACCGCTGGCGGCATGGATTCGCACATCCATTTTATCTGCCCGCAGCAGGTGGAAGAAGCCCTTGCCAGCGGCATCACCACCATGCTTGGGGGAGGCACAGGCCCGGCCACGGGCACCAACGCCACCACCTGCACTCCCGGCCCCTGGCATCTGGAGCGCATGCTGGCCGCCACAGACGCGCTGCCCATGAATTTTGGCTTTCTGGGCAAGGGCAATGCCGCCATGCCCGAAGCCCTGCGCGAGCAGCTCGAGGCGGGCGCTTGCGGCCTGAAACTGCACGAAGACTGGGGCACCACCCCGGCCGCCATCGACACCTGCCTTACCGTGGCTGACGAATACGATGTGCAGGTCGCCATCCATACCGACACGCTCAATGAGGCGGGCTTTGTGGAAGACACGCTGGCCGCGTTCTGTGGCCGCACCATCCACACCTACCACACGGAAGGCGCGGGTGGCGGTCACGCGCCCGACATCCTGCGTGCCTGCTCCCTGCCCAACGTGCTGCCTTCGTCCACCAATCCCACCCGGCCCTACACGGTGAATACCGTGGACGAACATCTGGACATGCTCATGGTTTGCCACCATCTCAACCCCTCCCTGCCGGAAGACGCGGCCTTTGCCGATTCGCGCATCCGGCGCGAGACCATTGCCGCAGAGGATATCCTGCAGGATATGGGCGTGATTTCCATGATTTCTTCCGACTCGCAGGCCATGGGCCGCGTGGGCGAGGTCATCACCCGCGCATGGCAGACCGCCCACAAGATGAAGGTGCAGCGCGGCCCCCTGCCCGAAGACCACGGGCGCGGCAACGACAACTTCCGCGTACGCCGGTATCTGGCCAAGTACACCTGCAATCCCGCTGTGACCCACGGCCTTTCCCACGCCATCGGCGCTGTGGCCCCCGGCCTTCTGGCCGACCTCGTGTTGTGGAAACCCGCCTTCTTTGGGGTCAAGCCCTCGCTGGTCATCAAGGGCGGGCAGATTGCCGCCGCACCCATGGGCGATGCCAACGCCTCCATCCCCACGCCGCAGCCCATGCACTACCGGCCCATGTTCGGCGCATTGGGTCAGGCTGCGGCTGCCTCCAGCCTGAGCTTTGTTTCGCGCGCCTTTATGGAAAACGGCGGCGAAGGGCGGCTGCGGGAACTGGGGGTGCTGCGCGGGCTTTCCTCATGCCGGGGTACGCGCACCCTGTGCAAGAGCGACCTTTTGCTCAACAGCGCCACTCCGGCCATTTTCGTGAACCCGCAAACGTATGAAGTCCGCGCTGACGGCGAAATACTCACCTGCGCTCCGGCGGAAGTGCTGCCGCTGGCGCAACGGTATTTTTTGTTCTAGAGCAGATTAACTTTGAAATGTTTCACATTTCAAAGTTTTCATTCAGCCGAAAAATGCGCTTTGCGGCTGAATCCACGCCACGTTGTGGCGCGCTGTACTTTCGTACCGCGTTAGAGCATTTACACTTTTTCAAAGTTAAAATGCTCTAGCTATAACGTTCAAAGAAGCCCTGGGCTGGTTCAACTCTTGTAAATAGATGCAATTTGAAGGAGCGGCCATGCTGGAATTTACCGAAAACATGGGGCAGCGCATTAATCTGGAGCCTACGGCCACGCTCACACTGACCTGGGAGCAGCGCGGCAAATGCCGTCAGCGGCTGCGGCTGGACAGCGGCGAAGACGCAGGCCTGTTTCTCACGCGCGGGCAGGTTCTGCGCGAGGGCGATATTCTGCGCGCCGGGGATGTGCTGGCAATTGTGCGCAATCGCGCGGAACCTGTGGTGACCGGCATTGCCCCCAACTGGGAAACTCTGGCCCGCGCCTGCTATCACCTTGGCAACCGCCACGCCGCCATGCAGCTTGGGCACAAGTGGCTGCGCTTTATGCCCGACCACGTGCTTGAAGAACTGGCGGAAAATCTGGGACTGCGTCTGCGCCGCGAAAATCTGCCCTTTGTGCCCGAAGGCGGCGCCTATGGCGGGCACGGGCACAGTCATGGCTGAACTGGCGGCTGGACTTGTGACGGATCTGGCCTCCGATCCGCCGCTTCCTGCAAGGGCGTTGGCAAGCGGAACCTGCCCTGTGCAACAGTGCGCAACGCAGGGGCAGGGACAGGAGCAGGCGGAAGATTTCTCAGGCCAGGCCGGGCCGCATGATGGCCGGGGCTGTACCCCCACGGCAGGGCACGGGCCGCACCTTGGTCTGACAGCCCTGCTCTATCTGGCGGGGCAGTCCCTGCCTGTTGGCGGTTTTGCCTGGTCGCAGGGCCTTGCCGCCGCCGTGGAGCAAGGGCATGCAGGCACTGCGGAAGGCGTGCGCCGCTGGCTTTGGGGCGTGCTGCAGCTGGGCTTTGCGCGCAACGATCTGCCTCTTCTGCTGCGTATGCACGCGGCAGCGTGCCGTGCGGATGCCGATGCGCTGGCCCGCTGGAACGCCCTTATGCTTGCCGGGCGCGAAAGCCGCGAACTGTGGCAGGAAGAAATCCAGATGGGGCGCGCCCTGCGCCGTATTTTGCACGATCAGAACATGCTGCCTGCCTGGCCGCTGCCTGACGCTGCGGGGTACACGGCCTGTTTTGCGGTTGCCGCCGTCATGCTCGACCGGCACGCGCGCCGCATGGAACCGTGTTGTGATGCTGCCGCGCAGCAGCGCGCCGGGTTGGACGCGGCCTGCGCCTATGTGTGGAGCTGGCTGCAAAATCAGGTGGCAGTGGCCTGCAAAACCGTGCCCCTGGGCCAGACCACCGCGCAAAAACTGTTGCTGGAGTTCATGCCTGCCGTGCCGCAACTGGTGGCTCAGGCAGCGGCCCTGCCCGATGCGGACATCGGCTCCAGCCTCCCCGGCCTTGCCCTGTGCAGCGCCGGACACGAACGACAATATACCCGACTTTTCAGGAGTTGAACGTCATGACCAATAGACCCTGCCTGCGAGTGGGCGTTGGCGGCCCTGTGGGTTCCGGCAAAACGGCCCTCTTGCGCCACCTGTGCCTGCGCCTTCGCAAGCACTACAATATGGCCGTTGTCACCAATGACATATACACCCGCGAAGATGCGGAATTTCTGCTGCGCCACAACGCCCTTGAAGCCGACCGCATCATCGGCGTTGAAACGGGCGGCTGCCCGCACACCGCCATCCGCGAAGACGCCTCAATGAACATTCAGGCCATTGAGGAGCTTCAGGAGCGTCATCCCGGCCTTGAACTGGTGCTGGTGGAAAGCGGCGGGGACAACCTGTCAGCGACGTTCAGCCCGGAACTGGCCGACCTTACCATCTATGTCATTGACGTAAGCGGCGGCGATAAAATCCCGCGCAAGGGGGGCCCCGGCATCACCAAGTCCGACCTGCTCGTTATCAACAAGGTAGACCTCGCGCCCATGGTGCATGCCTCGCTGGACGTGATGGAGCGGGACACCCGCCGCATGCGCGGCGAACGCCCCTATGTGCTGACCGAAATGCTTTCCGGGGCCGGCATTGAGGCTGTGATCGCCTTTATCATCCGCGAGGGCATGCTGCGGCTGCCCGGCCAGACAGCATAAACGCAGCCCGTCTGACCCAGCCGCCGCCTGAACGATCCAAAGCTTCGGCGCGCTTTTGCACCACTGGATTCAGCATCCGGGGGTTCAGCATCCGGGGCTTCCTTCGTCGCAACGGCTCAAGCTCGGCTGAATCCACGCCACGTTGTGGCGCGCTGTACTTTCGTACAGCGTTAGAGCATTTACACTTTTTCAAAGGTAAAATGCTCTAACGCCCAGCGCGAGCACTGGCGCGTTTGGCATTACGCTCATGGCCTCGTGCCTGAAATAGGGTGTCAGCTCCTGCATCAAGCATATATTGCCCCATTAACAAAACGGCCTTGTTAAGGTTGTTTTCCTCCGGTCATGGAGGAAATTCGCCCCCGCATATCAGTGAAATGCCCGGAGCCATCTCTCTAACAGCGCGACGGGCGAACTACTCTCCCTGCTCCGGCAATGTGGCGTCCCGGCACCGCAATTTGCGCCACAAACTTGCCTTGGAAATGCCCAACCGGTTGATGACCCTGGCGGGGTCGTTGTCGCAAAGCGCCATTTCATGACGTATGGTGTCCGCCTCAAACATGCGCACCCTGTCTTTGAGCAGGCCATGCCCATGCCGCCGTTCTTCCCAGGCCATGTCAGCCCACTCCTCCCGAACAAAAACGTCCTGGATAAGCTGTTCCCCTGTTCTGTCAGGGAAAAGCCCCGCTGCAAGCATGAATCTGTTCACAATGTTGATCAGCTCGCGCACGTTGCCGGGCCAGGGGTAGCTGGCCAGAAGCCCGCCGTCCATCTGTTGCAAATCCTTTGGCGCAAGGTCGCCAAACCTGCCGCCGTGCTTGCGGAGCATGGCGCAGAACAGCAGATACACGTCCCTTCCCCGTTCCCGGAGCGGCGGAACGCTCAGGGGCAGCACATTGCAGCGGTAGTAAAGATCCGCCCTGAACTGCCCGGAACGCACGTGCTGCAACAAGGGTTTGTTGGTGGCGCACACCACGCGCACATCAACGGGAATGACAGAAATCCCTCCGACCCGAACGACCTCGCGCTCCTGCAACACCCGCAGAAGCTTTGCCTGAAGCGAAAACGGAATCTCGCTTATCTCGTCCAGAAACAGGGTCCCCCTGTGCGCCAGTTCAAAAACCCCAGGTTTGCCTTTGCGCTGGGCGCTGGTGAACGCGCCTTCCGCGTAGCCGAACAGTTCGCTTTCCAGCAGGCTCGGCGCTATGGCGGCGCAATTGATGGCCACAAAAGGCCCGTTGCCCCGGCCGCTGGCATTGTGGATTCCCTGAGCGAACAGTTCCTTGCCCGTGCCGGATTCCCCCTGAATGAGAACCGAAGCGTCCGTTCCTGCATATTCAGCCGCCAGTTGCTTGAGCAGCCGGAGACTCTGGTTTTCGGTAAGGATGTCATCCAGCGCATACCGGGCGCAAAACCCTTTTCCGCCACGTTTGCGCAGCCGCTGCTCGGCCTGCCGAATGCGGTCTTCGGCGGCGAAGGTGCAAACCACCCCCACCGTGTGCCCATTCACACGAATGGGAACGCGACTGGTCACGATGTTCAGCCCGCCGATGTCCTGAACTTCGTTCAGTTCGGGCTGCCCGCTTTGCAGCACCTCCCAGGTGCGGGTATTGGGCACCACATCGCGGGAGTCACGACCAATCACTTTTTCGGGGTTCAGCCTTAACAGCGAGGCGGCCATGGGATTGATCACTTCAAGTCTGTTTTCCCCATCCGTCACCATGATGCCTTCCGTAATGGTGTTCAGGATGGTCATTGAACGCGCGTGGCGCTGCAATTCTTCACGGCGCACCTGTACAAGCGTCATGGCCGCTTCAAGGCTGCGGGATATGGCGTCTTCACCCGCTTCAAGCACAATGCTGTCCACGTTGTGACGGCTGCGCATCTCGGACACCAAAATGCCACCCACCGCCAGTTCCGCTCCCGCCACCGTAGCTTCAAGCATGCGCGCCTCGTGCTCCGTGCGCGTGGTGAAGAAATACTCGCGGATTTCCATCCCCAACGCGGTGGCAACGGTCTGCACTTCAGGCATGGGGCATTGGTAGTGAAAAAAAGCCACACGGCGTATCTTGCCCGCAAAGGGCAACAGTGTGCGCAAGAGATCAAGGGCCGTGGTGTCGATGGAAACAACGGGAACCCCAAGGCGCAGGCGCAGATAGTCGGCGGTGCCGCCCCGACTGCATAAAACTTCCGGCTGATTTTCCTTTGGCGTGGTGGCAAACAGTTCTTCCGCCGCGCTTACTGCTTCCTCCAGAGCGACGCCCATACGGATATTGAGCCGTACAGGCAGCGTCGAGGACACGCGCTTGAAAATCGGGGTGAGATTGCCATAGGGAGCCACAAGACCTATGCGGTATGGTTCCCTTGGGTCGTCGCCACAAAGACTGATATGTTTTTCTTTTGAGTAAGCCATGAGTTTCCAGCACCCTGGGGCGGGTTATATGCGTTGGAGATACTGCTTACATTCATCATCCCATTCAATAACGTCAAGAAAAAGTAAACACGACAGCCAGTTCTGTCCGGAGCCGCCCAAACCGGCCTGGTAGCCGGGGCGGCCCCGTACAAAGGGCTTTTTTGTCAGGCGGCCCTATTCCATTGAGGCCCCTCTTGGCAGAGGCTCCACGATGGTGAGCACAAAAAGCAGGCAGAGAAGCGCGCCGCCAGCCAGCGAGGCGAACACCGCATTCCAGCTTCCGAAATCCAGAATAATGCCTACCACAAGCGGCATGACCATGCCGCCAAGCTGTCCGCCCATGTTGATGACACTGTAGGCGATGGGGTAGGTGGCTTTGTCCGCCCGACCCATGGCATAGACCGAATAGCATGAATAGCCCAGCGCAAGAAGCAGGCCCATGATAAAGAACAGCGCAGACAGCAGCGTCAAGTCTTCAGGCGCATGCACCAGCAAAGACATGGTGATGATGGTGCACACTGCGCTTATGATCATGAAGGGCTTGCGCCGTTCCGCAAAAAATCTGTCTGAAATCCAGCCGCCGATGACATTTCCGGCCACCGTCCCGGCAAACGGCGCCATGGCCACAATGGCCGAGCTCATGATGGCCATGTGGCGTTCCTGCAAAAGATATTTGGGCAGCCACGACATAAGCACGCCCACCGTGCCCACATTAAAGAAATACCCGAAAGCCGCTCCATAAATATCCCAGCAACGAAAAACCTCTTTGGATGAGTGCAGTTCCTCCACTTTTTTTGTGCGTAGCAGCTTGTCCGCCCAGCAATAGCGGAAAGGCCGTCTGGCTTGCTTCTTCTCCGAAGCAGCCGTGGAGGTTTCGTTGATGTAGTCCAGCTCCCCCTGCCGCACATGGCTGCTCTGCTCCGGATGGTTGGGAACCATGATGTACCAGAGGATGGCCAGTACGGCTCCCGGAAGGGCAAAAAACAAAAAAATGTGCCGCCAATCGTAATTCAGGATGATCCAGGCACAAATGGGGGGCACCACAAGCGGCCCGCACTTGGAAGCCGCCAAAAACAGGCCTGTGGCCGTTCCCTTTTCCTTGGCGGGAAACCAGTTGTTGATGGTTACCGTGGAGCCGATGACGACGGGCGCTTCGCTCACGCCCACCAGCGTACGCAGGATTTTCAGGTGGATTATGGAATCCACTACCCCCATCAGGCCGGTGCAGAGCGAGGTAAAAAGCATGCCCATAGTATAGGCCCTGCGAACGCCGATCTTTCCGGTAAGATAGCCCGCTGGAATCTGAGCAACAGCATAGCCGCCAAAAAACAGGCTCACCAGGAGCCCGGCCATTGTGTTATTGATATGGAATTCTTCCTGAATATAGGGCAGGGCAAAGCCAATGTTGGCACGGTCCGCATGGGCCACCGTGTAAACGACGAATATCAGCGTCATGACTACCCAACGATATCTGCTCATGCCCGGCTTTACTTCAATTTTCATATGAAGATCCTCCAACTGCGCCAGAGGCTTCCAGACCCGCAAACGCCCGGAAGCCTCTGGCTACAGGCGTTATTTAACGTCGTATTTCTTGCCGCGAGCGTTGTATTCATCAAGTCCGATGAATGAGTTGAACTCGGGGAACGCAATCAGATGATCCATGAAATCGGATGTGGTCTTTTGGCTCTTGAGATGATCCATATACTGCCGCACGGCCAGGGCCGCCGCATAAAGCGGGCCAGTGCAGTAAATGGCGATGCCGAACCCCATCGCCTCCAGTTCGTGGGCGGGAGGAATGGGGGTGCGTCCACCTTCCAGCATGTTTGCGAGCGTGGGCGTATTTGGAAAAGCCTTATTGATGAGACGCATTTCTTCAATACTTTCAGGTGATTCAATGAACAGCAGATCCGCTCCGGCCTCCTCGTAAGCCTTGCCGCGTTCCAGCGCTTCTTCAAGCCCGTGATCGGTGCGAGCGTCTGTACGGGCAATTATTACAAAGTCATCATCCCGGCGAGTATCAACGGCCGCCTTGATTTTCTGCACCATCTCGTCCTTGGGAATAACCTTGCGGCCGAGCATATGCCCGCAACGCTTGGGGAACACCTGATCTTCAAGCTGAATGGCGCAGACGCCAGCCTTCTCATATTCCCGCACAGTACGGATGACATTAAGTGGATTGCCATAGCCGGTATCGCCGTCGGCCAACACTGGAACGTCCACAGCTTCAGCCAGGTTGCGGGCGCGTTCCACCATTTCGCTCATGGTCAGCAACCCCACATCGGGTTGCCCCAATACGCTGGCCGAAGTTCCGTATCCTGTCATGTACACGGCCTTAAATCCGGACTTTTCAATAATTTTTCCGCTGAGCACATCGTATGCGCCCGGAGCGAGCAAGATTTCTTTGTCCTTGAGCAGTTTCTTGAGCAGAGTTGTTTTTTTCATGGGTTCTCCCTCTGATAAAAGGTGAATAGGGTTACCCACGAAGTACAAAAACCATTCCATAGTTAACACGCTTAAATAACATATCTTTTTATTTAAAAGTCTTTTCATTTTTAAGACTGTTTCAAATTTGAGCCGCATTTTTATGTGGCAGACCTCCGCTGCATGGCAAATGACTATTGGCAGTAATCAGGGTCAACATTA
This sequence comes from Desulfovibrio sp. 86, assembly GCF_902702915.1. Classification (NCBI taxonomy): domain Bacteria; kingdom Pseudomonadati; phylum Thermodesulfobacteriota; class Desulfovibrionia; order Desulfovibrionales; family Desulfovibrionaceae; genus Desulfovibrio; species Desulfovibrio sp. 86. Next base: position 2,417,541 of record NZ_LR738849.1, on the reverse strand, counting down.
GCAAGAAAATGATTTCATAATAGGACAGTTTTACTCTGAAATTGCTCTAGAGCAGATAAACTTTGAAAATATACATTCTCAAAGTTTAAGGCACGCTCACTCTGGCGTTAACCGCGCAGACAAACTGCGCTTACGCCTCCGTAACGAACGTCTGCTCACGCAGCCGTCAGCGCAATGTAAAAGTTAAATTGCTCTAAAATGGAGCAGCCGTTTTGGGGCTACGCCGCGTGCGGGCTGCTCTCCGGCATAAAAACGACATGAAGGAAGAACTCTTTTGGCTACGCGAATGGCCGTAAGCCTTGAGCCCCTGGCCCACACGCTTTCTGACTGGATAGAACTCATTACCACCACGGACCTGCACTCGCCGCTTGACTGGCCCCCCACAATGCGTGCAGCAGCCTGGTAACAACCGGGAGAATTCTCCCTTAATGACCGCTTGATCCATGAGGGGGCATTACACTATTACGCCCCCATGTCCTTTATGTCGCACCCCACGAATAATCCGAAAAATTTCTCAAGTGAAGCGTGCTCAAATCCAATCTGCATACTAAAGCGCGCCAGCCGGGCGTGTTTTTCCCGTAAAAACAAAGTACTCCCGTATGCAATGTGGCGGGCAGTGGACAATTACGTTGGCATGTGGCAATGTTATACCATTACTTGCAGCCATAATTGTGCATTGCCATGTATTCCCTGCGAAAACTAACAGCGGAAATTCCATGTTTGCATACCAGTCCGTCCAACATGTCCCCTATCTGTTGGCGGGAGGGGGAGCATGACTGCCCCACGGTCTCCAGGCTGGAGACCTTCCCGCGCATCGGCTGACAGATACCCGACAGTAGCCCTTCAAGCCCCATATGGGCGTGAAGGACTCTGTACTTTCACTTTTTATACAGCGCACCCGTATCACATCGCTCCCTTTGCCTTTCGGCATCGGGAGTTTTTTCGTGCTTGTCGTGGCGGCAAGAAGAGGGGCACGCCAGCAGCGCATGCGAAACATGCCCCACTGCGCAATATGCCGGTTTTCCGGCGGCTGCCGCCGCTTTTTGTCGCGAAATGGCATCAGGCGGCCGATCTGGCACTGCTTTTGCCCGCTCTCTGCGCCACAGGGGTCAGGGCACGACGTGGGAGGCCACCCCGCGCCACATGTCTGAAAAATACTGTTAAGGAAGTTTTCAATGAGCATCTCCACGCCAAAGGAAAGCGCCCAGGCGCCCATGCCGCTCACCAGAGAACAACTGCTGGAACTTGAGCGCGCCCCGCGCACGCCCCGGCAAGTGGTTCTGGATTACGTCATCTGCGCCAGTCCATTGCTCATGGGCGCGCTGGCCCTTGCCGAATATCTGTATATCCCCAACCTGAAAGGCAATACGTCCACCGGGACATACGTTGTTTTCATCGGCCTGCTCATGACGGCTCTGGGCGCGGCCTTTATCGCGGCCCTTTTCCGGCGGAGCGTTTTTGACGCTCTGCGCTATAAAGCGCCGTTTTACAGTTTCGTGTTCATCCTGCTTGCCGGGTACGACTACCTCACCCTCAAGACAGGCTCGCTCATGCTGCCCTTTTTCCCATGGGTGGATCAGGTGCTGTGCGCCATGCTGGAAGACTGGCAGTATTTGCTGGAGTGTTCGCTGAACTCGCTCATCCTGCTCGGCACGGGCTATTTCACCGGCGCGGGGCTGGGACTGGCCACAGGCATTGCCTGTGGCTACAACCGCCGCATCAATTACTGGATTGCCCCCTTCATAAAATTGCTGGGAGCCATTCCCTCGGCCACGTGGCTTCCGGTGGTCATGGTGCTGGCAGCGTCGCTGTTCAAGGGCAGCGTGTTCATCATCGCGCTGGGGGTCTGGTATTCGGTGACCATCGCCACGCTCACGGGCATCACAAATATCGACAAATCCTATTTTGAGGCCGCGCGCACGCTGGGGGCCAGAGGTCGCCAGCTGGTATTCCGTGTGGCCTTGCCCTTTGCCCTGCCCAGTATCTTTCAGGGACTCACGCAGGGCATGAGTTCGGCCTGCACGGCCCTGCTTGTTGCGGAAATGATCGGCGTGGAATCCGGCCTCGGCTGGTACATCACCTGGCAAAAAAGCTGGGCCTTCTACGGCAAGCTGTACGCGGCCATTGTGCTGATCTGCATCATTTTCGTTCTGGTCAATCTGGCCCTGGCCCTTATCAAAAAACGCGTCCTGCGCTGGCAGGTGGGCATGGTGCAGGAGTAAGTCATGAGCACAAACAACTATTTACGCTTACAGCATGTATCCAAGAGTTTCGTCCGCGCGGACACGGCGGAAGTGACCAACGCCCTTGAGGACATCAACATCACCTTCAGCCCCGGCGAATTCGTCAGCATCGTGGGGCCCAGCGGCTGCGGCAAGTCCACCATCCTGCGGCTCATCGCCGGGCTCATTGCGCCCACCACCGGCTCCATAACCCTGGGCGGCGCGGGCATTCAGGGGACTGATCCCAACAGGGGCATGGTGTTTCAGAAGCCCACCCTGTTTCCCTGGCTTTCGGTGGCGGACAATGTGTCCTTCAGCC